>NC_007429.1:348153-696306 GCF_000012125.1 Chlamydia trachomatis A/HAR-13 | reverse complement strand
GGCATGAGCATATAAGACGCGCTTATGCAAGTTTAAAGAAGGCTGGGATCCGAAATTTAAAAAGTTCTGTGATTTTAGAGACGAAGGCTTTGTTGTTAGAAGGGGCTCCGAAAGAATGGGATCTTCCTTATTTTAACTCTGTGGTTATTGGGGAAACGCAGCTATCTCCAGACGAGTTAATTGAAGAAATCAAGATGATAGAAAGTCGTTTTGGACAAGATGCTTCTTTGAAATGGGGGCCTCGACCGATTGATATTGATGTGCTTTTCTATGGAGACGAAGCTTTTTCTTATCATAGTGACAAATGTACAATCCCACATCCTAAGGTATTAGAAAGACCTTTTCTTCTTTCTATGATAGCTTCTTTATGTCCGTATCGTCGTTTCCGTTTGGAAGGATCTTCTTGTAATGGGAAAACGTTTGCAGAGCTTGCTGCTATTTATCCATTGACGGAGGAGGATGCGTTAGGCAGTTTCGGTTCTGCTACCCAAATTATGGGTATTGTTAATATTACGGATAACTCGATCTCCGATACAGGATTGTTTCTGGAGGCGAGAAGAGCCGCAGCCCATGCTGAGAGACTCTTTGCAGAAGGAGCTTCTATTATTGATTTAGGGGCGCAAGCAACCAATCCTCGTGTAAAAGATTTAGGAAGCGTAGAACAAGAGTGGGAGCGTCTAGAACCTGTTTTGCGTTTATTAGCGGAGCGGTGGGGGGCTGCTCAACAATGCCCTGATGTATCTATCGATACATTTCGTCCAGAGATTATTCGACGAGCTGTTGAAGTATTTCCGATTCGTTGGATCAATGATGTTTCTGGAGGCTCTTTGGAAATGGCTCATTTGGCGAAGGAGTTTGGGCTACGGCTATTAATAAATCATTCGTGTTCGCTGCCTCCAAGACCAGATTGTGTACTTTCTTATGAAGAATCTCCTATTGAGCAAATGTTGCGTTGGGGAGAGTCTCAGTTAGAACAATTTGCTCAAGTAGGTTTAGATACAAGTTGGCAAGTTGTTTTCGATCCAGGAATAGGATTTGGGAAGACTCCCGTTCAGTCGATGTTATTGATGGATGGAGTAAAGCAGTTTAAACGTGTTTTAGAGTGTCCTGTATTAATAGGCCATTCTAGAAAATCGTGTTTGAGTATGTTGGGCCGATTTAATAGTAACGATCGTGATTGGGAAACGATCGGCTGTTCTGTATCTCTTCATGATCGAGGAGTTGATTATCTACGCGTGCATCAGGTTGAAGGTAACAGACGTGCCTTAGCCGCTGCTGCTTGGGCTGGTATGTTTGTATGATCCAAGCAACAGGTATCGTTGCTATTGATCCCAGAGGAGTGATGGGAGCTTTAGGCAAGCTCCCTTGGAGTTATCCCGAAGATCTACGTTTTTTTGCAGAAACCATTCGAAATCATCCCATCATTATGGGACGAAAGACTTGGGAGTCTCTTCCAGACAAGTATAAGCATGGGCGGGATATCGTTGTCTTTTCTCGCAGGATGCATCCACCACAATGCATAGGAGTTTCTTCCTTTGCAGAGTATGGGACACTATCTTTGAATCATCCGTTTTTAATTGGGGGAGCGGAGCTCTTTGAAAGTTTTTTCCAACAAAACCTTCTGAAAGCTTGTTTTGTCACACATATCAAAAAGGAATATTGGGGCGATACTTTCTTCCCTATCACGCGATTATCAGGATGGAAGAAGGAATGTATTTGTAATACAGAGGATTTCAGTATTTATTATTATGAAAATAACTCCGATCAAAACACGTAAAGTATTTGCACATGATTCGCTTCAAGAGATCTTGCAAGAGGCTTTGCCGCCTCTGCAAGAACGGAGTGTGGTAGTTGTCTCTTCAAAGATTGTGAGTTTATGTGAAGGCGCTGTCGCTGATGCAAGAATGTGCAAAGCAGAGCTGATAAAAAAAGAAGCGGATGCTTATTTGTTTTGTGAGAAAAGCGGGATATATCTAACGAAAAAAGAAGGTATTTTGATTCCTTCTGCAGGGATTGATGAATCGAATACGGACCAGCCTTTTGTTTTATATCCTAAAGATATTTTGGGATCGTGTAATCGCATCGGAGAATGGTTAAGAAATTATTTTCGAGTGAAAGAGCTAGGCGTAATCATTACAGATAGCCATACTACTCCAATGCGGCGTGGAGTACTGGGTATCGGGCTGTGTTGGTATGGATTTTCTCCATTACACAACTATATAGGATCGCTAGATTGTTTCGGTCGTCCCTTACAGATGACGCAAAGTAATCTTGTAGATGCCTTAGCAGTTGCGGCTGTTGTTTGTATGGGAGAGGGGAATGAGCAAACACCGTTAGCGGTGATAGAGCAGGCACCTAATATGGTCTACCATTCACATCCTACTTCTCGAGAAGAGTATTGTTCTTTGCGCATAGATGAAACAGAGGACTTATACGGACCTTTTTTGCAAGCGGTTACGTGGAGTCAAGAAAAGAAATGATGGAGGTGTTTATGAATTTTTTAGATCAGTTAGATTTAATTATTCAAAATAAGCATATGCTAGAACACACATTTTATGTGAAATGGTCGAAGGGGGAGCTTACTAAAGAGCAATTACAGGCGTATGCCAAAGACTATTATTTACATATCAAAGCCTTTCCTAAATATTTATCTGCGATTCATAGTCGTTGCGATGATTTAGAGGCGCGTAAGTTATTGTTAGATAACTTGATGGATGAAGAGAACGGTTACCCTAATCATATTGATTTGTGGAAGCAGTTTGTGTTTGCTCTAGGAGTTACTCCAGAAGAGTTAGAGGCTCATGAGCCTAGTGAAGCAGCAAAAGCGAAAGTAGCTACTTTCATGCGGTGGTGTACAGGAGATTCTTTAGCTGCAGGAGTGGCTGCTTTGTATTCTTATGAGAGTCAAATTCCACGTATCGCTAGAGAGAAAATTCGTGGATTGACTGAGTACTTTGGATTTTCCAATCCTGAAGACTATGCATATTTCACAGAACATGAAGAAGCGGATGTGCGGCATGCTAGAGAAGAAAAAGCGCTCATTGAGAAGCTTCTCAAAGATGACGCTGATAAAGTGTTAGAGGCATCGCAAGAAGTAACGCAATCTTTGTATGGCTTTTTAGATTCTTTTTTGGATCCAGGAACTTGTTGTAGTTGTCATCAATCTTATTAAAATGATCTGACAGCTTCTGTCAGCCCAGAACAAGAGAAGTTGTTCTGGGCTTTTTATTTCCATTTTATTTCTAGTTCAAGGGATGTAAAGCAGCTTTACATATCCGATTAGATAGTATGTCGAGAATTCTCTGTGCGTGTTGTTGTTAAAACAGAGCATAGGTGTTTGCGTTGGTGCGCAGGGAGGATATTCAGTTGCGAACGATATTTGGCTACTGTGCGTCGTGCGCAGGGGATGCCCTTCTCAATAATTTTTTGGCTAATAGCTGCATCAGATAGAGGATGTTTTTCTGTAGAAATCCACTGGTGGATCCAATGCAAAATAGTTGCTTTAGATTGATCGGGGCAGGATCCAACCGCTTGTGGAAATAGCGATCGCATAGGGAGTAATCCAACAGGGGTTGCTAACGTTTTATTATCAATGGCACGACAAACGGTAGCTTCATGAAGAGAGAGTTCGCGAGCTATTTGTTTTACAGAAAAAGCTTTAGGAGAGGTGCGTTTTTTAAGAAGGAACTCTTCTTGGTAGGGGATGAGAACTCGAAGGATAGCCAATAACGTTTCTTCTCGTTTTTTTACATTGCGAAGCAATTGTTTTGCTGCTCGGATTTGTTGCGATAGGTGGTCTTTCTCTTCACGAGGAAGAGAAGGATAGATATCTAGTACGGTGTTGTTGAGTCTAATAGAGGGGAGACAATCTTTATTAATAGAGACATCCCAAGAAGAGTTTCGCGAGAAGGAAAGGTAGGCATCAGGAAGCGCTGGAGCAGGGGGGAGAAGTGTCTCGGAAAAGCCTGCTGCTGGACACCAAGGGATGGAAGCAAAAGCGTGTCTAAGAAACGTAAGAATCTCTGTTGTGGTTGCATGCATTTTCCTAGCGATAGTAGTGAAATCACAACGAGCTAATCTAGGGAAATGGTTGCGAATAATAGCTAAAGCCTCCTTATGGGGAGATGTCTGTAGTAGCGATACCCAGTAGGACTGTAGGGAAGGCGCTCCGACTCCTAAAGGATGTAATTGTTGGATACGTTGCCATACCTTGTGGAAAAGGTGTTCGGAGACGTTTAAATCTGCAGCCACAAGACTAGGATTTTCTAAAAAGAGTCCTTCTGGGGAGAGGTTGCCTACAATATACTGAGCTATAGTACGTTCCTGAGAAGAGGCAAAATTGGTATCAATTTGCCGAAGAAGGTATGCGGATAGAGTTTCTGTAAAAGGATGCTGTTCGCTAATAGGGAAAAACGAAAAAGATTCTGGAGGAGAATCTAAGCTATCGAGATCAAAACAGGGATTGATAGTGATTTGCTGGGACACAAATGTTGCGAGTTCAGCAACTGGCATCTGTAGCATATCCAGTCCCTGTTGAAGATGTAAAGCAGGACAAAGAGCTACAGATGCTGTTTGATGCTGATGCAACATAGGTTAAACAAATTTTAAAAGAGCCCTCGGAAGCTCGCTAATAAATCTGCTGGGGACCATGGTGCGTTCCGTTCCCCAAAGGAATCGGGTTTTTGCTCGAGATAAATAGAGATACTCTTGTGCTCGGGTAATTCCCACGTAACACAATCTCCGTTCCTCTTCAATATTTTCATGCATACCTTTCGAGTTGGCATGAGGAAGAAGGTTTTCTTCAAGACCTACCAGAAAGACTACAGGAAACTCTAACCCTTTACTGTTATGGATCGTCATGAGCTTGAGGCGATCATGGGAACTTGCTGTTTCATCTGCGGAACTTTTTAGAGCTAGATCTTCTAGGAAACCAGGCAAGTTTTCACTGCTTTTACCCCATGTTTGCGTTTCTGCTAATAATTGCTCTAAGTTGTTTTTTCTATCTTCATAGGTTTCAGGATCTTCTTTGAGGATGGAGAGGTAATCCGTGATGCGGATCGTTTCATTGATGAATTCATGAAGATCGCAGTTTCCGTATAGCTGCTCCATTTGATGGAAATGAGTCAAATAAGAGAAAAGCCCTTGCTGTTGTTTTTTAGTTAAACGGATAGATTTTTTCTCTAATACGTCCCAACAAGCCTGCAATATAGGTAGGTCTGTTGTTTTGGCATAGTTCATAAGAGCGGCTAATGTGGTAGCTCCAATACCGCATTTTTTCAGGCTAATGGTTCGCTCAAAGGCTGCCATGTCGTAGTTATTAGAAAATAAGCGAAGGAAAGCAAGAATATCTTGGATTTCTCTACGCTTGTAGAAGGAAATGCCACCTATAATTTCATAGGGATAACCTCGCTTAAGAAGAGCCGCTTCGAACGATTGAGACTGAAAGTTCGTTCGATATAAAATACAAATGTCAGAGAGAGGGATATCTTTATAGGAATGAAGATTAGAGATTTCCTCTAAGACTTGCTCTGCCTCATCGCGGTCATTTTTCCCTGTAAAACAGAAAATTTTATCTCCAGGCCCTTTTACACTACGCAATGTTTTTTCTAAGCGTGCAGAATTATTTTGAATCAGAGCATTAGCGGCTTCTAGGATGGTCCCACAAGAACGATAGTTTTCTTCTAAGCGAACAACTAAAGCCTGCGAATAATCTTGCTCAAAGTTTAAGATATTAGAGATGTTGGCGCCTCTCCAAGAATATATAGATTGGTCGGGATCTCCAACGACAAAGATATTGTTATGAGCCGCAGCAAGACGTTTGGCAATGAGATATTGCGCGTGGTTGGTGTCTTGATACTCATCTATCAACAAGGCTTTCCAATGATTAGCGTATTCTTGCTGGACTTCAGGTGTGCGCAACAGTTTTTCTGTTAGGAATAACAGATCATCGAAATCTAGAGCGTTCGCAGCACGTAACTGTTCTTGGTATTCAGCATAAACGGTGCGAGTAGGGTCTGGATATTCTTTGGAATCGAGATCTTCAGGACTCTGCAAGCGATTTTTTGCTTGAGAGATAGTAAATTGCATTGCATTGCAAAGCTTTTTATCGAGGTTCAGCTTGCGTAAGCATTGCTTAATTAATTTTTCAGAATCACTCTGATCATAAATAACAAAATTCGACTGTCTATCTAACAAATGAATAGAGCGTCGCAGGATATAAACGCTAAGACTATGGAATGTGCTTACCATAGGTACGTCTGAATATCCTAGCTCACGACATTGCGATTGGACACGTTCTTTTAGTTCGTTAGCTGCTTTGTTCGTGAACGTAATAGCTAAAATTTGTTTAGGATCGAGCCGGGATTCTTCTATTAAATAAAGGATTCGATGAGTGACTACTCGAGTTTTCCCTGCTCCAGCTCCAGCTAAGACCAGGACTGGTTGTAGTGGCGCCGTGACGGCAGTAACTTGTGCTGCATTTAATTCGGATGTAAGCATACGTATGTAATATATATTTTCGGGTTCGAAGAAAATTTTCGAGAATGCATATACTCTATGCCTTAGATTAAGGAGAGTGTATGCACGAGGCTTTTACTATAGAGCAACTCCCCCCGTCTTGGCAAGAACAGCTTAAAGATGAATGGTCTCAGCCTTATTGGTCCCAGTTGCTTGCTTTTTTAAAAAGTGAATACGCACAAGCAACGATCTACCCTAAAAAAGAAAATGTTTTTGCAGCTTTGCAGAGTACTCCTTTCGATCAAGTGCGGGTAGTGATTCTTGGACAAGATCCGTATCATGGAGAAGGGCAGGCGCACGGCTTGAGTTTTAGTGTTCCTAGAGGGCAGGCATTACCTCCATCTTTGCGTAATATTTTTCAGGAACTCCATACCGATTTAGGGATTCGTAATGAATCTGGGTGTTTGCAAGCCTGGGCAGATCAAGGTGTTCTTCTTTTGAACACCGTGCTCACAGTTCGCGCAGGGGAAGCCTTCTCTCATGCAGGACGAGGATGGGAACGTTTTACCGATGCTATTGTGACTAAATTAATTCAAAATAGAACGCACGTAATCTTTGTTTTATGGGGGAATGCTGCGCGGCAAAAATGTAATCTGCTTTTCCAGACTAAGCATCAACATGCGGTTCTTGCTTGCCCGCATCCGTCTCCACTGGCTGCACATAGAGGGTTCTTTGGGTGTTGCCACTTTTCAAAAATTAATTATCTGCTTAAAAAACAGGGAAAGACGATGATTAATTGGAAGATAGAATGATCGACGGGATTCAGACGTGTTCTTTTAGCCCTACGCATCGCTTAACTGCGAAATCCGCAGTGAGTATAGAGATGCCTTTAGCAACACAAAATCTTCAAGAGGGAGCTTTGGTCAATGCAAAGCTCGAAGCGGATTTCGCGAGAGCAGAGCAGATTCTTACAGAGATGCAAGAAATCCGTTCTAGTTTAGAGAGGTCTTTAGAGACTCTCTTTCCCCGCGAGTAAGTGATTTGCGAGAACCGTTTCCACATAGGGCTGTAATTTGACTAATGCTTTTGCTCTGTGAGAAACTTGGTTTTTAATTGCCTCTGGTAATTCGGCATAAGTTTGCTTGTAGTCATGTTTTACAAACAAAGGATCATATCCAAACCCTGAGGAACCGCGTTCCTCAAACGCAATCGTTCCTTCGCAAGAGGCGTGAGCTTTGAAGATCTTTCCAAAAGGAGAAATTAAAGCGACGCAGCATTCAAAATAAGCCGATCGGTCGATAGTATTTTCTAAAAGACGCATGTTCTCAAGAAGTTTTTTGCGATGATCTTTATCGTTTGCCTGTTCTCCAGCAAAAGAAGCGGATAATTTTCCTGGGAGTCCACCTAAAGCTGGAATGATAAGCATAGAATCATCAGCAATAGTCCAACAACGAAAGGTTTGAGCTGCAAATAAGCCTTTCTGAATAGCATTTTCTTCTGGGGTTTCGCCAGTTTCCTTAGGGGGGTGGTAGGATGGGTAGTCTACAAGCGAGAAGATATCAAACTCTCCTAGTTTTTTTAGAAAAACCTTGGTTTCGCGCACCTTATATCCATGAGAACTGGCTATAAGAATTTTCATAAAAATCCCTTTGGATGACAAAAAAAAGAAACAGCACCTCTGTATAGAGAGTATGGGCAGGATGATAGCGGCGATAAGAATTTTCTTTCACTAAGCTTTTTTATTTTAAGAGGTTTCCAACAGGGTTGCTGTAGATCAAAAAAACAAAAATCAGGAAGATAAGGTTTCCCTTGTCAAAGAGAGATCCAAAGGAGATTATGAAAACAATCTGTAAGCTAGTGATCCTTGCGCTACTATTTCCTAATGTGAGCTATGCTCTTGTACAGGTAGGCTTGGAACGCGTGTTTCAAGAAGAAAAATATCTTGAGAAAATACGTGGCAAGCGGGTTGCATTGATTTCTCATAGTGCAGCCATTAATCGACAAGGGGAACATTCGCTTTGTGTTTTTAACAAGCATAAAGGGGTTTGTAAGCTCAGTGCTTTATGCACACTAGAACATGGGTATTTTGGGGCATCCATTGCTGAGACACCAGGATATGATCCTATCTTAGAAGATATCCCAGTCATTTCTCTATTTGCTTCTAAAGAGATTCCTGCTGAAGTCATTGAGGCCTGCGATGTTTTTGTGTACGATGTACAAGATATTGGTGTGCGGTCCTATTCATTCATTTCTGCATTGTTGCAAGTCGTAAAAGCATCTGCGAGCAGCAAGAAGGAATTAATTGTTCTGGATCGTCCCAATCCTATGGGAGGGAATCTTGTCGATGGCCCTCTCCCTGATAAAGAGGCTTTCCCTGCGATTCCCTATTGCTATGGGATGACACCAGGTGAACTAGCTTTATTGTATCGAGCTCGATATGCACCCAATGCCTCGGTGACAGTTGTCCCTATGCAAGGGTGGAAGCGCTCCATGATTTTTGCTGATACAGGATTGATTTGGGTTCCTACAAGTCCTCAGATTCCAGATGCGCAGTCTGCATATTTTTACGCTACAACAGGTATTATAGGAGCTTTATCTATCACAAACATAGGGATAGGCTATACGCTTCCCTTTAAAGTTTTAGGGGCTCCCTGGATGGATGGGTGTAAGGTCGCTCAGGAGTTAAATAAAGCGCGGCTACCAGGCGTCCATTTTCTTCCTTTTATGTATGAGCCGTTTTTTGGGAAATTTAAAATGGAAATGTGTTCTGGAGTTTTGGTCGTACTTCAAGATCCTAAACAATTTCTTCCTATGGAAACACAAAGTGTGATTTTGGGAGTTTTGAAAACTTTATACCCTAAAGAGGTAGAGCAAGCCTTCTTATTATTAGATCGGTTAGTGCCTCGACGTAAGGCAATTCAAAATTTATTAGGGCATTCGGAATTTTTGAATGTCTGTTTACACAAAAAGTATATCACATGGCCGTTACGAACTCTGTGTGCGGAAGGTAGAAAACAATTTATAGAACAGCGACAACCCTTCCTTCTCCCAGAATATGCTCGATAGATATCCAAAGATGGTTGTTTGACAAGAATAAATCGCCTTTCTATATCCAAGACTGCAGCTGATAGAGGAATAGGATTTGTCTAATAGTTTTCGAGACCAAGAACAAGGTTTACAGGCAGTCTTTCGCGCCGCGCGTGTAATATCTCATATGTTTTCTCAGACAATCGGTCCTTATGGGTTTAGCACGATTGTTCATAATGTCCAGGATACGCGGACAACGCAAGATAGTCAGAGTATGCTGAAGGATATTCTGTTTCCAGATGTCTTTGAAAATATAGGTATGAAACTCATCCGAGATACTGCCTTGCGAACTCGTATGCGATTCGGAGATGGGGCAAAAACCACAGCTTTACTAATAGAAGCGTTATTAGCGGAGGGCATGACAGGTATCCAGAAAGGTTTGGATCCTCATGAAATCCATCGAGGAATGCTTCTTGCGGAAAAGAAAATCCAAGAGGTTTTTTATAGAGAAACATTTCCTCTAAGCGATCTGGAACATACAGTGTATGTATCCAGTATCGCGCGACGTTGTAATAGCGAAATCGCGTCTGTTTTATCTAGCGCAGTGGGTTATGGAGGGAAGAACGGTTACTATATCGTAGAAGAACATGAAGAGCATGAAACATACTGGCATGCCGAAGAGCATGCTGTGTGGGATTTTGGATATGCTTCTCCTTACTTTATTACGCATGCGGAAACAGGAACGGTAGAATATAGCCAGGTTTATATTTTAGTTAGTGAACAGCCGCTGCATTATTCGAACCCATCTTTTTTAACATTTCTTCAATCAGTTGTTCAGGCAGGGAAAACACCGCTTGTGATTTTAGCAGAAGCTTTTGATAAAGAATTATTAGCTATGCTGGAAATGAATCAAATAGAGAGGGTTTTCCCTGTCTGTGCTGTGAAAGTATCTGGGAAGCACGCCCGGGAATCTTTAGAGGACATTGCGGTATTAACCGGAGCTACATTGCTCTCAGAAATGGATTTCGAAGACAGCGAGGAAGAGAGAATCACAAATCGATTAGGCTTTGTAGCAGGAATTTGTGTTTCTTCTACCAGTCTTTGTGTCCCTAGAGAAACAGACAATAAGCAGAGAATGGCAGAACACTGTGCTTTTTTACAGGATAAATTGAGTTTCTCACAGGAAGAAGAGGCTAGCGCTAGGTTGAGAAGGAGATTGGCAAGGCTTTCTTCAGGCGAAGTATGTATTCATATTGCTGCAGACTGTATTCCTCAGGAGGAGATAGGTTATATCACCTCTTCTATACGAGCCATGACAGAATCTTTACGATCAGGATGCTTGCCTGGAGGTGGGTGCGCATTCATTCGAGCGGCAAGAGAAATTTCTGTTCCGCTTGCTCTTTCTCCTAGTGAGCGTTTTGGTTTTCTTGCTGTGCTTAGTGCCGCAGAGAAGCCTTTTCGTGCCATTGTTACTCGCAGCAGAAGAGTGGAGGAGGAGGTGTTCTCTGAAGTCTTCTCTCAAGCGGACTGGCGAGTAGGATTTAACGGAGTTTCTGGATTTGTGGAAGATATGTTTCGCAAGGGATTTGTGATGGAGCCTCTTGTATTCAGTATGCTTTAAGTCATGCAGTGGGGACGACTGGTCTGTTGTTAACATCTGCGCTCTTTATAGCTTCGCAGGAGCCGATGTTGAGAGAGGAAAATTCTGAAGAATAACAATAGTTTTCTGTTAAAACATTCTTTAATAGAAGGTTTTTTCTATTTCTGAGGAGAATTTCTTGATCATTTAGCGAAAGCATGGTATCCTCCTGCCCTATAGTTTTTTATGCACCAGTAGCTCAGTGGATAGAGTACCTGGCTACGAACCAGGTGGTCAGAGGTTCAAATCCTCTTTGGTGCGTTGTTTCTTTCTAGGAGGAGTATTATGGGATCACTAGTTGGAAGACAGGCTCCGGATTTTTCTGGTAAAGCCGTTGTTTGTGGAGAAGAGAAAGAAATCTCTCTAGCAGACTTTCGTGGTAAGTATGTAGTGCTCTTCTTTTATCCTAAAGATTTTACCTATGTTTGTCCTACAGAATTGCATGCTTTTCAAGATAGATTGGTAGATTTTGAAGAGCGAGGTGCAGTCGTGCTTGGTTGCTCCGTTGACGACATTGAGACACATTCTCGTTGGCTCGCTGTAGCGAGAAATGCAGGAGGAATAGAGGGAACAGAATATCCTCTGTTAGCAGACCCTTCTTTTAAAATATCAGAAGCTTTTGGTGTTTTGAATCCTGAAGGATCGCTCGCTTTAAGAGCGACTTTCCTTATCGATAAATATGGGGTTGTTCGTCATGCGGTTATCAATGATCTTCCTTTAGGGCGTTCCATTGACGAGGAATTGCGTATTTTAGATTCATTGATCTTCTTTGAGAACCACGGAATGGTTTGTCCAGCTAACTGGCGTTCTGGAGAGCGTGGAATGGTGCCTTCTGAAGAGGGATTAAAAGAATATTTCCAGACGATGGATTAAGCATCTTTGAAGGTAAGAAAGTCGTACAGATCTTGATCTGAAAAGAGAAGAAGGCTTTTTAATTTTCTGCAGAGAGCCAGCGAGGCTTCAATAATGTTGAAGTCTCCGACACCAGGCAATGCTAAGGCGATGATATTAGTTAGTGAAGTCTGAGTATTAAGGAAATGAAGGCCAAAGAAATAGCTATCAATAAAGAAGCCTTCTTCCTTGACTCTAAAGAATAGTATGTCGTATCCCTGCATAATAGCTTGCACAGCAAGCGAAATACCTGAGGGCGAGTCTCGTCCATGACCAAAGTTGTTATGTAGATCTGTTAGTGAAGAGCAGAGGTATGCAGACTCAAAGCTTCCCTTCTCTGCTTCGCCAAACACTGCAACAGTAAATTTCATCCCACATGCTAGTTAGTTCCTTAATTGGGGATCCTACAGCAGACTTTGTTTATTATCTAGAAAAGAGCAGCTATTCCTTTTTCGGAAGGCGAATTCTTTGATCTGTAAAAATAGTATCCGAATTTAGTTTATTAAGTTTTTTTAATTCTACGACGGGGATGTTATATTTACTCGCGATCTTGCTCAGGGTCTCTCCTTGTTTAACAATATGAATATGTTCCGGGGTTTCACCAGTTAGGAAATCAATATAATTTTCTGGAGAAGAGCCATCAACGAGAGCTTGTAAAGAGTTACGAAGCGCTCGCAAATTTTGTGCTAATTTTTTTTGTTCTTGTTGGATTTCTTGTAATTTATTTTGTACAGAAGACCGAATATCTTGGACGGATTGCGAAAGAATCGCCAGTGTTTTTGCCAAAGCTTTTTGGTCCGTTTCTAGTCGCTGAACTTGTCGAGGTAGGTTATGATCTTGTGTTGACGAAAGTTGCTGTAGTTTCGTGTCTTGCTCATCGAGGCGTTCAGAGATCATAGCAAGCTCATTGTGATGAGCGTGTAGACGAGAGGAGGTGTCTTCGACTTCGGCTAGAATAGCCTGCAAAGACGGTGCTTTACCTGCGCCGTAAACAGACGAACTTAACCCTAAAAGGGTTATTAAGAATAAGCGATTAGCGAGCATGGATCTTAAATTCAGTACGACGATTTTGTTGCCAAGCTAATTCATTATGGCCTGGATGAACAGGATGTTCTTTTCCGTAAGAAATAGTGAATAAGCGGTCTGCAGCGATTCCCTGTTTGATGAGGTATTGTTTTACAGCATTCGCACGACGAGCTCCTAAAGCTAGGTTATAAGCTGCAGCTCCACGTTCATCTGTATGGCCCTCTATATATAGCGTAGCTTTAGGAGATTTATGCAAATGACGAACTAAGCTTGCAAGAATCGTGAGGTTATCCTCTCCTTTAATAGAATAACTATCTGTAGCGAAAGTGATATTTCGGAAAGAGGTACTCTGTGCGCTCGTTTTGTACAGCTGCTCTTCTTTGGAATCAAAATCTTCAACAAAAGCTTGTTGAATTTCTTCATCGGAGTAGAAAGGTACGAATCCAAAAGAGGATTTACGAGGTCTTGCGGAGTCGCAACCATGGCATTCCCAATCTCTGCAAGGATAAGAGCATGAAGAAAGAAAAAGAAGGGAGAATAATAAATTAAACGCTTTAAAAATAGTCTTTCTCATGAGGTTTTCTTTATATGTTGTGAAGGAAATGCTCCCCAGCATGGGAAACGTTTCTCTCCTGATCCTATAACAATTTTCCTACTTTTTTTGGTAATTAGGCTCAGCAGGAATAGTTCGGATGTATTGGAAGATCCGGCACTATAAACAAGGTGGTTACTATCCGCAGCCCAAGAAGGGCTTTCTTTATGTTCAGTAGATGTAGTTAATTGCTCATCTCTTCCTGAAGCCAGATCATACACACAAATCTGACGGACACCTTTAATGACTGAGCAGAAGGCTATTTTTTTACCATCTGGAGACCATGTTGGGCAACTGCTATTTCGATATTTTTTTGTTAGTAAGCGAGGAGAATGTTGTTCGGGAGAGATTTGCATCTGATAAATACGAGGCGTTCCGTCTTTGTTAGAAACAAAAACTAAACGGGTGCCGTCAGGGCTAAAGGAAGGGTTTCCTTGTGTTCCAAAAGCTTCATTTAGGAGTTTTTTTGGTGTGCCAATTGCTCCGGTAGCTAGTGAGAATGATTGTACAAAAAGATCAGGATTGCCGTCTCTATCAGAAATAAAGGCGAGGAGTTTAGTTTTAGGAGAGAAAGTCGGCATAAACTGATTCCCTTGCATAGCAAGGATTTTTTTCCCTGCAGGCTGGTTCAGAGTATTCAGAAAGATTTTTGGGACCCCTAATTTGTAGGAAACATACATATAAGCGGGAATGTGACTGATATGCATCCAGGTTGGAGTTACAGATAAGGAATGTTCATTGGTAAGTGGGTAAAGATGTTGTCCATCGTAATCAACGGACCAGAGTTCCCCTTGTTTTAATTCTGTGGAAGAGTTTGTAGCACATAGGGAAAAAATAATTTTTCCTGAGCTAATTCCAGGAACGCGTGTAAGAAGAAAATGGATGCGATCTGCAGCCTCATGAATCGCTTGATGATCTTTAGAAGGATCTCCAGAGAGCTCTAGAGAGAAAATTTTTTGAGATCCTTTACCCTCTTTTTTTAAAGAAAAAATCAGTTCTGGATAGGACGCTTCTATAAAGATCGTTTGCGGAGCCAGCTCTTTTGTAGGCGCCAACAGGTCTCCTAAAGCCAAATCGCGAGCAAATAAGTCTCGGAGGGATGCAAGATAGGAAGCTTGACGAGAGTCTTTTGGTGATGAGAGCAAAGAGACTGCGATTGGAAGGAGAGAGCTTTCCGATCGTACATGAATTTCCAAATCTTCACAGTGGAGAGTGGAAGGGAGAAGACAAAGTAGACAGAGAAGAGAACGGAGAAACACAACGGAGCCTTTCATCAAGCAGAATTTCCCTGCAGTCTAATATGAAAAACGATATTTTTCGAGGTTTTGTATGCGCTAAAGAAAGATTGAAAAGGAATTTTCTGAATTTGGTTCAGGATATGTTGTTTATCAGCATGGCTAATAGTAGATAAGATTGAGCAATGGAGAAGAGCGCCTTCACTAGAAAATTCTAGTTTTAGGCGAACCTCTCCAGGGAAAGGAAGACTCACGTACTGCTGAAATAAAGCACAGAAGGCATCTTGCTGATAGGATGTGTTTTCAGTAAGAACTTGCGCTTGAGCAGGCCAAGAAAATTGTGCGATGTAGGATTCTTGTGTCTCAGCCTCTTCGGCCAGCTGATTAGCTAGTTGAGCTAATTTTTTGAGAGTAGCTTGTTTTTTCTCTGGTGTCTCATTACGCGGCGTAGGACTCGCTTTGTTTGGTTTTTGAGGAGATTTTTGAGGGTTAGAGATCACGGGAGGTTTTGCAGCTTTTTTCTCGGGAGCTGGAGCGTTTTTTACCGGTTTACGAATAGGTTGTGGAGAGGGAGTCTGTAAAGTGGTAGTGATTTTAGGTTCAGGGGGTAGGGCGACGATACGTTCTTTAAAAGGGGAGAGACGAGGCTTCTTTTTTTGAGGCGCGGAGAAAAAGAGCATTCCTCCAAGAGCAATATGGATGATTATAGAAGTGCAAAGAAAAGGGGCATATTGAAATTTTGGCATAGTTAGTTCTTCAAAGCAATATGAAGTTCCTGAAATCCGGCTTCTTCGATAGTCGATTTGATCTCTTGATACAGTTTGAAAGCTGTATCACCGTCTTGTAAGAGCAGCGGAACTATATTAGGGTGTTGCGCATGGATGACTGTTAGTTGCGAGCGTAACTCTTGGAGAGACATAGGAAGGTCATTGAGAGTAATGGTATGGTTTCGAAACACTTTAATTTCAGCTTGCTGAGACTCTTGTTTTTTAAAGGCTTGGTGTGAGGAAGATCCTGTGGCTAAAGAGATACGATCAATTTTAATAAGAGGCATGGCGATCATGAACGCCATCAAAATTACAAAGACGATATCGATCAGAGGAGTAAGACTGACACTAGGGTCTTCTTCTAGATCTTCGTAAACGAAGCGTTTCATAAGCTAGTTTGTCGATATTTGACTTCAATAGAGTTAAGTAAAAGAAAAGCAGTTTGCTCGATTTCCAGAGAGACTTGGAAGGCGTGGGCGCGTAGATAATTGAAACCTACTAGTGAGGGGATGGCAACAAATAGCCCTACAATAGTTGTTCCTAATGCTGTTGCTAAGCCTTCCATCATGATCGTCCCATTGGCTTGTCCGGTACTAATGTGCGCAAAAGCTAATAGAATCCCCCAAACGGTCCCTAATAGTCCTAGAAAAGGAGCGAGACTAATGGTCGTTGCTGGAATGAAGTTATTTTTATTTAAGAGAGCTCTATATTTCGGCATCACTGCATTAAAAAGCGTTTCCAACGATTGAATATCTTCCACGGAAAGCAAAGGAGTTCGTTCTGGAGCCAACTGTCTATTCTTATCTAGTAATTCCAGGGTTCCACGTTTGATAGTAAAATAGAGGTCTGTAAAAGGCGTGGATTCAGGATGAATATCTAAGGAGAGAGGAGAATGACGATTTTTTATTAAAAACTCTTTTAAAGATTTCCCTGATTTTAGAAATTTCTTTTGAATGGAGAGTTTCTGATGAAGGACTGTCCATGTACATATCGAAAGAGCGAACAGCGAAAAGAAAATGACCTTTCCAAAAAGATCGGCTTCTTGAAAGGACTGAATGATGGGATTATTTGCGAGTTGGAACATAAGGACGTAGACCTAACCAACGAGTTCCTAGACGATCCTAACAAATTTCTTGTATAGAACCAAGATCCTTTTTGGTATGTAATGAATTGCAAAAACAAAAACAACTCTTCTGTTGTTTGATGATTTGCTAAACCGGAGAGAGTGTTGTGTTTATGATTCGGCAATGGTATGGATTTTTTCTTTGCTTGCTGTTCAGCTATACGTCTTGTTTTGGTGTAGAAGAAAATAGTGGAAGAGCTACGCCTACAGTAGAACTTGTTAGTGAAAGCGAACAAGCTATTGAAGGAGAAGTGCTTCGTATCGGAGTATTGATTGCTATTCCAGAAGGAGAGCATATCTACTGGAAAAATCCAGGGAAGCTTGGAATGCCTTTGCGCATTTCTTGGGATTTGCCATCAGGATGTAGGTTGCTGGAGGAACATTGGCCGACTCCAGAGATTTTCGAAGAGGATGGGGTTGTTTATTTTGGTTATAAACATTCTACAATGGTGGTTGCGGATATTCGCGTTTCTAAAGAGATAGAAACGCGTCCATTGGAGATAAAAGCGCAAGTTGAATGGTTGTCTTGCGGTGCATCTTGTCTCCCAGGTTCTTCGTCAAGGGTTCTTGTGATTCCTATAGATGAGGGGCCGTTAATTCCTAATAGTAAAGAGACATTCACTTTTTCCCGTGCGTTAGCGGCTCAACCTCGACCTTTGGATGCTGCCATAAAGATTTCTTATCAGCCTGATGGCTTAGATGTTCTTGTGCCAGCAGGGAAAGCGGATCGGGCAACCCAGGCATGGTTCATTGCTGAAAACACGCGAGATTTTGCTTATGCTCAAGAGGTTCCTCTTGAGCAAGCGACTACGTACATATGGAAGTTGAAACATCCTGAAGGAAATATGCCTAAGGGTATTGGGTTGTCGGGGATTCTTATATTCAAGGATGATGCAGGGAAAGTAGTCGCTTCGTATCAAGTAGAAGAGAATCAAGTCGAACAGCTTTCGGCATTGAGCTGGAGGTTTCTCTCTATTCTTCTTATGGCTTTCATTGGTGGAATCTTATTAAACATCATGCCCTGTGTATTGCCTCTGATTACTTTGAAAGTATTTAGTTTAATTAAATCGGCGGCAGATCACCATTCTTCCTCTGTGATTGGAGGGATTGGGTTTACTTTAGGGGCTATTGTAAGCTTTTGGGGACTCGCTTTTTGTGCGTTTTTGTTAAAGGTTTTAGGGCAAAATATTGGATGGGGATTCCAGCTTCAAGAACCCATGTTTGTTGCCGTTTTAATTATTGTCTTCTTCTTATTTGCTCTGAGTTCGTTAGGCGTTTTTGAGATGGGAATAATTTGTCTGAGCCTAGGGAAAAAATTGCAAGAAGAGGGAGGGGCATCGGTAAGGAAGAATCAGATCTGGGGAGCTTTTTTCAATGGGATGTTGACTACCCTGGTTACAACTCCTTGCACTGGGCCTTTTCTTGGCTCTGTATTTGGATTAGTTATGGCAGTGTCTTTTGTTAAGCAGCTGGCAATTTTTACTGCTATAGGATTAGGAATGGCAAGTCCCTATCTATTATTTGCTTCTTTTCCGAAGATGCTAGCCATTTTACCTAAACCTGGTCCTTGGATGAGTACGTTTAAACAGTTGACTGGGTTTATGTTGCTTGCTACTGCAACTTGGCTTATCTGGATTTTTGGGGTAGAGACGAGTGCAACCGCTGTAACTATTCTTCTTGTAGGATTGTGGTTGGCTGCTGTAGGTGCATGGATTCTAGGGAGATGGGGAACCCTTGTATCTCCGCGTAATCAGCGGCTTCTTGCTTCCGTTGTATTCATTTTCTGTATTTTAAGTTCCTTAGTGATTACCTCTATAGGTGTCCGTTATTTTGATGAGAACGTCCCTCCTGCACATAGCTCTGATTGGCAATCTTTTTCTCCCGAAAAGCTAGCTGATTTACGCGAAAAAGGGATTCCAGTTTTTGTAAATTTCACTGCAAAGTGGTGTTTAACGTGTCAACTCAATAAGCCTCTTCTTCATGCCAATATGCAAGCTTTTGCTGCTAAGGGCGTAGTTACTTTAGAAGCAGATTGGACGAAAAAAGATCCAAAAATTACAGAAGAACTCGCTCGTTTAGGCCGAGCCAGTGTACCTTCTTATGTGTATTACCCTGCGGGGAACAAAGCTCCGCTTATTCTTCCAGAAAGATTATCGCAATCTGCTTTGGAAGAGATGGTTTTTTCTCAGTAGAACGATTCAAGTAGAAACATTTTCCGCTAAAAGGGCTTCTTCCTTCATGATCTTTGATTGAGAAAGATTGATTATGAGGGAAGTATGGAGATAGTCGACGCACATGTACATCTTTCATCCGAAGAGTTTATAGAGGATTTTGGAGATGTCGTTTTACGAGGCAAAACTGCAGGAGTGACTAGGGTAGTTAATGTAACGACTACAAAAGCTGAGTTGTTACGGTCTTTTGCTTATGCAGAAGCCTATCCTGATTGGATGTTTTATCATGTTGCTGGGACTCCTCCCCAGGATGCGCAGGATGATATAGAGGAAGATTTTCAAGAATTTTGTCGTGCTGCAGAAGGTGGGAAACTCGCTGCTATTGGAGAAGTTGGATTAGATTATTTATTTGCTGTGCAAGCCTCTGAACAAGAGCGACAAAAAGAAGTTCTTTGTCGTTATTTACAACTAGCTTTGCAGCACGAACTCCCTCTCGTTGTGCATTGCCGAGGAGCTTTCGAAGATTTTTTCCACATCCTAGATCATGTATATCGAGTGGATCAGCAAGCTAAACCTGGTATGTTGCATTGTTTTACAGGGACTTATGAAGAGGCGACAGAGTTATTAGCGCGCGATTGGTATATTTCTATTAGTGGCATTGTGACTTTTAAAAATGCTAAAAGCTTGCAGGATCTTGTAGAGAAGATTTCTTTAGAGAGATTATTAGTGGAAACAGACGCTCCTTACCTAGCTCCTACACCTTTACGAGGTAAGAGAAACGAACCAGCAAATATTGTGCATACCTTAGCGCGTATTGCTGAGATAAAAGGCATTTCTGTTTATGAATTGCAAGACGCTGTTAGTACAAATGTGCAACGTTGGTTACGAGGTTCCTAGAATTAGGGATGGAAGCCTTTCAGTTGAGGGATATAGCTGCTGTTTGTTAACGTCGCGATTAAGTGCGCTGTTCATCATGATGTTTGAGGAGGGCTCTTTATGGAAGGGCAGGAACCATGAGGGACAGCGAATAAGGAGGCGTTCATATGAGGAGGGAGATAGTACAAAAATCTTCTTACATTCGTTTCATTATATGATGTATTCATTCCGTATCGGGATGTGTGTTTACTTTATTTTTGTGTGAACATCTCCTTACAAATATCTTAGCCTCTTCTTTCTTAGCTAAAAGCCAAGGGTTCATTACCTTAGTGAATCTGTTTCACAAAATTCCTGGTCTAAAGGTAATTGAGATTACCTGTTTAGCTCTTCCGCTTGGTATTCATTCCATCATCGGATTTAGCTATCTTCTTTGAGGGAGAGAGAATTTTTTCTCTTCAGATGGAAGAACACCTACGTTACGGGAGGAATCTGGCATATACTCTACAGAGAATGACGGCATGGATTTTATTAGCCGGGCTGGCTTTTCATGTAATCCAGTTTCGATTTGTCTTGTATCCTATTCAGGTTACAATCCAAGGAAAGACTTTTTATGCTGTTTCTTTTGATGCGGCTCGATATCCCTCTGTTGTACAGGGAATAACAGGCTTCTTCATTATGAATGTTCCATTTGCTGAGGGAGGACCTCAAATTACGGAGCAGTTTTTACAAGAAAAAGACCGAGCTTTATTTGCATCACACAAGTCGTACATTTTTACTCCAGAAGCAGGGAAAGCTTTTCTCTATGCAGTAAGAAATGCTCTAGGATCTTTATGGATGGCAATTTTCTATACGCTTTTTGTTATAGCTGCTGTTTTCCATGGGTTTAATGGAGTATGGACGTTTGTCTCGCGATGGGGAATCATTATCTCTTCGCGCTATCTCCGATTATGTCAGATCTTATGTTACGTAGGGATGTGTGTTGTGATGGCTATGGGTATCAGCGTAATTTGGAATATGTATTTGTTATGATGAATCAGCGTTGTCGAGTCATTATCATTGGAGGAGGACTTGCTGGGCTATCTGCCGCTATGCAACTCGCAGATCGTGGTATTTTAGTAGAGCTGTTCTCTTTAACTAAGGTCAAGCGATCGCATTCTGTATGTGCACAGGGAGGAATTAATGCAGCCTTGAATCTCAAAGGAGAAAATGATTCCCCATACATTCATGCTTACGATACGATAAAAGGAGGGGATTTTTTAGCAGATCAGCCTCCTGTATTGGAAATGTGTTTAACCGCTCCACGCATTATTCATATGCTGGATAGGTTCGGGTGTCCATT
Organism: Chlamydia trachomatis A/HAR-13; assembly: GCF_000012125.1. Classification (NCBI taxonomy): domain Bacteria; kingdom Pseudomonadati; phylum Chlamydiota; class Chlamydiia; order Chlamydiales; family Chlamydiaceae; genus Chlamydia; species Chlamydia trachomatis. Next base: position 675,164 of record NC_007429.1, on the reverse strand, counting down.
TAACCGTGATGCAGATGGAAACCTCGATGTGCGGCGTTTCGGAGGGACTCTCTATCATCGCACAGTCTTTTGTGGAGCGTCCACAGGGCAGCAGTTAATGTACACCATGGATGAGCAGGTACGTCGTCGTGAATGTCAAGGGAAGATCATTAAAAGAGAAAATCATGAATTTGTTCGATTGATTACCAATACGGAAGGAAGAGCTTGTGGCGTTGTCGTCATGAATTTATTCAATCACCGTTTAGAGGTTATACAAGGTGATGCGGTGATTATTGCAACGGGTGGTTTGGGTGTCATTTTTAAAATGTCTACCAACTCGACTATCTGTACAGGAGCTGCAAATGGTCGATTATTCATGCAAGGCATGCACTATGCGAATCCTGAATTTATTCAAATTCATCCGACAGCAATTTCTGGACTAGATAAGTTGCGTTTGATTTCTGAATCGGTTCGTGGTGAAGGAGGAAGAGTTTGGGTGCCTGGGTGTTCATCCAAAACGATTATTTTCCCTGATGGTTCGCGACGCCCTTGCGGAGAGACAGGCAAGCCTTGGTATTTTCTAGAAGAGATGTATCCTGCTTACGGCAATTTAGTGAGTCGAGATGTCGGAGCGCGAGCTATTTTACAGGTATGTGAGGCAGGTCTGGGTATTGATGGTCGTCACGAAGTGTTTTTAGATGTAACCCATCTACCTGTGGAGACTCTGAATAAGCTAGAGGCTGTTTTAGATATCTATCATAAATTTACAGGTGAAGATCCTAAAAAAGTCCCTATGCGCATTTTTCCTGCGGTGCACTATTCTATGGGAGGCGCCTGGGTAGATTGGCCTGCCAGTGACGATAGGGATCGCGATAGTCGCTATCGACATATGACGAATATCCCAGGTTGTTTTAATTGTGGCGAGTCAGATTTTCAATATCATGGAGCCAATCGTTTAGGAGCTAATTCTTTGTTAGCGTGTTTATACGCTGGGTTAGTCGCAGGAGATGAAGCGGCACGATTTGTGGAATCGTTCGGAAGTTGTATCTATTCCCAACAAGATCTTAATCAAGCTTTGCAACAAGAGCTAGAGATCTCTCGAGAGATTCTCTCTCGTCAAGGAGGAGAAAATGCATTTGCTTTGCATGAAGAGATCGCGCGAGTCATGGTCAGTAATGTGACCGTGAAAAGGGAGAACAAGGCTCTTGAAGAAACTCTACACAAGTTAAAGGAGTTTAGAGAAAGAATAAAAAAAGTTTCGGTACACGATTCTTCTCGATTTGCGAATAAAACGTTTCATTTTGTTCGACAAATGGAACCTATGTTAGAGCTTGCACTAGCTATCACGACAGGAGCTTTATTAAGAAACGAATTTCGAGGGTCTCATTACAAACCAGAATTTTCGAAACGAGATGATGTGAATTGGTTAAAAACTACGATCGCTACATATTCTGTAGATGAGCCAGAAATTTCATATAAGAAAGTAGATACCCGCTATGTGAATCCAGAATTACGAGATTACACTCGACAGGGAGCAAAAGATGTCGTGCTAGAGAATATTCCAGCGAATATTCATTTCCCGATATAGGAGGCTAATTTGAAAGAGACATTTATTTTGAATATTTATAGAGGCGTTCCTGGGAAATAATATTGGGAAAGTTTTGAGTTGGAACTACACCCAGGGGAGAATGTGATCAGTACTCTCATGGAAATTGAAAAGAATCCTGTAAATATTCATGGAGAGCGTGTGGATCCTGTTGTTTGGGAACAGGCTTGTCTAGAAGAGGTTTGTGGCTCTTGTGCAGTTTCAGTGAATGGTATTCCAAGACAAGCTTGCACTGCATTAATTCATGAGCATATAGATGCTAAAAGAGAGATCAAGTTAGCCCCTCTTTCTAAGTTCCCTTTAGTGCGAGATTTGATTGTAGATCGCTCTGTTATGTTCAAAAATTTAGAAGAGATTCAAGGATGGATTTCTGCAGAGAAATGTGGGGAAGGCGCAGGCCCTAAAATCTCTCAAGAAGAGCAAACTTTAATGTACTCTTTGTCGATGTGTATGACTTGTGGCTGTTGCACGGAAGCCTGCCCACAAGTAAATGAAAAAAGTGATTTTATGGGGCCAGCCGCTATTGCGCAAGCGCGTTATTTTAACGCTTATCCTGGAGAGAAACGTCGAGAGAGTCGGTTACGAGCATTGATGGGTACCCGAGGAATAGAGGGATGTGGGCAGGCTCATAATTGTGTGCGAGTATGTCCTAAAAAGTTGCCTTTAACAGAAAGCATTTCAGCTATGGGATGTGAGGTTTCCCGTTTTTCTTTGCGAGCATTATTTTCCTCGTTATTCAAGAAAAAAACAGAGGAATAACAGAGAGTTTTTTGGAGATAGGGACTCTTAAGTTTCGAAGATTGCATCGCAATTTTATTCCATGGTAAAGGGAGAGAAAAAACTCCTTTCTTCGTCATGTCTCGTTTGGACGTTTCTGTATTTGATTCCTTAGCTAATAAAGAAAAAGCTTCCTTACTGGAGGAGGTTTTGTGTGGTGAGAACCTGCAAGATTTCACAACGTATAGCAAAGTTGCTTTAGCAAAAAAAAATCTTGCTATTGCAAGGAAGTTAGCCAGTTATATTCTGAATGAAGAAGGAGATTTGGAGCTTAGTCGAGTTGTTGAAAGTATTCAGCTGTTGACGAAATGTTTATATCCCTTAGGACCGTATCGCCAGGAAGAAGGGCCGATTCGTGAGCATGTATTAAAGATGCTGGAGTTTTTACGGGATGATCAAGAAATTAAAAATCGTTTTCGAAGGTTTTTTGTACCTTCTTACGCTAGAGTTCAAGATTTAATTCGGAATACGTTAGCGTTGCCCGCTAGTGAGACAGTAACCGTACGGCATGTACGTGAAGCCGCTTTAGTCGCATTATTTACCTATTTGCGACAAGATGTCGGATCTTGTTTCGCAACAGCATTAGCAATTCTTATCCATCGGGAGTATCCATTATTATTTATTCGTGATTTGGAAGATTTATTATCTTCCGGGAAAATATCCCGTATCGTTGGTGATCGAGAGATTTCCGTTCCGATCAATCTTCTACCGTGTGTAGGAGATTTATTTAAGCCTATTTGTGTAATGGATTTATATCCCAATCCTGTGGCTACTCTTGCTGCTTCGTCAGATTTACAAGCAGCATTCGTAGCTTCTGGCATATTTCCAACAACAGGGGATATCGCAGGTGAGGTGCAAACGCTACTAGCTAATGAGTTTATCTATCAAAAAGTTCAGGATATTCATGGGAAGATAACAGCTCATGATGTCATTCAGGATAGTTTGTTACATCACTATCAGCTTTCTCTTTCTACAGTGCAAGCTTCCGTTTTGCAGGAAGGTTTCCGTAAAGAGCGAGGGGATGGTACGGTTTTGTTGTCTACGAATAGTCAACGTGTACTTAGCTATTTAGAATCTCACGAGCAAGCAAAACTGGGATTTATTCGTGATACACAGAATGTATTATTGAAATCGTGGGAATATACGTTAGCAACGTTAGCAGATGCGAGTCAAACAACAACCACCAAGCATTTACAAATTGCTTTAGGTTGGACCAGTGATGATGAGGATGGTTTACGTGAAATTATACGTAGATTTTTAGCAGAAGAAGTAGCTACGACACAAGCCTTTGCAGGACAATGTGAAGAGACGTATCAAGAAGCAAAAGCGCAGTTAGAATATGTGGAAAGTCGGATGCGTAATCCGATCAATAAACAAGATAGCCAAATTCTGGCTATGGATCATGTGCGTTTTCGACAAGAATTGAATCAAGCTTTACAAGATTGGAATGCTGCGCAAGAGAAGCTGAAAAAAATGATCATGCTACCAGACTTTCTCTTGTCTTTTTATTCACGAGAAATCCCTAACTATTTCCGTAGCGTATACGATGCTTTTATTAGAGAGTTTTCTGGGAATTATCAAGATGTTCCTGCGGGCTTTCGTATATTATTTACCTATGGGAGGAGTCATCCTAACACGTGGGAGCCGATTTATTCTATCGAAGAATTTATTCATGCTTTGACGGAGTTTTTTACTTCTATAGAAGGAGATCTCCTAGCGAAGCATAATGTTTCTGGATTAGAAAAAGAAACTTCTATTCTTTTGCATCGTATTGTATCGGCTTTACATGAACCTCGTTTTCAGGAGGCTGCAATGGAAAGGATCTTGAAAGCTTATAATTGTCCTATTCCACAGGGGATTTTCCAGCATTTAGATCAAGTTACGCATACCCCTTGGGTTTATGTTTCTGGAGGAACAGTAACGACTTTAGTAGGCGATTATTTTGAAAATTCGAAACCACTCGTCAAACTAGAAAAATTGCCTGCGGATCCGCATGAGTTGGCAGCATTTTTTGCTGATGCATTGAAAGATCTTCCTGAGGCTGTGAAAGATTATGTAGAAAATGGGGATCATTCTTTATTAGCAGCAGCCCCTTCGCATGTGTTTTCTGTTATGGCAGGAGCTCCGTTATTTAGAGATGCATGGACTAATGATTGGTATAGCTATACTTGGCTGAGAGATGTGTGGCTTTCTAAGCATCAGGATTTTTTGAAGCGTACTCTTTTCGATAAATCGGCAATATATGCGTTTATTACACGTTTCTGTACACGGTATTATCTCCAAGAACTTACCCAAGATTTCTTATATTTTTGTGATGATCTCTCGTTATCTATTCCTGAATTCTATGAAAAGAGCTCGCGTTTCTTTCAGTCGACTGTTCATGATGAGAAAGTAGTAGCTACTTTACAGAAATATTTAGCGAGCCAGTTCGTACATGAAGCGCCTTATGTTTCTGAACAGCAGTTACCCCAGATTATCAGTGATCTTTCTTCTTATTTAGGGATTTCTTCTCGGATATCCTATGATCGATTCGCTACCCTACTAGAAGAGAATGTAGGGAAGCATTCGCTATTATCTTCCTCGGATCTCAGACATCTGTATAAAGGTTTATTAATGGCTGGGTATCAGCGTGTTTATCATGAAGAAGATCTTTCTATGAGGCTGATTGCTGCTATGCGTCACTATGGGTTAGCCTATCCTGCTCCGCTTCTTTTTGGTGATACGAATTGGGCTTACCGGTATTTTGGTTTTATTTTGCATCCTGGAACCCAAGAGATGGATTTGTGGGAATTTAATTATTTAGGATTGGTAGGACGTCCTTCAGAAAATAAAGAACGATGGTTTGTTGTTCGAGATCCTTGGGCGTTGTATCCGAATCCCATAGATTACGGAATGGCCCCTCCACCAGGCTATCGAAGTGGATTGCCGAAAGGCTTTTTTTAGTTAGAGAGAGACTGTTAGATAAAGGATAAAAAGCCTACAGCTCCATCGATCTGCGTTTGATTTTTACTTCTCAGCATCGTTGTTAACATCTCTGCAAAGTTTTCAGAATTGAGTGGAGCGAGAGGATCTTTTAGTAATGCTTCTATAGGGAGTGTTTTCAAGTACTGAATGATGTGGGGCCCTCCAGTAAGGCAAACAAGGATATCTCCGGTCTCAATACGTTGTTGTTCTGACATCGTGAGGAGATGTTCTTGTCGTTTTATGAATAGAGTTGGAGGATTAGCACCTTCTGTTAGAACAGACAATGACTTGGAAGAAAGGTCGTATTCAAGACAAGCTATAGAAATAGAAGCTTCATTGCCTACAGTTGTTTCATCAAAGCTTCGCATCGTTTTATGGCAAATAGAAGGTAATGAGTAGCCTAAACTTGCATACGTTAGGAATAAACTGCGGGCAGAGAGTGCGTAGAGATAAGAAGGCAGTCCGATATCTCCAGCTATTCCAATCACTCCGAAGAGGCGATCTTTTTCAGGAGTGGCAACCCAACCATAAAAATATCCGGTTTGTTGTTCTCCTTGTAAATAATGCAAAGAGAAAGTTCCTCCTGGGAGAGAATTCGAACGTTGACAGAGAAGGGTATCTTTTAAGGAAGAGAGAAGAGCAAGCTCTTTTTGTAATAAATTTCCGGAAATATATTCTATTTCAGCTTTTTCTTTGACGTTCAGCAGAAGAAGTAAAGTACAGTTAAAAATATTCCCCAGTTCATTGATTTCATAGCCATAAGGTTGCGGCTCATAGCGGACATTATGGTTGCCTTTCCACGCGGATTCCATACTGACAGAAAGCTCTTGTAAGGGACGATTTAATCGTTTGCTAGTGCAAGAGAGCACCCATCCCATCAAAGAAAAAGCGAGGATATAGAATAAGATTACGTTGATGGGAAGCCGTAAGGCTTGTGTAATGCAAGTGGATAGAGGGATCAGCGCAAGAGAATGGGTATGTGGTATAGGCTGCCAAGGAGATAAATAGGCTAAGAAAGTTTTCCCGTGTATGGAAACTTTTAACAGCTCTTTAGCTTTAAATAATTCAGGAGAAGGTTCTAAAGGATAAGAAGCTTTTTCTGAAGAGAGAGCGGGATATCCTTCCATGGAGAGAGAAAAAGCTCCATTTTGAAAAGGAGATGAGTTTGAAAAGAGAAGTTCTCCCTTATGGTTGAGATAGCAAAGAAGATCTTGATAGGATTGTTTGTTATGGAAGAGATAGTTGCGTAGTTTTTGCATCGAATAGAAAGCAATTACCCAGCCGGCTAATGAGGGGTCTTCGTAGATAGGAAGTGGTTCTGCAAAAATAAGGTAATGATCTTCGGTGTCTGGGCGTTCAGAAATAGAGATAAGGCTAGCATTCCCAGGATTTTGGATAAGCTTATCACGTATTTCTGGATGAGCTTTTATATAACGAACAAAAGGATCCCGAGGATTCTTTGTACGGATGCTATCGTTAGCGGAAGAAAGTAGGCAGAGGGATAAATCGGTATCTCCGAGAGCAATCATCTCACTATAAGCTTCAGTGAAAAAATCATGTGAGGTTGTGAGGGTTTTTAATGCTAACGTTTCCGCTAAACGTTTCAGAAAAATATTTTGAATGGCGATTTTCTTTTCGAGTTCTAAATTAAAGTTCATGGTGCGGGTATGCAGATCCTGAATGATCGTTGTTTTAACAGCCACGAAGGAAAAGAAAGAAAGGACAACGAGATTGAGAAGGAGAGGAGCAGGAATCACTAGGAAAAGAAAAAGAAGGATTCTTTTGGTGAATGTCTGTCTCATTCCGCACCTAAAACATATATTTTAGAGAAGATAACTGAAAAAAGCTTCTTAACGGCACGATAAAGAAGTAGAAAGGAAAAAATCTACAAGGATTCGTTAGGGAAGTTTTTAAGATATGCGAAGACTAATAAGCGGAAGGTTCCTTAGGTATTTTCAAAACGAGTAAAGTGATATCGTCATGTTGTGGGCAATCTTTCACAAAAGACTTAATAGAGAACATGATAGATTGGATGGCTTCTTCGGCACTTTGTTTCGTCAACGAAGCCACTAATGCTTTTAAGCGTTCTTCTCCAAACATCTCTCCATGCTTATTGCTTGCTTCAGTCACCCCATCGGTATAGAGCACTAAAAGAGACTCCTCTTCAAGAACGAGAGTGTAAGCAGGGTGAGGAGGAACTTCAGGTAAAAATCCTAAGGCCATACCAGGATGCGACAGGAAAGAGATATCTCCATTAGGAGCTCGGAGACACGCTGGGTTGTGGCCACAAGAATAGTATTCTAGTTCTCGTGTTGCGTAATGATAACAATAAATGCATAGTGTTACAAACATCCCAGATTCAGCTGTCTGTTGATAGAAGAGAGCAGCTGTTTGTTGAACGGCTTCTTGAATAGAGGAGAGCTCACTCAAAAAGGTATGTAACATGTTTTTCAGGAATAAGGAGTAGGTGCACGCATTGACTCCTTTCCCGGAAGCATCAGCAACGATTAGAAAGAGTTTAGCTTGGGGACCTTCGCCTATAACAAAGATATCAAAGAAATCTCCTCCTACCGTAATTGCAGGAATATAGGCTTTAGCGATTTCTGTAGTTGGGGAATCAGGCAGCTGGTTAGGAAGCAGGCGTTGTTGAGCTTCTTCTCCTAGTCGTAATGCATTTTGTGCATGCTGTTTGATCTCGAAATTTTTTTCTGCTAAAGATTGCTGTTGCAAAAGGCTTTGCACCATGGAGTTAAAGATTTCTCCTAGATGATTAATTTCAAAGCCCAGAGAATCGGGTTCATATGGATGGTGTTGATTGCGACGAGTTTCCATCATGGCCGTAGCCAGCTTCCGGATAGGCTTGGATAAGCGTTTTGCAACTAAAAAAGCTGTAATGCTTCCTAAAAGTACGCAACAAAAATAAGCAAAGTACAGTAAGGTTCGTCGCCATAAAGAAGCAAAAATTATAGATTTTTCTTCATAAGTCAATATGCGGAAATCCATCTCAGGTAGAGAGTGGATATATCCCCACATTTCTGTGTTCCCAATGCAAAATGAAACGAAATTCTCGCCATAAGGAAGAGGATCGAGATTTAAAGGGGGGCGTAGTAAGAGATGAGGGGGGCAGATATCATCGCGAAGGAAAACATCACAAAATTGCTCTTTAGAAACCGTTTTGTGTATCGATACAAGATCTAAAGAGGAATCTGTTGCTTGAAGAATGATGCCATTTTTAGAGAGAATTGCAGTTTTTACGGAGAGAGGATCTTTAGCTGCAAGTAATCCATTTAATAAATAGTTGGTATCCGAAAGGGTATAGAGTACGCCAAGGACTTCTTGAGAGCTGATATCAAAAATATTCGTTTGTAAGACAGCCAGAACCTGAGAATCGGAACCGGAATGTCGCAAAGTAGCGAGAAATGGTTGAGAATCTGATAGGAAAATCTCTTGGTTATAGTTTTTACCAAGTTGTTCGATGCGGCTAGAAGCAACGACTCTAAAGTTCCCATCAGCCTCTTTTTTTACTAGAGAAATCTCTTTATAAGTGGAGTGAAAGATCTTCTCCATTTCTTTACTTAGAGCAAGATCCGGTTCAGCAGGGACTCCTCTGTCTAGATCAAAAATTTCTGAAAAGAGAGCCAGGATATCAATATTTAAAGGAATAGTTTGTTGTAAAGTGTGAGCTTTAAATAAAGCATTTTCTCGCAGATCGGAAGTGATAGAGGAGAGTGTTTTCTTGTATTGCTGAAGGTTCAATTGCAAGATATTGATCCCTAAGGGGAACATAATAGCGGCCACACAGATAAGCCATAAACGAAAACCTATCGTGCGTGTGAAGGAGATCATGGAATATTTATTCTCATGAATAGAGATGGTCATTTCTCTTTTTTTCCCCAGAGGAGCTTAATAAAGTTGTACATACTCTCCCAGAGAAAAATCCTCAAGCAAAGAGGGGGGAAGGGATCTTATAAGCAATCCCTTCCCAGCTATTTTTTCGAAGTTTCCCTATGCTTTAGAAAAGGGATTTGAATCTTGGAATAGAGCTTCTGGACCCATCTCTTCTTCAATTGCCATTAGACGGTTATACTTAGCGATACGCTCAGAACGGGAAAGAGACCCTGTTTTAATCTGACCTGTATTAAAAGCGACAGCAAGGTCTGCTATGGTAGTATCTTCTGTTTCTCCTGATCTATGCGAAAGAATGGTAGCGTAGCCTTGTATAGTTGCTAAACGAATAGCTTCTGCAGTTTCTGTAAGTGTTCCAATTTGGTTTGGTTTGATGAGAACGGCATTGGCAAGTCCTTGAGCGATTCCTTCAGCAATCAATGCAGAATTCGTCACAAATAGGTCGTCTCCAACTAGTTGCACACGATCTCCTAAAGTCTCGGATAGGAGTTTCCAGCCCTCAAAATCTTCTTCGGCTAGCCCATCTTCGATAGAATCTATAGGATAGTGCTCACAGAGTTCTGCAAGTATACCCACTTGATCTGCATACGATTTCCCATCATAGGTTTTATCTTGGGTATTATAGAAAGAAGAAGCAGCGCAGTCGAGAGCTAAAGAAATATCTTCTCTAGGTGTGAATCCTGCAGTTTCGATTGCTGTTAAGAGTAGATCCAGAGCTTCGGCATTAGAGGCAAGATTAGGAGCAAATCCGCCTTCATCACCAACACCTGTAGCCAGCTGTCGATTCTGTAAGATTTTTTTTAAGGCGTTGAAGACTTCTGCTCCCATCCGCACAGCCTCTGTTAGAGAAGGAGCGCTAATTGGACGAATCATAAATTCTTGGAATTGGAGACCATTTGTAGCATGCATACCGCCATTGATAAGATTCATCATAGGGCAAGGAAGCACATGCGAGAAAGATCCACCAAGATACCGATATAAAGGTCTCTGTAAAGTATTTGCAGCAGCTTTTGCTAATGCTAGGGAGACTCCAAGAATCGCATTAGCTCCTAACTTTTCTTTGTTCGGAGTTCCATCAGCATCAATCATAATCGCATCAGCTGTAATTTGGTCAAATACGCTGAATCCTTGTAAAGCGGGCATCAGCACTTTTTCGACATTAGAAATGGCTTGTAAGACCCCTTTCCCTTGGTAACGTTTAGGATCTTTGTCACGCAGTTCCAAAGCTTCCTTGATGCCTGTAGATGCTCCAGAAGGAACGCACGCTTCACCAAAGGTTCCTGTATTAGTGATGACTTTAACACATAATGTGGGATAGCCTCGAGAATCTAAAATTTCTCTCGCTTCTATATCGGAGATGACGACATCAAACATAACAAGATCCTTGTCTAGAACGGTTAATGAAAGCAGTTCGCTCGTTTTATCTAATTTCCTCCGATGAGCATGTATGACCGCAATACAAAGAGAAGGCTCGGAGGGAGATTCCCTTAGTAGAAAAGGATCATAGCGAGGGATTCAATTCTGTGGTATCCTTTTCAGTCCCCATTTTCTTCTTCTCCTTTTTGAAAGAGGAGCTGTTTTTTTGCTGCATTCATCAAATCACGGTACTTTACAGCTTCATCGAATTGGAACTCCTGAGCTGCTTGATACATGGCTTCCTCATAGGTTTTTATAGAGGCTTCCAACTCTTTCGAAGATTGCATTTTTAAACGAGTTTCTTCTTGACCAGCTTCTTTAGTAATCGGATTAGCTAAGATCGGTTTAATAATAGGTTGCGGAGTGATTTTATGTTGTTGATTGTAATCGAGCTGTATTTTTCTGCGTCGTTCTGTTTCTTTGAGCATATGATCCATAGATGGAGTGATGCGGTCTGCATAGCAAATCACTTTCCCATGAATATTACGAGCTGCGCGTCCACAAAATTGAATAAGAGAGGCGCTACTACGTAAAAACCCTTCTTTATCTGCATCAAGAATCGCTACCAATGAAACTTCTGGTAGATCAATCCCTTCACGAAGAAGATTGACACCAATCAATACATCGATATTCCCTAATCGCAAATCAGTAAGGATCTGCGTTCTTTCTGCTGTTTCAATTCCTGAGTGCAGATATGTAGCAGCAATGCCTAGCTCTGCGAGGAAGGCAGCGATATCTTCAGCTAATTTTTTTGTTACGGAGATAACAAGGATTTTTTCTTGATCTTTACGGAGCCGTTGACGGATTTCTTCTAAGAGATCATCGATTTGTCCTTTAGCTGGGCGAATCTCTGGTAAGGGATCAGGAATTCCTGTAGGGCGAATGATTTGTTCGATGATATGTCCACGACTTTCTTGAATTTCCAGATCTCCAGGAGTTGCGGATACATAAATTACACGATGAAAATAACGACGAGCTTCTTCATAGGTGAGCGGTCTGTTATCGAAAGCCGACGGGAGTCGGAATCCATATTCTACTAGCGACTGTTTGCGAGACTGATCTCCTCGATACATAGCACGTAATTGTGGAAGAGTTTGGTGAGATTCATCGATAATTAAAAGAAAATCATCTGGGAAATAGTCTAGGAGGCAGGTTGGCGGCTCTCCAGGAGCAGCCCCTGTAAAATGCCGGGAATAATTCTCGATTCCTTTGCAAAATCCAATTTCTTTAATCATTTCGATATCATGCGTGGTACGTTGAAAGAGGCGTTCTTGTTCTACAGGACGTCCTTCAAAAAAAAGCATGCGTTGCTCGAGTTCTTCTCGGATTGTGCGGATCGCTTGTTCTCGAACAGCTTCCGGAGTTACATAGTGCGACCCTGGATAGAGAGTGATGGACGAGGTGGTATGGGAGGGGATCATAGTTAATGGATCCACATACTCTATCGAAATAAGCGTATCGTTCATGAATTCGAGTCGTACAGCAAGATCGCTTTCATAGGCCAAGAAGATATCAATGACACTTCCGCGTTCACGAAAGGCACTCCGTTGTGGTGTAGAGGAGGCCTGATAGTGCATGCGTACGAGTTGAGAAGAGAGTTGCGATCGAGGGTATTCTTTACCAACTTCTAATGTGAGAGCCATAGAAGAGTAGTTATCAGGAGATCCTATTCCATAGATGCAAGAAATAGAGGAAACGATAAGAGTATCTCGGCGTTCTAAGATAGAACGTGTTGCTGAAAGGCGGAGCTTATCAATTTCATCATTGATAAGAAGGCTTTTTTCAATGTACGTATCACTACGAGCGATATAGGCTTCAGGCTGGTAGTAATCATAGTAGGAAATAAAATATTCGACTGCATTTTCTGGAAAGAAGGCTTTAAATTCTTGGTACAGCTGGGCAGCGAGAGTTTTATTATGAGCAAGTACCAGAGTGGGAACATTCACGTTAGCAATAACATTTGCCATGGTGAAAGTCTTTCCGGATCCAGTGGTTCCTAAGAGAACTTGTGCAGGGACTCCATCTGTAATCCCTTGGGATAGTCTGCGAATTGCTTCGGGCTGATCTCCACAAGGGAGGAAAGGAGCATGTAATACAAATTGCTGTTTCAGAACTCCTCCTCCCACACAATGGATAGTTGTTAAGATTTTTTATTTAGAAGAGGCTAGAATAGTCCGCCATTTCCGGCTTAATCCTAGATGGTCATGCACCTCTTCCATGGTTTCTCGAGCTACGGTACGCATTTTTTCCGTTCCTTGTTGCAAGGCTTCCTCGAGAAATTTAGGCTGAGCAACTAATTCACTACGTTTTTCTCGGAAAGGATTTAAGAAAAGATTGATTTCTTCTGCTAAACGAGCTTTTACTTCTACATCTCTAATGCATCCTTGACGATAGCGAGTCTTAAACTCTTCTACTTCTTCCTTATGAGGATTAAAAAGATCGTGGTAGATAAATAAAGGGTTCCCTTCCACTCTTCCTGGGGTTGTCGCGTGAATCCGATTAGGATCCGTGTACAGTTTTCGTATTTTTTCTTGTACTGTCTTTGCGTCATCCGAAAGATAAATGGCGTTATTCGCGGATTTACTCATTTTCCCTTGACCATTGGTTCCTACAAGGGCTGTCAGTTCTCCTTGCAGAATATCGGGTTCTGGAAACACTTCCCCATAGAGCCGATTGAATGTTTTGGCAATATCACGAGTCAGCTCTACATGAGCCTCATTATCTTTCCCAACAGGAACAAGATGTGCTTTAGCAAGTAGAATATCTGCACTTTGTAATACAGGGTATCCTATAAGTCCATGCGATAGGCTTTCTTCATTTAGAGAAGCATTACGGGCCATTTCTTTGATGCTAGGAATACCCATAATGTGATTCAACGGGGTAAGCATGGAAAAAATGAGATTTAATTCATAAATCTCAGGGATAGCCGATTGCAGGTAGATTGCGGATTTTTCAGGATCAATTCCTACGCTAAGCCAGTCGGCAAGAACGTCATAAATATGATTATCTATTTGAAGGATTTCTTCTTTGCGCGTTTTAGTAGTTAGCGTGTGCAAATCTGCTATAATGAAGAAACAATCATAGCGAGAGTCATTTTGTAGCTGGAGACGATTCATAATGGAGCCGATCCAATGCCCTAGGTGAAGTTTCCCAGTAGGGCGATCTCCGGTAAGAACGCGTTTTTTTTTCATAGCTGACTCACGAGGCGGGACCCTGTTTGGGAAAAAACCTCGCTCCTTGCTTTTTCTTTAATTCTTAATTTATCGATGCAAGACATCTCTGGATTTTTACGAAAAATAAGCCCCTAAAGCCTGCTTTTTAAAAATAGTCTGATTCAGGGGCTATGTAACATCATCTTTAGAAAGATGATTGTTAGGAAGGATTATAGATTACACAGATTTCGTTAATTCTTCAAAGTGAGCGCGTAAAGAATCGAGATCTTCTTGGATTTCTTGGAGATTTTTTTCTCCGATAGGATTTTTTTGCGCTTCAAGCAGACGAGACAGTAAGTGGCGGATGAGATGGCAGGTATTTTGTACATCCGTCATGAGTAGAAATTCCTGCCCATCAACTCGAGAGAGTCGGTTTAAAAATACGCAGCGTTCCTGTTGAGCTAGCATATCGGAAGTAATGAAATTGATGAATTCACCGCGCTCATGGATATCCTTCGCAACACGAATCGGCATCATAAATTGTACAATTAGACTTTGTGCAGATTGTTTCTGTCCTGCAGGTAGCTCTTGCAACAACTTCCCATTGATCAACATCTCAAATAAAAAATTTGCAAGCTCCTGTTGTCCTTGTGCGCAGTTAAACACTACATTTTGGAATTCTCTAAACGTTGTATACCCAATAGGCGTGGCAAAAATTCTTTTTAAATTGCCTTCCAAAAGCAGGAACGTGTTGTTATCGATTTCTAGAGTTTTGGGTTTCGTCGTCATTACGGGATACCTTAGTGTTAGAAAGAAGGTTAGTTGTAACTTTTTGTAACTTTTTAATCAATTTTTCCAGGGAGAGGAGCTCTTCTTGAGAAATGTCTGTACATCGCTGTAATAATTTTGTTCCTTTTGCAAAAAAAGAAAAGGCTTGTTGGGCAAGGGATGATTGACGTCGATCGGTAGGAAGTAGCGGAAATTCTCTACGGATAATTTCTAGGAGTTCTCCACGAGTTTCACCTTGATAGTTACGGATAATTTCCTCTTTTTTCTCTTGCGAGCCTTCTCGAGAAGCTAGTGTATACACTGCTTGTCGAGGCAGTCTTTCTAACTCGAGTTTAAGAGTGTCTGGAAGAGCTGAGAATAGCTCGTAATAAACAAGAAAATTATAAGGTGTCTGCCGATTCCCATAGGTGAGTAAGAGCCAAGCTGAAAAAACTCCTTCTCGATAGGTTTTTAATAATTCACGAACTTTCTTGATTCGCTCACCATGGAGAAGGATAGCTTGATGATGAATCTGTTTAACCTGAGCAGATAAGTGACACAGTTGTTGGAGATCGTTATGGGAGATTTCCTTAGAAAAGGAGTACTCTTCTAGTAATTGACGGAATCTAGCTTCCTCTTGCGAAGAGAGTTTAGGATTAGTAAACCCATTTAGAAAAGGAGAAAGCTTTCCTTCTAAACGCTTTTTAGCGAGGGATTCCATTTTATCGGGTGTAGGTTTCTTAAAGCGATTCTCTAAAAGGGTTTTAATATTTCCCATAACGTTAGATGTTCCTTAACAAAAATAGCAGTTCTTCAGTTAATTTTAGATAGTCTTCCGAGGCTCGTGCTGAAGGGGCTGTGGAGAAAACAGGTTTCCCATGGATAGCGGCTTCTGAGATAGTAATATCTCTGCGTATGCGCGTGTTAAGAAGTTTCCCAGGGAACGTTTTTTGAATTAGCTCTGTGAAGGCTGCGTTATTTTTCCCTCTGTAATTCCAAAAAGATAGCGTGACTCCTAAAATATTGAGAGGGTGTCGCGATGAGATCCCTTGAATAAAGGTGGCAAGCCTTTCTAAGCCTTTAACACTATAGAATTCTGGTGTAGCGCAGATGAGTGCATGCTGAGCAGCGATTAGAGCTGATTCTGTGAGCCAACATAAAGAAGGAGGTGTGTCGATAATGACATAGTCGTATCGATGTTCTATCTTAGAAAGAATAATCTTTAATCGTTCATGAGAATAACGATCAGCAGCCAAAGATCCAGAGACTTCCACACGTTCCAACCAAGTATCGGCAGGGATGAGATCTAATCCTGAGGAATCAATAGGACGGATGACCTCTTCTATGTTTTTTTCTCCTTGTAGAACAACAGCAAGGCTATCATAACAATCAGGATCTAGGCCTAATCCTGCCGTAAGATTCGCTTGTGCATCGAAATCGATGAGTAGAACGCGTGCTTTATGATATTGCGCTAATGCGGCTCCTAAATGGAGGGTTGTAGAGGTTTTTGCTGTGCCGCCTTTGAAACTATTAACAGCGATTGTTTTCATGTTTATCACGAGGTGAAGCCCTTGTAGGGGAGGAAGCCTCGCTCCTTTTTAGTTGCTTTAATTCCTTTATATTGATTTGTCCATAAGCATGGACGAATGAGGTTAAAGGAGATGAATAAAGTAAGAAAGCTCTCCAGATACCTCTTTTCTATATTATTGGGTACAGTATCCCTCCGGTAGAAAAGTCTATTTTTAGGGATAAGTCTTTTGTAAACGGAACAGGATTACTGTAGCAACTACCATGGGAAGAAAAATCGTATAGTTAACTCGATGAGATTTTAGAGCCCTGGACCTGCCTGTTTTATTCTTATTTAGAATTTTTTGCTACAGCGAACATGTTATAAAGGTTTCGGCTATTTGAAATCCATGATCGTTTGTAAGGAGATTGGCAAGGATGTGTGAAAAGAAATAATGGGCTTGCATAGGCAGAATCTATGCAAGCCCGGCCTTCTATAAGGAAGGAGTCAAGGATAAAGAGCGAAGCTCTTCAAGAATAACATGAGAGAACTGTTCGACAGCAATATCGTTCAACACACGATTGTCTCGTGTGCGCACTGCTAGTAAGTGGGTCTCTAATTCCTTATCTCCAATGGTGATCATGTAATTCACTTGCATGTTTTGCGCATTGCGAATTTTCTTACTAACAGACTCATTAGATGAATCAACAGAGACAATGATTCCCATTTGGCTGAAATGTTTTGCCAATTCTTGGGCACGAGCCTCGTGGCGATCTGCGACGGTAATAATGCGAACATGCTCTGGACTTAGCCACAAAGGGAACCGTCCTTTGAAATGTTCGATTAAAATGCCTAAGAATCGCTCAATAGATCCAAACAAAGCTCTATGGAGCATAATAGGTGTACTTTTCTCTCCTTGTGCATTTGTGTACTTCAGATCGAATCGTTCCGGCAGGAACATATCTAACTGAATCGTTCCACATTGCCAAGTCCTGTTGATCGCATCTTTTACATGGATATCGATTTTTGGACCGTAAAAGGCTCCTTCTCCTGGGCTTATGATAAAAGGTTTTTGCGATTTAACGAGAGCTCTTTTCAAAGCCTTTGTTGCAAGTTCCCAAAGATCATCGCTTCCAATGGTTCCTTGTTCAGGACGAGTGGAAAGTTCTAAGTGATACTCGAGTCCAAAAGTTCCATAGAGTTCGGAAACAAGGTTTAGGATATTGAGTGTTTCCTCTTCAACTTGCTCAGGTGTTAAAAATACGTGTGCGTCATCTTGATGGAAAGTACGCACTCGCATCAAGCCTGATAGAGCTCCAGAAAGCTCGTGTCTATGTACATGGCCGATTTCTGCAATCCGTAAGGGGAATTCTCGGTAGCTGTGTAGCTGGGTTTTATAGTACAGCATGCAGCCAGGACAATTCATGGGTTTAATTGCATAATCTTCTTCATCTACGGTGAGGGTATACATGTTTTCTTTGTAATTTTCCCAATGGCCAGAGATCTCCCATAACTCTCTATTCATGAGTTGGGGAGTTTGGATTTGCTGATAGCCAGCACGCTGATGAAGGCGTTTCCAGTAGTCAACTAAAGCGTTCCAAACAACCATACCCCGAGGATGGAAAAAAGGCATTCCAGCAGAACAAGTTTGTTGAGAGAACAGATCTAACTTTGTTCCAAGAACTCGATGGTCGCGTTTTTTTGCTTCTTCTAGCTGATGAAGATGTTCTTTCAGTTCCTTGGTCGTAGGGAAAGAGACTCCATATATTCGAATCAGCGATTCTCTAGAAGGGTCACCTTTCCAATAAGCAGAAGATGTGCGTAATAGCTTGAAAGCTTTAACAGGAGCTGTCGAAGGAAGGTGCGGGCCTCGACATAAATCCAAGAATTCTCCTTGCGTATACGCGGAAATTTCTACTTCTTCAGGAAGCTCAGCAATGAGCTCTGCTTTAAAGGGATTTTGAGAAAAATAGGCAAGAGCAGCTTCTTTGTCTGGGAAAACCTGACGCGAGATAGGGAATTTTTCTTCTGCGATCGTTTTGGCCATAGCTTCTATAGCCGGGAAATCTTCTTCGCTGATGGAAAGATTGGCAAAATCATAGTAGAACCCTTGATCGATGACTGGACCAATCGTTGGCTGTGCCGAAGGCCATAAGCGTAGAACGGCTTGAGCTAGAATATGTGCTGAAGTGTGTAAAAAGATTTCTCTACCTTTAGGATCATCCCAAGTGAGGAATAGAACGGTATCACCGTCTTGTAAGGTGGTGGAAAGATCCTTTTCTTGATCATTAATAAGGGCCCCTGCAAAGCAATGAGATTGTTTCATCTTATTTGCAAGATCCATCGCCGAGGCGCCTTCTGGTAGTTCGAAAGCTTCTTGATTGCAAGTTACGTGGATCATTCCTTCTCCATAAATAAAAAATTTACTGCAAACCGCTGCAAAGAATCGTCTCTTTTTACGCGGAGTGTTTGCCATTGTAGCGTTTCACGGAACTAAGCAAAAGGGTTTTATAAAGGATAAAATGAGAATCTGAGTTCGGAGGAGCTTCTTTTAGGAGATTGTATAGAGATCCATAACAAAACTTTTTTCAACCTGGGTTTTTTTCAAGAGATGCCCTACAATAGATCCTTATTTTTTTAGTGCACAGCTAGCAACAAGCTTGGTTGTTCTATAGAACGGATCGCAGATCCGTGCGACACGGTTCATGGTGGCGGTCAAGGCGTTGTTATTCGCTTGTACTCTACAAACCTGTTGTTTAAACCCTGTTGTGACATGGCTATTTTCTTAATTTTCCTGAATGCTTTCATCTGGTCCTCTTCGTTTGCTTTAAGCAAGTCGGCAATGGAAGCTGCAGCTCCTTTATTTGTGACAGGGAGTCGAATGGTATTGGCCGGAGTAGTTCTTTTTGGGCTGCTATTATGTAAACGCGAGTCTCTTCGTCTGCCGCGTCCAGCTATCATGCCTATAGTATTGCTCTCCGTTATCGGTTTCTATTTAACTAATGTATTGGAATTTATTGGATTGCAGGGGCTTTCATCCTCAACAGCTTGCTTTATTTATGGATTTTCACCTTTCACAGCCGCTTTTTGTTCTTACGTCCAGCTTAGAGAGGTCGTTACTTGGAAAAAGCTTGGGGGATTAAGTTTAGGGTTAGTCAGTTACCTTGTGTACCTGCTGTTTGGAGGTAGCGAAGATGTAGCTGAGTGGGGATGGCAGTTAGGATTACCGGAACTCTTATTGATAGCAGCTACCTGTCTTTCTTCTTATGGTTGGACTTTGCTCAGAAAATTAGGGCGAAGATGTGAGTCGCTATCCATGACCGCGATTAATGCGTATGCTATGGTCATCGCAGGGGTGTTGTCGTTAATACATTCTGCTGTCACCGAAGTTTGGAACCCTGTGCCTGTGGAAAACCCTTTATTATTTCTACAGGCGATAGGTGCTTTGGTGATTTTTTCGAATTTGATTTGCTATAACTTGTTTGCTAAGTTATTGCGTTCTTTTTCTTCAACCTTCCTGTCCTTCTGCAATTTAGTGATGCCTCTATTTGCTAGCTTTTTTGGTTGGCTGCTTCTTGGAGAAAGTTTCCCTCCTGGGCTATTGTTTGCTGTGGGTTTTATGGTGTTGGGTTGTCGGCTTATTTACCATGAGGAATTTCGCCAAGGATATGTGCTGACTTCAGAGTAAAGAAAAACCGTAGGGCCCTTTTAGGATGCCTACGGTTCTGAAGCTGAGTTGCAAATAAGAGCGAGAAAGAAAGTCGATTAGTTAAACATAGAGGCTGTCGTTTGCAGAGCAGAGTCCGAGATGCTTTGTAAAGTTTGCAGTGCGGAATTAAAACTCTGTTGAGATTGCTCTTGGAGTTGTTGGGCTTGCGAAGCATACTGGGCTTGAACTGAGTTAAGAGATTTGAGCTCCTCTGCGCGAGCCTCTGCCATACCAGCCATTCTTTGTTCTTGGGCTACCTGCGCTCCGATCACCCCTCCGACGATCCCATCGATCCCAGCCGTGAGACCGTGCACCATTTGTGAGATGTTCATAGCAGAAGACAAGGCTCGCCCTGCAAATTTAGCTGCGCGTGTCCCTTGCGTTTTCACAACGTTCATTCCACGAGACACTTTTTCAGACCAGCTAGGAGTGTTCAATGCCTGACCGAATAATCCTCCTGCACTCTTACTAGCTGTTTGAGAGAGGGTTTTCGAGGCGCTTTCTGCCATGTTTTGCGTAAGTTTTGTAGCTGCGGATGAAGCTGCAGAAGCTGCTCCAGAAGTGGCTTTAGCTCCAACTGCAGTAGCTGTACCAGCTACATCATCCAGTGCGCTGGTGGCTGTTTTTGCTAAGGAACTGGTCGCAGAGGTTGCCGCGCTTGCAGTTTCATTAGTGAAGGCTGCAGATTTTAACCCTCCCAAACTCTTCGAGGCGGATAAAATCCCTCCTCCTACAGAGACCGCGAATCCTACTATGTTCGTAATCCCTGAAATCAAACTCTGCTGAGCTTGTAATTCCGTAGCTTGGGCTTGGTGGTTTGCTTGTGTCCGAATAGCATTTCCGATCTCTGGAGCCATAGCTACCTGGTTCTGGATAGCTTGGTTTTGTTGTTGGAAGGACGAAGACCAGGATTTAGCACTTGCTTGTGCGAGTAGGGTCATAATCAGCCCCATGAGCGCTAAAGTTCCCATTCCTTTCCGTAGAACAACCCCATTGACTTCTGTTCCGGTAGGGGAAGGAAGGGTGGCGGATCCATCGCTATTAAAGCCAGAATCTCGTGCACCGTGAACGGCTTGTGCAGTTGCTGTTTGGCTAGCCTGAGCTACGGATGTTGTGGTTGATGTTCCGCTACTTGCCTGTGCTTTTTCACTCTTTCCACTTTTTGATGTTTGATTGGCAGTAGCCTTTTTACTTCCCCCAGTCCCTTGAGCGTCTTGCAGTAAGTCTTCAAAACTGGCGTCAACGTTTTCTTGTTTAGCGCCGGCTACCTGACCGTTTTTTCCTGTTGAAGCTGCGGATGCTGAGTTAGCATTTTGGGTGAGCTGAGCTAACAATGAGGGATCTGGAGCATTATCTCCACGTACTCCTGTTGTCATAACACACGATCTCCATCAAAAAATTAATAGTTAAGCTGCGGCGGCTAAGGCGCCACTTATTGCGGACAAAGCTTTCGCTATCTGAGCTCCGGTTTTGGCCGCCTGCTGTTGCGTTTCACTAGGGCTTTCTGTTTGTTTAGCTGCAATTTTACTTGCTTGTTGCCAGAACAATGTGAAAGCTTTCATCATTTCAGATTGAGCTGTGAGAGCTCCGACTTCTTTTTGAATTTGGGCCAGTTCTTTCTGCATGTCTGACAGCTGCAGACTAGTAATCCCGGATACGAGTTGAGGAACTGCTGTAAGAGCTCCTACTCCTAAGGTTACCCATTTACTTCCCAAAGTGTTGATAACTTTGGAGAGTTTAGGGAACGATTTGCTAACAGCATTTTTCCCTGCGCTGAAAATTTTACCCACGTTTTTAGCAAGGGTTTTCACAGCCGCCTTAACAGCTTGCTTAATGGCTTGTTTGATCCCTTGTTTAATCCCTTGTTTAATAGCTTGGACGATAGCCTGTTTAACAGCTTGAATAATAGCTTGTTTAACCACTTGCACGACTGCTTGCATAGTCACTTGTGTAGCGACTGTTGTAGCTACAGAAGTTGCTGTCGTTGCTGCTGCTGTAGCTCCAGCCGCGGCTGCTGTGGCTCCTGCAGCAGCAGTTCCGATCAAGCCAAGACCGCAAGTGAATAATGCGGATACTACAGAGATCACAGTAATAGCCACGGTAACCCCAATCATCACTTTGTTAACGGTATCCATGGTAGAGTTGGTTCCAGACTTTTGCTGGATCTCTTGCATTTTTTTGAACTCTTCACGCTCTTTATCAATTTTAAGGCCTTGAGATTCTAGAGACATTTTGTTCATGTTCGCAGATTGCGACTGCGTACTTTGGAAGTTCTCCAATGCTGCTTGCGTTGACTCTCCAAGAGCGGTAATTGCTTTTGCTAATGCAAGGCTAATTTCCATTACTTCTTGACGAGGTGTCGTTGAAGGTTTGGGTAGTCCTGGAGTTTCTAAGTTCGTCAAGGAAAGCTCGTTAGTAGCACCCATAGCAGAGGATACGATGCTTTGAATTTCTTGTAGATGCGTGGCATCTACAGATGACAACGAACTTAAAGAAGATAGCTCTAAATATTTGCTAGTATCTTCTATGCATTGTTGCGAGCTAGCTCCTTTAGATGCGCTTTGGGTTAGGGATGTCGCATCGGCAGATGCAGTTTCTTTCCCTGCAGCTAATCCTTGCTGCTCTATAAGTTCTTGTCCTTCTATTTGAGAAGCAGAAGCTGCGCGATCTTTTCCAGCAGTTCCGGCAACAGCGACATCGCTTTCCATGCTTAGGTCATCGCGATTTTGTCTCGTCTGTTGAACTTGCTTAACCTGATTGTCGGTTAATTTATCTGCATTAGGAACGCCTTGAGGAGTCGAAGCTATGACTTGCGACAAGACATTCTTAAGGTTGCTACTATCGGAAGACGAAGAAGATGAAAGGGACATATAACCTCTCTAAAAACTCTTTGTAAGACGAGACGATTATTTCTCATCAGCAATATGTTTATTTACGGTTTCCGTAAGGTGTTTTAAGCCGAGGAATATACTAGAAATTTCTTGAGATAACTGGGCTTCCTCTTTAGGATTGTCAAACACCCCTTTTGTCAAGGTTTCGACAGGAAGAGAGTCTAACATTCCGCTGAGTGCTGCCATCATTTTGGCTAATTGTTTCTCATCTTGTATTTCTGAGAACATCTGCGCTAAAGGCAAGTCTTGAGAAAAAGAAATCATCGCATTTTGCAATTCTTGCAAAGCAGGAGATTCTTTTTTCGAAACATACGCAGGTTCTACTTTGGGTTTGGAAGAAGTGTGTGCTTGCTTGTGCTTATGTTTTTTACTCATGGTTTAGTCCCTGCTTTTACTTTGCTTTTTTCTTGTTAGAAGCAGCTTTTTTAGCTTTTGTGTTTTTAGGAGAGGAGGCTTGTGTTTCAGAGCCTTTTGCAGATTTCTCTTTTTTCAGCACGGCATCTAAAGATTGCTTCATAATGCTGCAGCGATCTTTAAGAACTTTATATTCCGGCTTGTTCTTACACATATCGATCGTAATATCGAGGAAGTCTTGAGATTCTTCGGGTTGGTTTAGCTTCATCAAGCTATCGGCGATGTAGTAAGGAGGGATGGGGTTTTCGGGTTGAGCATCGAAAGCTAGGAAGAAACCAAAAGCGGCTTCGTCATACATTTTTAGCTGGTGATAGCAAGAGCTAAGACCTAAGATGTATTTGTAGCATTGAGGTTTGGAGGCTGTTAAGATTTGGAAAAGACCGATAGCTTCCTGATATTTCCCTTGGGAGTAGAAAGTATATGCTACGGTGTAGATTTCTTCAAGGAGGACGTCGGAGAGACCTAAAATTTGCTGAAGAGTTAATCCGTTGCTTAACCCCTGTAGGATGTCCATGAGAACTTGTTTTGTCTCCTCTTCCGTAGGAACAGGATATTTTTGTTCCAAATCCTCAGCTTTTGCTTTTTTTTGTGCAGCAATCTCGGCCAAGCGGCTACGTGATTTTTTATTAAAAGAGGCCGAAGGTTTTTTAGAATTATTAGAAGATGGAGTGCTCATCGCGATAATTCCTAAAAAAATAAAAATAACAAATTACTACTAACAATATTAAATTCTAACGATCTGATTTAACAAGTTAATTAATAAAAACGTTTTTAATATTTTGCTTTTAATAAAACATAATTAATTCTTTTTGCGTAAGTTAACATCGTGCAGCAGCGTGTGTCGTTGCCTTGCAATTTTTTTTAACAGGAGGTACCGTTACCTCCTGCGCGAAAGGCTTGGACTTCACGCTTTCTCTCGTGCTGTCTCTCACTGAATAGTAAAGTCTTAAAATCATAGCGGAGATGCTTTGTGTCGTTATCGCCTTCTCGGATTCGTTTATTAGATAGTGTAACGGTTAACCAGATCTCTGCTGGTGAGGTCATAGAAAATGCAGCTTCTGTAGTTAAGGAGCTGATTGAGAATTCATTAGATGCAGGCGCGGATGAAATTCATATCGAAACTCTAGGTGGGGGTAGAGGCCAGATTGTTGTGCGAGACAATGGAGTGGGGATGGATCCAGAAGAGGTGCCGGTGGCGCTTCAACGTCATGCCACTTCAAAGATCGCTCATTTTGCTGATATCTTTTCTCTCGCTAGTTATGGGTTTAGGGGAGAAGCTCTGCCCTCGATAGCCTCGATTTCCAAAATGGAGATCCATACGGCTCGTGCAGGAGGATTGGGGTCTAAGACGTTGATTGAAAAAGGCGAGCCTGTTTGCTGCGAGCCTGCTCCTAGACAGCAGGGAACGACTATTGCGGTCCACTCCCTTTTTTACAATGTTCCCATGCGACAATCTTTCCAAAAATCTCCGCAGATGGATCGGTTGGCCATTCGTCGTTTGTTGGAAAATAGTGTTCTTTCTTCAGAAGGTATTGGGTGGACGTGGATTAGTGAGTGTCGTCAAGAACTCTATGTGGCTAAGAAACAAGGCTTCATAGAGCGTGTAGCGCTAGTCTTGGGAGAGTCTTTTGTTCAAGAAGCATTCTTTATTGATAAGCAGCAAGGGGATCTTCGGGTGCTAGGATTTTTAGGCTCTCCTAACCAGCATCGTTCTACTAGGCAGGGACAGCGGCTTTTTATTAATAATCGTGCTGTAGAGTCGTCTTTCATATCTAAAAAGGTAGCGGAAGCTTATGCTTGGATGATCCCAGCACAACGCTACCCTATATTTGTATTGAAGTTATTCTTGCCGCCTATGTGGTGCGACTTCAATGTGCATCCTCAAAAAACAGAGGTACGGTTACTACAGGAAGGGCAGATTAGTAATTTGCTTGTTGAGGCAATTTCAGAGGCGTTGTTGCGTCGATCACCCTCTTTGGAAGAGACTGTGTTGAAAGTCCCTACAGAAAAAATCCCTATAGAAAATGAGGGGATCAGCGTTCCATCTATTCGTCCTGCGATTGTCTCTGCCCCGCTTTCTTGTCCTACTTTCTCGCAGCAACCCTATTTGAAAACAGAGATGGCCACGATTGTGTCTAGAGACTCTGCCTCGAGTTCTCTTTCTGTTGTTGAGAAAGTACGCTTTCTTACATCCCTAGGTAAAGTTCTTTTAGTCGAAGATTCTGAAGGGGTCCATGTTGTATTTGTACAGGCTGCGCGTAAACATTTGTTTTATGTTTCTTTATTATCCGAGCGTTTAGAGTCGAGGTTAGCCTGTCAAACGTTTTTACTTCCTTCATCTGTACAGATGACTAAGTTGGAAGCAGACTTTTTACAGATGCGTTTGGAAGCTTTGACTGCTTTAGGAATCGAATTATCGCGTATTAGCCCAGACAGTTTTGCAATAGAAAGTGCGCCGCCTTTTATTCAAGAAGAAGAACTGAAAGAATGGATTGTTGCGCTAGCTCAAGAAGGAGCTCTGCATGTAGGGGAGTCTTTTGAACAACTCGTTGAAAATACTGTTCAAAAGTTGGTTTTCTCTAGAAATGCAAGAGCATTCGATTATGCTTGGCTTGATATTTTGTGGAAGCTTGGCAAGCCTGAAAAAGCGTTTGACGGAGAGATGATACGTCGGTTAGTTTTGGATGACGATTTTATGTAGGAGATAGGATATGAATCAAAATCCGATCAAACGACTGCAAGATTCTCTAGTGGAGCGCGCACTTGATGCTTTTTTGATAGAGAAAGACGAGGATATTAGCTACTTTTTACAAGATCAGGCTCGATCAGGAGTTTTATTGATCACTCGTGATGAAGCAGTATTGTTTGTGTCTCCATTAGATAAAGATCTCTATGCTCGTATCCAGGATGTGGTGCTTGTTTCTTATTCTAAAAGTGTGGATCAGGAACTCGGCAGTTATATCGAAAATACAGGGTTAAAAACGATAGGCTTTGACAGCGAGTATACTCCTTACGGGATAGCACAAAAACGAATGAACAGCGGGTATGCATTTTCTCCGCAAAGTTTAGTTGCGGAGAAGTTACGTTGTGTGAAAAGCACGGAAGAAATCCAAAAAATGACTCGAGCTGCGGAAATAGGTTCTGCAGGATATGATTTTGTTCTGGCTGCATTACGCCCAGGGATTACAGAAAAAGAACTGGTTCGGATGCTTCACGTCTTTTGGGCTAACCTTGGTATAGAAAAGGTCTCTTTTCCTCCCATTATTGCATTTGGTGAGAATGCGGCTTTCCCCCATGCAATTCCAACGAATCGATCTTTGAAAAAGGGGGATGTGGTGTTGATCGACATTGGCGTTTGCTATGAAGGATATTGTTCAGATATGACTCGAACGGTGGCATTTGGAGCGACTCCAGAACAGCAGCTATTGGATGGATACGTTGCGGTTGCTGAGGCTCAGCGTGCAGCCATAGAGTTCTGTCGGGCAGGAGTGCCTTGTCGGGATGTTCATAAGGAAGCTGTGCGTATTTTACGTGCACATGGAATGGAGAAAGCGTTCATTCATGGGCTAGGGCATGGCGTGGGAAGAGAGGTCCATGAATACCCTAGGTTATCGCCTTTTTCGGATGCCACGCTACAATTGAATATGGCTGTGACTGTAGAGCCGGGGGTATATTTCCCTGGTGTAGGTGGGATCCGGATTGAAGATACGATCATGATAGGTGTGAATGAAAATTTAAATTTAACAAACCGAAAGGTCTCTTCCGAGATAATTATCATTTAATTTCATATAAAAGCCGATTTTTTTGTTTTTTAACAAAAAAACGGCTTTTCTTATTTTCTTTTGTAAAAATTGATTTTTTTTCTCAAATCAGTTACTTTATACAATTCTTTTTTGTTTCTCTGTTGTTATGCGCCAACTTCATTTCTTTTTTTATCAATGGATAAGAGGCGCCGCCTTGATAGGCGCGATCGCCGGAGTATGCTCTCCTCTTACAGCAGAGGAGAAGCAGCTTGCGTGTTCAGGGGCTTGGGCGCTACAAGACTTTTCTATCGAGGAAGAACTCCCGGATTTACGGAATCAGTTTGTGTTCCTTGGCTGTAATAAGCGTCCGGATGCGCGAAGTGGTAAATTTTTTTTAGAGCTTGCGACCACTAATGCGATTCAAGAAGTTTCTTTAGGGAAAAAGGTTTTTCTTCGACAAGGGCCGGACGAAGAAACACTCGTTTTTAGTGCTGAGCCTACCCCTCTATGGTTGGAGTGTCGGCCTTCTTCGGACGGGCGTTCTTTGGATGTTGTTGTTCGTATGAAAGGCGCTTTAGGAGGGGCTATCTCTTCTCCTAAGGAGCGCGCGCATTTTTCTTTATCCATGGCACCTAGATGTTCGCAGACATGGGAAATTGGGGGAATGCGAGTGGAGCCTAGTATCGCTGTAAAGCAGCGTATCCGCTGTGTGGGAGGGGATAAGTTTCTTCTTATGCATGGAGGGGCAGATTATGTCATACAGGCTGCCAAAGAACGAGTAGATTTCGAGTCTTTATCTGGGGAAGCGTATAGCCAATATTTGGCTGTTGGAGATGTGCTTTTATGGGATCAGGATCGATGGGTTCCTTATAAGACTTTCCAAGGAGATGGTACTAAAGTCCCTCTTCTCGAAGTCAAGCGTTTGGATGATCGGATGATGGTGATTGAGCTGTGGAGCATCGATGGGTTGATGAGCCAGCAGATCACGCTGGTGAAACAAGTTTCTTCTCCTATTGAAATCGCAGAGTTGGTGAAGGAGTTTTCGTTTGTGGGTATGCGAACATGGTCTCGCCCTATTATTACAGCAGGGAAAGATCGTTTGGTTCTTTCTGCAGATGATTGGGTCATCCATACAGGGGAGCGCTGGGAGAGGGTAACTTCAAAAAGACAATTAGAAGATTACCTATCAGGTAAGCTTCGGAGCCCTCTTTTAGTTTTTGAAAGAATTGATAAGGAAGACGGGGAATTTGTTTTCAAAGGACATGTATTTAATACTCAGCGCACAGTTGTTGAGACGATCTCTTTACCGCTTAAGCAGGTTCTAGAGACTGTTGCACAGAGTCATTTAGGTCAGGAGAGTGGGACGAAAAATTCTCGTATAGGGGGAGGATCTTAGGTGAAAAATATTTTGGGCTATGGGTTTCTAGGGACTTTTTGTTTGGGAAGTTTGACGGTTCCTAGTTTTTCCATCACGATTACAGAAAAATTGGCTTCTCTAGAAGGAAAAACGGAATTGCTAGCCCCTTTTTCGCATATTTCATCTTTTAATGCTGAATTGAAAGAGGCAAATGATGTTCTCAAATCTTTATACGAAGAAGCTTTGTCTCTCCGTTCTCGAGGAGAGACTTCGCAGGCGGTATGGGACGAGTTGCGAAGCCGATTGATCGGCGCTAAACAACGGATACGTTCATTGGAAGATTTATGGTCAGTAGAGGTTGCAGAAAGGGGAGGGGATCCCGAAGACTATGCCCTTTGGAATCATCCAGAAACTACGATTTATAATCTGGTCAGTGATTACGGAGATGAACAGAGTATCTATGTGATTCCTCAAAATGTTGGGGCGATGCGTATCACAGCCATGTCTAAGCTAGTGGTCCCTAAAGAAGGATTTGAGGAATGTTTGTCTTTGCTTTTAATGCGGCTGGGTATTGGGATCAGACAGGTTAGTCCTTGGATTAAGGAGCTGTATTTAACTAATAGGGAAGAGTCTGGTGTTTTAGGTATCTTTGGATCTAGACAAGAGCTAGATAGCTTGCCTATGACGGCACATATTGCTTTTGTACTTTCTTCTAAAAATTTAGATGCACGAGCGGATGTACAAGCTTTGCGCAAGTTCGCAAATAGCGATACCATGTTAATTGATTTTATAGGGGGGAAAGTTTGGTTATTTGGAGCTGTCAGCGAGATTACCGAGCTCCTTAAAATCTATGAATTCTTACAATCAGACAACATTCGACAAGAGCATCGCATTGTTTCTTTATCAAAAATAGAACCCTCAGAAATGCTGGCTATTTTGAAAGCAGCTTTCCGAGAAGATTTAGCTAAAGAGGGAGAAGATTCTTCTGGAGTGGGATTAAAAGTGGTCCCTTTACAAAACCATGGACGCTCGCTTTTCTTAAGTGGAGCTCTTCCCATCGTTCAGAAGGCAATAGATCTTATTCGGGAACTAGAAGAGGGGATAGAGAGCCCTACCGACAAAACGGTATTTTGGTATCATGTCAAACACTCAGATCCTCAGGAGCTTGCAGCGCTTCTTTCTCAAGTACATGATATTTTCTCAAATGGTGCTTTTGGGGCATCTAGTAGTTGTGATACTGGCGTAGTCTCAAGTAAAGCGGGATCCTCTTCGAATGGATTAGCGGTACATATAGATACGTCGCTGGGGAGCTCCGTAAAAGAAGGTTCTGCGAAATATGGGAGTTTTATTGCAGATTCCAAGACCGGAACCTTGATTATGGTTATTGAGAAAGAAGCTTTACCCAAGATCAAGATGTTGTTGAAGAAACTGGATGTGCCCAAAAAAATGGTACGTATAGAGGTTCTGCTTTTTGAAAGAAAACTATCCAATCAACGTAAATCTGGATTGAACCTATTGCGTTTAGGAGAAGAGGTTTGTAAGCAGGGAACGCAAGCCGTTTCGTGGGCAAGTGGGGGCATTCTGGAGTTCCTGTTCAAAGGTGGAGCAAAAGGGATTGTTCCTAGTTATGACTTTGCTTATCAGTTTCTCATGGCGCAAGAGGATGTCCGTATTAATGCAAGTCCTTCCGTCGTGACTATGAACCAAACCCCGGCGAGAATTGCGATTGTGGAAGAAATGTCAATTGTAGTTTCTTCTGATAAGGATAAAGCCCAATACAATCGAGCTCAATACGGGATTATGATTAAGATTCTTCCCGTTATTAATATCGGAGAAGAGGATGGGAAGAGCTTTATTACTTTAGAGACCGACATCACGTTTGATTCGACTGGGAGAAATCATGCGGATCGTCCCGATGTTACACGCAGAAATATTACGAACAAGGTTCGGATTCAAGATGGCGAAACGGTCATTATTGGGGGGCTTCGTTGTAATCAAACTATGGATTCTCGTGACGGGATTCCATTTTTAGGAGAGTTGCCAGGAATAGGAAAATTATTTGGTATGGATTCTGCTTCGGACTCACAAACAGAGATGTTTATGTTTATCACTCCGAAGATTTTGGATAATCCTAGTGAGACAGAAGAAAAATTAGAATGTGCTTTCCTGGCTGCTCGCCCCGGGGAGAACGATGATTTCCTCAGAGCTTTAGTAGCAGGACAGCAGGCTGCTAAACAGGCTATAGAAAGAAAAGAGTCTACCGTATGGGGAGAAGAATCCTCCGGCTCTCGAGGAAGGGTGGAGTATGATGGACGGGAATAAAGGCACTATGCAAGATCTGGTAGATCAGCTTCCCTACTCTTTTTTAAAGAAAAATTATTTGCTGCCTGTAGAGGATTTAGGCGACAAGATCGTTTTTGCAAGGCATTTGAAAAAAACTCCTTTGGAGGCTTTGGATGAGGTGCGGTTGATCACGCAAAAACCTCTTTCATTGGTTTCTAAGGAAGAAGCAGAAATTATTCATGGATTGCAAAAGCTATATAGCGATAAGGACGGGAAAGCTTCCGAGATGCTACAGTCTATGCAGGAAGCTGTAGTGCCTGAATCGGAAAGTGATACCACAGAACTTCTTGAGAATCAAGAGAACAGTGCTCCTGTAGTGCGGTTACTCAATCTGATTCTTAAGGAAGCTATTGAAGAGCGAGCCTCGGATATTCATTTTGACCCTGTGGAAGATCTTTTACGTATTCGTTACCGCATAGACGGTGTTCTACACGATCGCCACGCTCCCCCGAACCATTTACGAGCCGCTCTTATTACTCGTATTAAAGTGCTTACCAAACTCGATATCGCCGAACACCGACTGCCTCAAGATGGTCGCATTAAGTTGCAACTAGGAGGACAAGAGATCGATATGCGTGTCAGTACGGTCCCTGTCATTCATGGAGAGCGGGTGGTGTTGCGCATACTGGATAAGCGCAATGTAATTTTAGATATACGCGGCTTGTGTATGCCTCCTAAAATGGAGACCTCCTTTAGAAAAGCGATAGGAGTTCCGGAAGGGATTCTATTAGTAACAGGTCCGACAGGAAGTGGGAAGACGACCACTTTATATAGTGTCATACAACACCTTTCAGGTCCTTTTACTAATATCATGACCATAGAAGATCCTCCAGAGTATAAACTCCCCGGTGTCGCTCAAATTGCTGTGAAACCTAAAATAGGACTAACCTTTTCTAAAGGACTTCGCCATTTGTTAAGACAAGATCCAGACGTTTTGATGGTAGGAGAAATCCGGGATCAAGAGACTGCGGAGATTGCCATTCAAGCGGCATTGACGGGGCACTTGGTAGTGTCTACTCTTCATACGAATGATGCTGTTTCTGCAATCCCGCGTCTTTTAGACATGGGAGTAGAGCCTTATTTATTATCCGCAACAATGATAGGGGCTGTCGCTCAACGACTCGTCCGTAGAATTTGTACGCATTGCAAAGAATTCTGTGTGGCCGATGTGCAAGAACAGGCTTTATTAAGAGCTCTAGGGAAGGATCCTTTCGCTCCTTTATGTAAAGGACGTGGATGTTCACAGTGCTTCCGTTCCGGATACAAAGGAAGACAAGGGATCTATGAGTTTGTCGATGTAACCACAACACTCCGTTCTGAAATTGCTTTAGGGAGACCTTACCACATTTTACGAGGTGTTGCGGAGCGAGAAGGGTATTGCCCTCTGCTAGAGCATGGAGTAGAACTGGCTCTTGCTGGGGAGACAACCCTTTCCGAAGTTTTGCGTGTGGCAAAACGGTCAGAATAGCAGGAGGGGATATGGCTAGGTTTCTTTGTACATATCTTGATCAGTCCGAGAAAAAACGACGTTCTTTTGTAGAGGCTTTCCATCAGCGAGAGGCAAGAGAGCTTCTTGCTGCTCAAGGAGCTCGCATTCTGGACATTCGAAAGGTGCGAGAGAGAAACTACCGTGTCACAACTACAGAGCTGGTTATTTTTACTAAGCAATTAGTGTTATTATTACGATCGGGGATCTCCTTATACGATGCTTTGACTTCATTGCGAGATCAGTATCAGGGACGTGCGCTGGCTGGGGTTCTCACTTCTTTGATGGAAGCTCTACGTTCCGGTGGGGTCTTTTCAGAAGCTCTAGCGAGGTTCCCGCATATTTTTGATTCTTTTTATCAGAATAGTGTGCGTTCTGGAGAGAGTATTGGGAATCTAGAAGGCGCTTTAATGAATATTATTAAAGTGTTGGAAGAGAAGGAAAAACTATCCAAAAGTCTTGCTGCAGCATTGAGTTATCCAGCGATCTTATTGGTATTTTCTTGTGCTGTTGTGGTGTTCTTTCTAATAGGGGTCATTCCTACATTGAAAGAAACTTTTGAAGATATGGAGATGACAAGGCTCACAAAAGCTGTTTTCTCGTGCAGTACATGGTTTTGTAGGTACAAGTTTCTTGTTTTGCTGGGAGGAATAGGTGGAGCGATATCCCTACGCATAGTCTGGAAAAAACGGATAGGGAAAAGGACTCTAGAGGCAATTATCAAGAAGATCCCTATTTTGCGTAGTCTGGTGATTAAAATAGGATTTTGTCGATTTTGTTCCGTCACATCTGCTGTTTTGCAAGGAGGCGGGAATTTGATCGAAGCTCTGACATTAGGATGCGAGGCCGTATCACAAGACTTTTTGCGCGAAGAGCTACAAGAAGTGATCCAAGCAGTTGTTCGTGGAGGATCTTTGAGTCGTGAGCTATCTCATCGTACATGGACGCCAAAACTGGTGATTGGGATGGTTGCTCTAGGAGAAGAATCCGGGGATCTTGCGGTGGTATTCGCGCATGTCGCGCAAATTTATAACGAGGATATTCAAAGGGTATTGACTTGGGTAACTGCCTGGTGTCAGCCCATAGTTCTTGTGTTGCTAGGCGGTTTTATTGGATTGATTATGTTATCAATCCTTCTTCCGTTAACAAGCGGTATTCAAACGTTTTAACTACAGGAGGGAAACTGTGAAGAAAACAAAAAAAAGAAAACAATCCATTACGTTAGTGGAAATGATGGTTGTCATTACCCTCATTGGTATTATTGGTGGAGCCTTGGCTTTTAATATGCGAGGGAGTTTGCAAAAAGGGAAAATCTTCCAAACAGAGCAAAATTGCGCTCGCGTGTATGACGTCCTTATGATGGAATATGCTTCCGGAAATTTGTCTCTAAAAGAGGTCATCGCAAATAAGGAAGCGATTTTAGAAGATTCTGCGTGGTGCAAGGAAGGAAAGAAACTTCTTAAAGATGCTTGGGGAGAAGATCTTCTTGTTAAAATGAATGACAAGGGTGACGATATTGTTGTGTTCTCTAAGAAAGTAAGGAATGAACAGCGAGGGTAAGGGGACGGAAATGGCTTTCAAACGAAAACGTTGTTTTTTACTAGTAGAGGTGCTTCTTTCTCTCTCCCTTCTTTGCACAGTGTTAATTCCTAGTGTGGTGTTTTATACACGGATCACTCGTTCGTTTGAGGAAGACATTTTTCGCTTACAGCTTCCTGCATGCATCGATTACTGTTTTTTTGCGGTGGAGGACGCCATATTTCAGCAAATGGATAGAGAAGCTCTCTCCCTGAAAGGGGAAGGAGAGCTTGTTGGGATGTATGTGTATACGAGCATGGGAGAAGCTATCAAGATCCCTTATAGCTATACGCTATCCCTCCTAAGAGAAAAACGTAACGCAGACGGCAGGCTTTTGTGTTCGGTCGACGCTACGGTGGACTTATTCCCTGGCCAGAAAAGGGGAGCCGCTGCACAGAGGTGTTTATGTTTAGAAAGATAAAAAAGAAACGAGCATTTTTACTTTCAGAACTTCTCATCGCTTGCGTGCTTATCAGTTTGCTGCTCGGCTCTTTAGGGTATTGGACACGGAGGATATGGATATCTCATAAAGAGAAAGAGCACGTGTATAGAATCTTTCTCAATGAGAGCAAGACGTATCGATTTTTAAGAGGTACCTTTTTATCCACTATTGCCATGGAAGCTCAGGAAGAGTTAGTTTTTTCTTTCGATCGGGGAGTGTATGTCGATCCTCACTTAGCAGGTGTTGTGCAAGGGACGTTACACTATGACCCCATCACTCAGGAAATTTCTCTAATAGTAGCGAGTGAAAGAGAGGAGGCCCGTCAGGAGAAAATTTCCTTATGGACGCATGTTCTTTCTATGGAATGGAAAGTTCTTAGATATCAAGGTCTAGGAGAGGGACCAGATAGAGTGTACTTAACACTAGTAAGGAAGGTTGGGGCCTTGCCACCAAGAACCCTTTCCTATATTTTTGCTGTGGGTAGATAGAGCCTATGCATTTTATTTTCACACTACTATGTTTAACCTCGTTGGTGACCGTGGTATCTTTGGATGCTGCCGGAACTCGTAAGAGAATTTCCTATGCAAAACTTCAAGAAAAGGAAGAAGTAGCTTTTTCTGCGCAACAATCTGCTATTTCTGAAGTGATCTACAGAGATAAAACGAAACGATTGTCTTCCCAGGCGAAAAGAGCAGAGCCTCGTACGCAAGATAAGGAGCGTGATAGTGTCGTTGTTCGGCAGAAGCGCTATCGACTGTTAGAAATCCCTTTTTCTCGGCCGCCAAATAATTCTAGGTTCAATCTTTATTCTTTGCTGAAAGAGTCTCCGGAGAATTATGGAGATCCTTCTTCAGCATATGCTATTTTTGCTAGGTTGCTACAAGGACTGTATGTGCAGTCAGAGCTCATTCCTCAAGGTGCGGAGTATCGTGTTATAGAGGCTTTGCTTGCTCAAAAGGATGAGATTATTTCTCGAGCTCGAGAGCTTGGTTCGGATTGTCTTGAGACGGTAGTCCTTCCTGAAGAGGAAGCCGGTTGGTTGTACAAGATGCTAAAAGGCACTAAGACAACGCGTTCTTTATTGCATTTTCTCAACTATGAAGAGAAAAATACCAATCAGGGTAGGTTGAATTTATTGTTCACAGATCCCGTTATTCTTCAAGCATTTATCAATGATTCTAAAGCTTATTCTGAATTAGAACGTGTACGGCAAGAGGTTTGGGAGAGCGCGCGACAGCAGGAGTTGGCTATTAAAGCTTATGGGCAAGCTGCTGCATTAGAAATTTTTAAAACTAGAACGGATTTCTGCACAGAGTTGCAAGACAAAACGCAGGTAATTCTCCATCGATATGATCTTCTTTCTTTACTGAACAAGAAGGTTTTTGATTACACATTAGGGACTGCTGGGGATTATATTTTTGTGGTAGACCCAGAAAATGAAGGGGTTAACAGAAGTCGTTGCGTTTCAAGAAGAAAAACTAATTAAATGGTTTTTTATGTTTATATTTAAATTATCTTTTGATAATTGTTTAGTACGAGATTAATTTAATAAAAAGAAAAAAATCAGGTATGGCTTATGGCGGACGAGATGCAAAAAGAGAGCTCCTCACAAGAACCATCGGCCTCTAAGTTTGGTTCTCTAAAACAAAAAGTGCGTGATTTGCACACAAATCCAAAGGTCGGGGGGATGAAGAGGTTTTTATCTCGACATGCTTGCGAAGCCATCAGTGGTGCTTTGATTGTTTTTGGGATTATAGCGAACTGCGTATCTTGGGTCGGAGGGTTATTTGTTGCCTCCGGGATAGTCTTAGGGTTTTATCCTGAGATATTAGCTGTGCTACAAAATCTGCAGAGCTATTACGCTAAAAACGGGCCTATTAAAAATGCTTTGGTATGCGGGGTTGCGCTCTTTTGGTTAATCAAAGCTCCTTCGTTTGTTCTGTCTTTTATCGTGCTTTGTATTATTGTAATTTTACTTGCTCAAGGGCAGCATAAAGACACGACTTCTCGTCATGAGTAAGGCCATATAGCAACAAAGACTACACTTACGTGGTGTGAAGAACTCCCTCTTTTTTGGAGGGAGTTCTTTTTTTTTATATCACAAAACTTTAGGAGGATGAGCTCCGAAGAGCATAGTAGGGATTTCTTTGAACCATGCCAGAGTGAAATAATCAATTTGTTTCACAATGAACCACCAAGCCAGTGTTAGGAATAACAATCCCATAAAGGCTTTCAGTGCAGAAAGTAGGTAGATGACTTGTACCTGAGGAGCCATTCGGTTGATGATCCCTAGGAATAAATCTGACATAAGCATAGCCACCGCTGCTGGAGCGCTCAACTGTATGGTCATAATCAAGCACAATTGGCACATTTTTAATATCGCGATCCACATAGGAGCTCGTAGCGACATCATGCTCTCAGGGAAAACAGCATGAAGAGGGATGATCTCAAGCGATTGTAAAAGAACAGAAAGGATAATACGATGTCCTCCTGCGAGCCAGAAAACGATAGTCACAAAATAATGATAAAAGATCCCGTGAGGAGAAGTTTGTTCTATAGATACGAGAGAGGTAGCACCTTCTAATCCTTGTATCCCTTGCTGGTTGGTAATAAAGGATCCTGCAGACTGGGCAGCATAGAAGGGAAAAGAGAACAGAAAGCCGATGAGTACGCCAATCAAAATCTCCTTAATAAGAAGGATATAGAAAATATCTAGGTCTTGGTAGTGGACGATCGTAGAGTCTTGTATCACCTGAGGTAGCAGCAATCCCATCCAAGAGAGCGCTATCCCAATTTTAATTGGTGACGGGAATAGTTTAGCTCCTAAGAACGGGATGATCGACAGCATAGATAATATGCGTGCCGCTAGCAAAAGAAAGACAGTCCAAACGTAATCGGCTGGCTTTTGGAATATATAATCGATATAGGAAGAGCCGAGCCCTGAAAGAACCTCGGGAAGCGTAGCCATGGCAATCTACTTCCATTTGTAAAAATTTTGGAAAATCTGCGCAGCAAACCGTAAAATCATGCTACACAGCCAGCCTCCAGTAATCATTAACGTTCCGAAAATGACAACAAGCTTAATAGCAAAAGCGAAAGTTTGCTCCTGAATTTGTGTTGCTGCTTGGAAAATAGCCACCATAATCCCAACGACAGAAGCCAAAATAATAGGAGGAGCTGAAATGATCAGAATTAATAAGAGGGCTTCATATGAATATTCAAACAAAATCGATTTGAAACTTGTTGCAAGCATCAGCATAGGAAAGTCTCTTATTTAAAGCTAATCATCAACCCTTCTAGTAGCAAGGTCCATCCGTCTACCATCACTACAAGGAGCAGTTTAAGAGGGAGAGAGATGGATAGAGGGGAAAGCATCATCATTTGCATAGCAACTAGGACGTTTGCCGTGACCAAATCGATGACAAAGAAAGGGAGGTAAATCAAGACTCCGATCTCAAAAGCATTTTTAATCTGTCCCATGATGAAAGCAGGAATGATGATCATGAAGTCAGAAGGCGTTAATTGTTGGCGAAGTTCTGGAGGGAAAGTCTTTTGTGAAATTTTGTAAAAGCTTTGGATCTGAGGTTTAGGTGTGTTTTTAATAAGGAAAGATCGCAGAGGTTCTTTCGATTTGTTCAAAGCAACAAATACTGTTTCAGCTCCTTCTGCAGAAAAAAGATCTCGAGGGACAGCACTCGACTCGATACCTTTTTTAGCATCATTATACATAGCTACTCCTGTAGGGAACATAACGTAGATCGATAGAATGAGAGCAATCCCATTGAGGACTTGGCTAGGAGGTGTTTGTTGTACTCCCAAAGCATTTCTAAGGAGAACTAGTGTAATAATGATTTTTAAATAGGAGGTCAGGAGCATAACCAGGAAAGGAGATAACGCAAGAAATAGAAGGATAACGGCTTGCGTAGTCAAATCTGGATACGTTTCTGAAAAGGCTCCGGAGGAAAGATCTTCTTGAGGAGGTAGCAGGTGTTGAGCTTCTACCGTTGGTCGATAAGATGGACAACGAAAAGGCTTTTCAGTTTTTTCTGGAGATGCTGGAAGTTCTTGCTGAGGAGCGGTCGCGCACGGAAGGCAAGAAGAGGCGCCTTGTGCTGCGGAACAAGTACTGGCGAAGCTATAGGGAGCGCTAAGAATGCAGAGAAAGAAGAAAATTCGAACAATCAATCGCATAAAATCCAATACCTAGTCTTTCTTGCTTTGAGGCTGATCTGTTGTAGAGGCGTCCGCAGGTTTTTTATGTTTTAGGATGGCAGAGAAAGCTTGTTCCAGGGCAGCGAGTTGCACATCAAGCTGAGCATTTACAATTCCGGTCTCTGTTTCAATGATACAACCTCCAGGGGATACACTGGCTTTGGGAGAGAGTAAAAGCACATCTGCATATTCCACGAGTTTTTTTAACTCAGGACGATGTTGTTCGACAATGGCGAGATCCTGAGGATTGATGTGGATGACAATCCGTTTATTCTGCGTGAGGTCTTTTAAAGACTCTGAAATGATAGAAACCACAGTTTCTGGTTTAGTTTCTAATTCCTTGCCGAGGATCTTTTTGATGCTAGCAATCGCTAAAGGCACGAGGGAGGCTTTAATCTGTTCTCGCATCGCTTGTGTTTCTGTAATAAGAAAGGCGAGCTGTTTGCTCCAAGCTTTGCTTCCTTCCTGGAAGCCTTGATTCTTAGCCTCTTCCCTTAGCTTTGCGCATTCTTCATGAGTATTCTGTGTATAAGCTTCACAATCTTCTTGTGTTTTCTCCAGAAGTTCTTGGGCAGTTAACACCGCAGTATAGGCGTCTGGGGAGAGAACTTTTTTATTAGGGACGACCTCTTGGTCTTTATATATTAAACTGAAAAATTTCATCCTTCTGACGAGGTAGGGATCCTTTGGCAAAGCCAACAGGCAGGGAACCTCGCTCCTTTGCTCGTTACTTTATTCCCAACGCGATGAGGCATGTCATTTACTAGGGATAGCCAGACAAGGATCGCATTCTTTTTTACACAGAGATCGAGGTTTTCCTGACCCTCGATCGCTCTCGTTTTTAACATAGCCATCGGAGAAAAAATCTACAATGCTATTTGGTGCTTCTTTTTTTTGTATATATGGGAGTGTAATA
Organism: Chlamydia trachomatis A/HAR-13; assembly: GCF_000012125.1. NCBI lineage: Bacteria > Pseudomonadati > Chlamydiota > Chlamydiia > Chlamydiales > Chlamydiaceae > Chlamydia > Chlamydia trachomatis. Next base: position 635,998 of record NC_007429.1, on the reverse strand, counting down.
GCAGTGAGAAGATCTCCCTGATTTATTGCACAAGAATACTGATACAGTGTTCTAAGCGCTCTCGAAAATACTCATTATGGGGACTATCTATCGAACTCTGCAATGCTTTTTCGAAAATATAGCCTCTTCCGACATCAAGTCTGCGAATAAAATACCAAAGGAAAGAGCTATCTTCTTTTGCTAGAGCGCGAGCTAAGAAGCGCAAACCTTGAACATGGATGAAATGACGTAAAGCTTGATCTTCCTCCCAAGAGGCTAAAAAGGCCATAGGTTCCAGATGTTTCATAGGATGTGTTTTACAATAATTTAGAAACATCCGTTCCGTTTCGGATAACACACGCTGCACGCGATCAATGACTACACGATCGACTACGTTTCGCATTTCTTGAGCTAAGGTATAAAGCCCTAGACAATTGATCAAGGCCATTTTGGTAGGGCCTACATAGTACAGCATAGCATTGAAAGGAGAAGCGGGGAGAAAAATCTCTTCTGTAATGCCTGGAGGACGTACTTTCTTACTGAGTAAGTCAAGTAGGTAGAAAGCTCCAAAGTCTAAGCAGCGTTTTGTAGCAGGGGTAACTCCAGAATCTAAAAGAGGGAGTAGTTCTTGCGTTAGAGGGAGAGGTAACCAAGCTAATAATTGCGATTGCACAACGGGAGGGAATTCTTTCATAGCAACACTAATCCAGGAAGGATGAATGGTTGCTAACCAACGCATATTGAAAGATAAGGACTGCAGAGGAATATCCTGATGATGCGGAGAATCTAGTAGAAGATGTTCCGGCAGAAACTGAGCTAAATCATCAGCTTTTGCCTGCTTCATCAGGATATTAAGAATCCCAAAGGTATTCGCTGTCACTTAAGCGTCCTCGTTATTCTCTTCTTGTTTTTCTGCGTTTTCTTTAGAGGGTTGTTCCGAAGCGGTTTGCGCTTCTGCACCTTCTGCTGCTCCAGGAGTTTCTTTTGGAGCTGGCTTATTCTGAGTGAAAGAGAGCTGTGAGTAAGGAGCAGGATCAAAGAATCCTTTTGTTCCACCCAGAGCAGAAATCAGTGTGTGTGTTTTCCAAATGACCCAGAGTAGCCCACAGGAAAGAATGAAGAGAAGGAGAATTAAGAAATAGAAAACAAGGCGGAATTTAGTAAGGGAATGCTTAGCTAGAATGATCCCCCATACAGAAACATAATTCATTTCATCGGAGAGTCCCCAAGGGCCATTAATAGTAATGTCACTATAAGAAGCTCGGTCACTGACTACGGAAACGTTCTCGGGACATAGTCCTGGGACAGCACTCGCAACTAAACGTTTAATCTTAGACACCATAATACTGTTAGGGTTGTCTAATACCCCTCTGTGTTTGATATATACAGAGGCTGTTAGCGGCCGTTGATCTTCTTCTTCAGGAGAAAAGGAAATCTGTACGCTCGCATCGACGATACCGTCCATCTTTCTAATGGTCGTAGCCATTTGTTCTGAAAGACCTTCTTGGTAGCGGATTTTTTCTTGCATTTCAGAAGGGACCAGCCCTTGTTTAGCGAATAGATCAAGAAGGCTGGTTCCTTTCATTCTTGGAAGCCCAGCTTGGTTCAGAATAGCTAGAGCCTCTGTAATTTGTGCTGCAGGAACCGAAATATCCCAGAGTTGTTCTCCAGATCCTCCTGTTGAGGACGCTGCTTGGGGAACTTTCTGTGCAGCGACCCCTTTACTGACTAGAAGCACTACGATTTCATTAGCATCACGTCCTGACAAGCCGTGTGTAATCATGGAACGACTATCGCAAGCCGAGCAGAAGAAAAGAGCCAAAATAAAAAATAAGGATCGAGAAAGAGTATAACGAAACATAACCCACGCACACCTTTTCACTCACCATAGCAAATGGGGAGATTAGTGCCAATCGGGAACATTTTTTCTGCAGAGAATGCTTCAAAATGAACAGGTTATGTGGCTAATCTTTATTCGGAAGTAGCGAAGAGGTTGAGGTTTCCCGCTGGCGCATGGCTTCAAAAACAGAATCCGCATTAAAGCTAGAACGAACGAATGGGCCAGCATAAATAAAGAGTCCTAACGACTCTCCTACCGAGCGATAATAATCGAAAGTCTCGGGAGACACATAGCTTTTCACAGGAATATGTCTGCGTGAAGGACGAAGATACTGGCCTATAGTTACGATCTTAACGCCATGATCAGCAAGATCTTTTAAGGTTTGCTTGACCTCGCTTTCTTGCTCTCCTAATCCTACCATGATACCTGATTTAGTCATCAGGTTAGGGAGGTATTTGGCTGCATTCTCCAACATCATAAGCGATCTTCGGTAGGTAGCTTTATGACGGACAAATGGAGTGAGTCGTTCTACTGTTTCTACATTATGATTATAGATAGCAATGTGCGCATCCAGTAAGTGATGTAAGGCAGCAATGTTACCTTCAAAATCAGAGGCTAGGACTTCAATAGTTGCTGTTGGTAATTCTGTGTGCAACGTTTCAATAATGTGGACAAGAGCGCTGGCTCCTCCATCCTCTAAATCATCACGGGAAACCATAGTGATGACAATGTGCTTGAGTCCCAAAGCTTTTGCGGACTCAGCAATTTTAGCTCCTTCTTCAGGATCTGGGGGTAAGGGATTTCTAGTGAAGTCAATATCACAAAAGCCGCAGCGACGTGTACAGGCATCACCTAAAGCTAGATAGGTAGCTGTATGTCTAGACCAACAATGGGTGCGATTCGGACAAGAGGCTTCCTCACAGACTGTAGGAAGCCCTTTATTTTTGATAGTATTATCAGTTTGAGCAAATACCCGCCCTAAAGGGAGTTTCTGGCGTAGCCACTTAGGGAATCTGGCGGGTATAGATTTTTTAGGAGTAGGAGATTCTGAATCGGTCATTTTTTAGCAGGGGGCATATGTAATGGGGTATCAACAGCTAACAACGCACTTTCAGCCCAAACTTCTGCTAAGGTTGGATGTGCGTGGATAGTTTCGTAAATACAAGGAAGAGTCAGTTCATTACGAACTGCTAGGGTAATTTCGGAAATCAGTGATGAGGCATGAGGGCCAATCACATAAGCTCCTAGGATCTGCTGAGTAGTCTCATGGCTGATAATGGCTGCAAATCCATCGGCCTCGCCCATTGCGACCGCTTTTCCAATAGCTCGAAATGGGAATTTTGTTACTTTGACGGGGATTTTTTGTTGTTGAGCTGCTGTTGGGGAGAGGCCTACTGAAGCGACTTCAGGGAAGGTAAAGATCACAGAAGGGACGGCAGAGTAATCGATTTCCTCTTTATGGCCAGCTATATTCCGTGCTGCAATGATTCCTTGATGAGAAGCTACATGGGCAAGTTGCCATTTTCCTGTGATATCTCCAATAGCATAAATGTTAGGTACGTTTGTGCGCATTGTGGCATCGGTAGGGATGACTCCGCGTTCATCACAAATAACACCAGCTTTATCCAAGCCAATATTTTCTGTATTCAAACGGCGTCCTATAGATACGAGAACGTAATCGTATTCTTCGACATTCCCATTGATAGTTAACCGAACGCGATCTCCTATATCCTCAATATTTGATACAGAGGCTTCTAGTACGAAACGGAGTCCTTGTCGGGTGAATTTATCGAACATGGTTTTTGAAATATCTGGATTATTCAAAGCAAGGATTTGAGAGCTTGCTTCGATCACAGAAACTTCGGAGCCTAACGTATGGAATAAGGAAGCGAATTCGCAACCGATCACACCACCGCCAATAATGGCCATTTTTTGAGGGATTTCTTTGAGGTTTAGCACGCCTGTTGAGCATAAAATCCGAGGAGATTCTGCGGAAAAAGGAATCCCGGGGAAAGCTCGTGGTTCAGAGCCGGTGGCTAGGATAATGGAGTGCGCTTTGATTACAGAAGGGTTTTCTCCTAAGATTTTTACTTCTGTTGAAGAGATCAAAGAGCCTCTTCCAGAGAAGACAGTGATCTTATTGCTGCGAATGAGACCATTAAGTCCATCGCGGATGCTACGGACTACGGAATCCTTCCTTTGTACCATAGCGGGATAGTTGATGCTGAATCCTTCTACATGAATCCCAAACTGGTCAGCATGGCGTATTTGGGTAACGACTTCAGCTCCTGCTAAGAGGGCTTTAGAAGGAATACACCCTCGGTTTAAACAGGTTCCGCCAGCCTCTCGCTTTTCGATTAGCGCAGTTTTGAGTCCTGCTTGAGCGGCAGTGATTGCTGCAACATAGCCCCCTGGCCCCGCTCCGATAACTACACAGTCGAAAGCCTCATTCATAACATTTCCTCTTCAATGAGTGTTTAGGATTGCAACGATCCATATGAGATGATTATCTGAAGGAAGAGGATTCTCCTTCCAAGCCTTTCTAGGAAAGGAAAAGAGAGGTCCTTCAGACAAATACATTTCCCGGATTGTACATCTGGGTGGATAAAATCTCAATGAGGAGAAGTGGTAGCAGGAGAGAAAAAATAGGAACGTAAGAGTGTTATTTCGAATGCTCAGGGAGAGAGCGGTACCCACGATAAGCAAGCAGAATCCCGACTAGTGCATAGATGTATGAGCGATTCTTTGGCCAGGAGAGAACGAGTCCAGAGCCCGTCGAAAACAAGAGAATCATGAGCGAAAAGGTAAGGAAACCGCAACCCAAGAAGAAAGCTGCAGTCGGCCAATATTGTAGCCAGTCCCACTGGGAGGGGGCAGGCTCTTGAACAGGCTCCTCAAACGTATTTTGGCTATTGAGTACAGCTTCCCAATCTTCGGAAGAGACAGCAAAAAGATCGCTGTCTCCATTTTTTTTAGAAGCTTCAGAAGGGAACGTGATGTGGCAAGAAGAGAACCCCTTAGATGTCACGGGAGGATCTTGCAGGAAAGCGCTGCAATAGGGACATTGAGGCATGCAGGCCGATACGTTTCCTTCGCATTTCCAACACGTACGCTGTAGATCTGCTTCTTTTGCGAATGGCATGAGATCACCTCTTTAACAGTCTTTGGGCCTTTTTATGGCTTCCATACTGCCATCTGTATGTCTTCTCGCAACATCCCCTTGTTTGCAAGACGATACCCCTCCCGAATTATAGTTCCTAGGAGGAAAAAATCAAGGTAATACGTAAAAAGAAGAATAAAAGGTCAATCATTTCTTTTTTTACGAATCACCCGAGTCTTCTTGCACCTCTTCAGATAGCATATGTTCGTCTTTGTAAGAGAGGATGGTAATTAAGTCTTCGCGATTCAAAACATGCAAGATGTTGGAATCTTGGGTTGTAGTTACCTGGTTCAGTAAGCGCATTTTTTTCTCTATTAAGTAGTGAATGTGCTCTTCGAGGGTATCTTCCGTTACTAGTTTGTAAATGAAAACGGTATTTTTTTGCCCGATTCTGTGTACACGATCCAAAGCTTGATTTTCTTTAGCCGGGTTCCACCAGCGGTCATACATGATCACTACATTTCCAGCCGTTAGGTTAATCCCTGTTCCTGCAGCAAGTAAGGAACCTATAAAGACACGACAATTGGGATCATTTGAGAAACGGTCTATTTCTTCTTTTCTATTTTGGGATTTCCCTCGTACTAGAGCATATTCGATAGCATGCTCTTCCAGATACAAAGCAATAATGCGGATCATTTGGATGTACTGAGAGAAGACAACGACTTTGTATCCTGAAGCCAGAGAGTCGTTGAGTAATTTCACAAAAGCAGCCCATTTCCCAGAGGAATGGTTTTTGTATGATTCAGGATCTTTGAAATACACTGCAGGGTGATTGCAGATCTGTTTCAGTTGGTTAAGCAAGGCAAATACATGCAAGTAGTTAACAGAAGCCGGATCCTCCTCTTTTTCGAGTTGTTGGATTTGGCATTTTTCTTTTTTCAAAGTCGAAGAATACAGTTGAGATTGTTCTGGTGAGAGTCGACAAGGAATCAGCGATTCTACTTTTTCAGGCAGCTCTGGTAGAACGAGTTTTTTTGTTCTTCTTAGAATAAATGGCCGAGTAAGCTTAAGTAGTAAGTCTTTAGAAGAAATAATATCTTCATCTGTTTCGGATGCATTTTTATGTGTGAACAATCGTTTGAAGAGGGCATCCGAAGGGAGATAATTTGGTAAAATAATATCCAAAAGTCCTTTGAATTCTATCAAGTTATTCTCTACAGGCGTTCCTGTGAGGCCTAGCTTCATTTGCGCATCTAAACGACAAAGAATTTTATGGATTTGGCTCGATTTATTTTTAGCTGTATGAATTTCATCAAATACCGCAACTGTAAACGATACCTTATAAAATAAAGCGTAGTTTTGTCTTAAAGTCCCGTACGAAGTGATGAGTATATCGCAATCAGGGAGAGTTTTAGGTTTGTGAGGACCATGGAAGGAAAAAAGAGAAGCTTGAGGTAAGTGCGAAGCTAATACATGTTCCCAATGCGGCAACACACTTGTTGGACAAACAACCAAAAATTTAGGATTTTTTGCAGTTTGCGCCACAATATCTAGTAAAGCTGTGGCTTGGTGTGTTTTCCCTAATCCCATTTCATCGCACAGCAGTCCAGATAACCGATGGTTATACAAAAACCACAGCCATAATAAGCCGCTATTTTGATAGGGACGGAGTTTGTGATCCGTGGAAAATAAGTTTACAGGAATAGGAGGCAGACATGCGGATTTCAACTGGGAGAAATACGCCAAATCTTCTTCCGAAGCTTGAATATTAGGGTCTGTTATCATAGGTGCCAGAGCATCTAATTTGAAGATGTCTGTCACCATGGTGATGAGGGTATTTTCTTGAATATCATAGCGTTGAGACGATAAGAATTGTTTCAGGAAAACAAATAAACAGTTATCGAGATTCAAAAATCCTGCTTTGCTGAATAAGAAGTCTTTTTTCCCTTTCAAAGCTTGTAATACTGTCCCTAAAGGAATAGATCCAATATTGGTTTTAATTTCTATTTTTAGATGAAGAGGTGAAGACGGATGGGGTCTGTGAATAGCCAGGATATTCAGCTCAACACGCTCCGGAAGAGCTAATTGAGGATCAGAGAACACCATGCGATCATCTTTTGAAAATTGTAATAAAAATTCAGCGACTTGATCGGCAGGAATCTCTGTAGGAATTTGACAGAGCATTTGTAAGGCTGCAGGGAGCAAACTAAAGCCTACATTTTCGCGATATAAAAATTGACCAAACAAGCGACAAGATTCGTGTTCCAATCCTTCAAAGATAGGCTGTAAATAGATTCCAGATCCTTTTTTCTCTTTATGCACTTCAAAGCGAATGGATTTGAGAGGTGGTTGTGCAGCAAAGAAGTTGGGGATAGATTTAAGAGCTACTTCATGTGTAAGAATAAAATCCGCGACTTGTGGAGCTTCTATCGTCAATCCATCTTGAAGAGCTAAGTCTAATCGGCTGTTTAAAAAGAATCCTTGTCGAGAATAATACGTCCATTTACCAAAACGGAGTTCTATATCCGCAGCGTTCCCAGTATCATAATGGAATAGAAGAACTCCTTGTTCAGTAACGTTATAAGACAGAGAGCCTACCGGGGATTGGTTAGAAAACGTTTCGAATCCAGGTTCTTTGATAAAAGGCCCATACTCATCCAAGAAATTTTCGATATGGTCGGAGCGTATGGTGAACGAAGATTCTGGGGATAATAATCCAGATACAGCTAATAGACCCTTATTAGGAATGTAGCAGAATCCTGGATAGATAATATGCCCCTCGGACAGATCTCCTGGTGTTTCTAGATATGCGGAAAATGAGAGAGAGGCGTCTCTTAAGAAGTGAATAGCATAGTGAATAGGGCGTTCTTCAGTTTCATAACAGAGTTGGGAGAGTAAATGTTCTCTAAAAGAACGGTCTAGAGCGGGGATAATATGTATGGGGAGGGAGAGTGTTTTAGGAATAGAGGTGCATTTTTTTGCTTCGGCGAAATACTTAATAGGGCCCAGAACCGTCTCTTGATATTCTTTAATGGACTTAGGGAGAGGCGGATATTCTTTTGTAAAATAGATCCTAGCTTGTTCAGGGACCACGTGGACGTTATGAAGAAGATAAGGCTCTCCACTATATAAAGAGGTTTGTGAGAATTCCAGTAATGGGAACAATGCTTTTAGGGTATCAACATCTAGCACTTCAATAGATAGAGCTATTCCTTCCCACTGCAAGGAGAATAAAGAAGGGAATCCTTGAGGGTTTTCTTGGATAACTAAAGAGGCTCCTTTTTGAGAGAACATGAATAGTTCTCGTGCGATTCGGTATAATGCGGATTGGGAGAATGTTTCTTTAGATATTGTTTGAGGTTCTGGAGAGGCGTGCACAATAGGCAGCCAATAAGTTAAGGCTTCTGCAGAAAGGCATTGGAGAGAGACTGAAAGTTGTTGGGATTGTATGGTATAGACTTTGTCTCCCGGGGCGTGTAGAGGAGCCTTACTTAGGAATAATTGATAAAATAACCCCCACCAAAAAGAGGATTTAAATTTCACATGAAGAAGCGCTCCTTCTGTTGGGTCGTAAGCTGCTAAGGTAGCGGTAAGGAGGTGCTCGCAGCAGTCTCCATCTGGGCAGCTACAAGCTGCAAACGACAAACGCTCCTCATCGTTGAATGATAGAGTGCTGATCCATTCTCCATCCGGAGAGTCTTCATCAGGAATCGTGATTTTGTAAGTGTTTTTAGAAAAAGAAACGGCTATGGAGTCTCGATTATCTTGTAAGAAACGGGTAGCCTGATGACGAAACATGGATAAGGAATTTAGAATCATAAGAATCAATCTCTGTTACGTTCCCATGCTTGCGCATGACCTAGGCAGAAAGGAACGAGTGTTTAGGAGTAGATAGGTGTCTTCTAAAGGCGTTTTTTGGGTTGCTTTCCGGGCAAAAGAACATCCCTTACTTATTCAGTAAGGGATGGCTTCAAACAATTGCGACTAAGTCTATTAAACGGACAGCTTATAGAGTATCGTAAGTGCAAAAACAAGATAAAATAAAGTTTTTGCATGGGGGAAATCCCAAAGCTTCTTCGCAATAACACCGCAAGTTAATGCTATGAGTGCAGGATAGCTCATTTCCAAAATGGGGATGAGAATCTTGCTAATATTCTCAAAACTAAGAATCGATACTAGGTATGTAGGAACCAAAGTAACGATTAAAGCATTGGAGTAACTCATTTTTTGAGAAGAAACGACTCTCGCGATAAAATCCGCGAAAATCCCTGTTGCTGCAATTGCAGTGGTTAGGCAAGCAAGAAAGACGCTCAGCCCTGTTAAAAAGCTATTGGGGCCAACTACAAGAGCCGAAATTCTTCCTAGAATTTGCCCTCTTTGAACATCTATCAGAGCTCCCGCATGACGGGCAGCACAGAAGGCAAAGCCTAGATATACAAGGCTAAGTAGCGCGGCTGCTAAAAGAAAACTCATAGCAAGTTTGTATTTCTCAGTCTTCCCAATATGGTGAAACTCTAAAGGTTTTTCTTCAGAAGACTCATGCTTCTGCTGCACCATAAGTTGCTGAATTGATACAAGGACTATGGAGCAGAAGAAGAAGGCTCCTAATAAATCCATAGTGTTAAAACCTTCCGAAAGTCCTGTAACAAAGGCTTGTTGCTTCGAAAAGGTTACGCTTTCTGAGGGAAGTGCATGAGCAGGCAGTAGGAGTCCTTTGATAATCAGCCAGGCTAAAGTTCCTAACATGACAGGGGAAAAAACGGACCCCAGCCATTGAATCAGCTTGCTGAGCTTGCAAACGAAGAGGTAAACAAGTACGCAAAAGAAGACACTAAACCAAGGTAGGGAAGGAAGTAATGTAGGATGTTTGTCTCCCAACGAGGCTAGCGTATCGTAAGACACAGCAATAGTTCTAGGAATTCCCCCGAAAGGGCCAATAATGCATAGAATTGCAACCATCAACACCATACCAGGCATTCTTCCAATAGAAGCAAAGAATGAACGGTAATTTCCAGAGTACAGCATCATCGCAAACAGACCTAATAAAGGCGTAAGTACGGCTGTCAGAATCATACCCAAACAAGCGTAAGAAGTATGATAATAGAAGTGGTGTCCTAAGGCTAAGGGGAATACCACATTGCCTGCTCCAAAGAACATAGCAAAGATCGATCCTCCAATAGACCAAATGGAAAGTCCTTTATGAGAATGTGATTGTGTTTTCTTATGCATGATAAAAAATGATAATTTTTACTTATAAGAGGGCATATCATCCTTCCCAAGTCACAGAAGTTCTTTGGAAAGAATAAAGGATGAATTAGAAGAAACGTCCGTTAGCCCTCGTCCTATAGTACCTGCACTGATGGTTTAAGATCAAGATTCTAGAGCGAGCGAGATCGGATAAAATGCGACGAGAAAAAAGCATCCCCTTGTCGGGAAACTAGCGGAATTTTCACTTCTTTCACGCATTTCCATCCTTGGGAAGCCATCCAAGAGGTATGTTTTTCATTCTCTTCTTTCATAAGCGAACAGGTGATGTATACCAAGCGTCCGCATGGAGCGACATAAGCTAAGGCTTCTTTTAAAATCCTTTCTTGAGCAATCGAATTGTTATGGAGGAGTTGTTTGGAGAAGAGAAGCTTTTTTTCTGGATGTCGGCGGAAGACGCCACTTCCAGTGCAAGGAGCGTCAACCACGACTAGAGAGAAACTGTGTTTTTTCAAAGGTTGAGATGGAATAGTAAAATTTTTAATTCCTGATCGCGAGAGGCGGTGACGAGCCTCCTCTAAGGCTTGCGGACGGCTATCATGTAAGGTCACGTGGCGAGCGCGTTGTGCAAAGATCAAGCTTTTCCCTCCAGCCCCAGCACAGAAATCTAAAACAGTATCGGAATCTTTAATTAGAATGGCATTTGTGATGATTTGAGAGGATTCATCTTGAATTTCAAAGAGCCCTCTGCGGAATGCTCGTGTGTGTTGCAGAGGATAGCGTTTTTCAAAACGCAATGAAGAAGGAGCCGCGCCTCTTTGACAAGGGAAAGGCAGAACCTTTTGGAGTTTATCTACAGAGATTCGTCGAGTATTTACACGAATGGAGCAAGGAGCTTCTTCTAAAAATATTTTGGCTAGACGGATAGCTTCTTCCTCGCCGTAATCCGTTGTTAAGCACTCTGCTAGATCGTCCGATATGGAGTAGCGAACAGGCCAAGGCAGGTGTTGAAATTGCTCAATATTTTCGGTGACTCCCTCTTCCACCTTTTCAACTAATGTTTGTGCAGAGATTTCTTTTCCCTCTGCTAAGACCAAAGCTTCTAACAAACGGCGGTGACGTAAGATGGTAAAAATACGAGTATTGATCCATTGACGGTCCTTCGAGCCAAGAGAGGGATGCTCTTTAAAGTACGCAGCTACACGGTTGCTTTCTCCTATTGGGGAAGAGAATAAACTATCGAGCAAAATGTAGAGATGATGGAAGCGAAAAGGAATCATAGGTCTCCTGGTTTGGGAGCGAGTATATCGGTAAGTTCAGAAACCTGTTGCTCGGATAATAGGAAATGAATTCTTTTTTCTATTATTTGCGAAAGGATTTCTTCATAACGGCGAGAACCTACTTCTTGATTGGCAAACTGCTCGAATTGCATGAGAATAAGGAGAAGATTTTGTAAATCATTCCATATTTCGGGACGTTTGAGAGCATGACTTACATGTTTTAAGAAATGGTAGTAGCGCTCTTTTTTATTATGAGAGGTTTCTGGAAGGAAACGTTTGAATAGTTGCCGCAATGAGAGCTTTTTCGTAACAGATGGGTGTGCGGAGATGGGCGCAGCAGAGAAGAGCCCGGTTGGGGTAAGACTAAAGAGCAGGCACAAGTGAACAAAAGATTTTATGAACATAGGAGTCCTTTTACGCAATCTGAACAAAAGCTCTTGAGAAAGAACGGGACAGGAAAAAAGACTTTCTCTAACAACCAGGAAATCTTAGAAAAAAGCGGAAAAAAAGTCCGCTAAAGATTTCTTAGATAGAGAGTTAAGAGAAAAAAGGGTTAGAAAAAGTTTTTGTCGCACGAGGTTGCTTTTTCCTACGATAGATCCAAACAAAGAGTAGGATAAGAACGTAAGTTCTATAAGTGGTAAGCATACGAAGACTCATTAAAAGAATTCGTTGCTTTAAAGTAGGGAGGATATCGCTCTCTGCTAGGAATGGGATAGAATGTTGATTCTCTCCAGTAGGGGTGGATAAAATCCAATGGCCTAGAAGATCTCCTTTCCGAATGGGGAAAGAGATCTTATTGGGTTCTAGGGAAAGGGTTAAGAGGGGATCTCCTTCGGAAGGATAAAAGTCGTAATAAATGCCTTGTGCTACCGGAGCTGTCACAGTGCCAAATCGAGTTGGTACAGGATAGTGACTTGCGGGAGGGATTAAAAAGCATCGTAATAGCTGTTCATTAAATAGATCTTCGCACAGAGCTATAGCATCTTGGTATAGTTGAGCAGCAGGGCCAAAATATCCTGCTGCTACAACAATAATTGAGCGATTGTTCTTTTCTGCAGCGAAAATGATATTTTTCCCTGCACTTTTTGTAGTTCCTGTTTTCCCTCCTAAACAAGGTGGATAAAAGTAAGTCGAAGAGGAAGAAAGAAGTTTGTTCGTGGAAGACAGAACTCTTTCTGGACTTAAGTTGGTGGCCTCCATGGTATAGGACGCTGTGCGAATGACTTGGCGGAAAAGAGGCTCTTTTAAAGCTTCTTTCATGATGAGTGATAGATCTCTAGCTGTCGTGTAGTGATCAGGATGATGGAGTCCATGAGGAGAATTAAAATGAGTATTTTGGCAACCGAGTTCCCTCAAAAACTCATTAAGTTGGCGCATGAAAGCAGAGACGCTTTGGCAGCAGGCATCTGCTAAAACATTGGCAGCATCATTTGCAGAGCTAATAAGTAGAGCGTGAAAAAGGTCCCATCCAGACACCTCTTCCTTCACTTTTAGTTGAATAGTCATACCATCAGTTTCTAGCCAATGGGGAGGGCTTCGGTATCCGGATTGTTGTTTAGCCTGAGGAGTGATAGAAGTCAGTGGCTCTCTGCGAGTAGTGATGAAACGAGTTAACACATCAGGATACTGCCTTAAAATGAGTAAAGCGGTTGCAATCTTGGTCATGCTTGCAGGGAAAATCTTGTGATCCAGATTTTTTTCTTTCAGAATTGCTCCGGAATCTGCATGAACGACTGCGGCTACGATTCCTTTTGTAAGAACAGTATGGGGATCTGCGTACAAAGGAAACGAGAGAAAAAAGGGAGCCAAGCAGATAAAGAACCGACACAACAAGAAAAAAGTACGCATGGAACCTGCTGATGGTCTGCTTTCTAAGAATTTCGACTTATGAATATCAAAAAAGCTCTTGACGGTGCCTTCAATAACAAATTACCCTTGAGAAAGGAGAAACGGCAGTGAGTTTAGATTTTTTAGAGGATTTTTTCCGTCGCTCAATTACCAATCACAACACAGCTTTTCCAGAAGGCTTTCTGGATATATCTGATGTCTTAGCTCGTTCGGCTTTAGATTTTAAGGCTGAGGAACTTGCTGACAGTGCTGTTAATGACTTCATCGTATCAGAATCTTCAGATAAACTCACTTTATTTAACACAAATTTTGCTGTGTGGTTGGTACCTACATTAGTTGATGGTGAGGCAATTACTCGCGGCTACATCGCTTTAAACCAGGGTGAAGAGTTCTCTCCTGAATTAGCTTTTGAAGCATCAGGAAAGTATAATAATTCGAGTTTAATCTTAGAGGCGTTGCGAAGATATTTGTGTGATATCCAGGATACAGAAAAAGAATTACGGGCATTACGCCCGCCTTCAATAGATGGATAGATTAGACTATGAGTTGTGAGGTTTTGTGTATAGAGTGAGAGTGACAACATTTGTGTCGTTAACTCTCTCATAATCAAAAACATCCACCGAGTATTTTGCTAGAAATATCCCTAGTCCACCAATTCTTCTTTGCTCAATAGGTAGATCCAGGCGCATGATGTCTGGCGAAGCGGTTATGGGATTAAAGGCTGGGCCATGATCTGTGATCCGAACTAAAAGAGCATCTGGAGTTTCTGTGCAAAGAATACGGATCCATTCTGTGGAAGGAAGCCCTTTATAGGCATGGGTGATAATATTTAAGAGAAGTTCTTCACAAGCAAGCTCTAGCTTCGATAGTTTTTTCTGAGTACAGTTACAGTGGACGCCTGCTCGTTTGACAAAATCGAGCATAGGATAAAGATCTTGTAATGTTGCTGGGAAAACTTGCTCTCCTTCAGAAAAGGTCATAGTATACCTGTTGTACAATAGTCTCTGCTAATTGCGAATACAATATACGAGAAGCGCTTTTTATTGCTTCATTATGCATTTCAAATTGTCCGAGAGCTAGCTGATGAGCATTCGCGGTTCCGAGGTCAGGTTGAAAATCAAAAGTAACCGATTTTCTCAGACATTTCTCCACTAATATTTCTTGTGTGCGGTTTTTGATTAGTTGGACTTTTGCTGATAACGCTAAGCGCCCTTCATTAGAGACAATGAAGTGTTTTACAGGTTTTTCATCAGGTTTTTGGGGAGTGTATGTGAATCCAATATTTTCATCAGTCTCATTGAAAAGAGAGACTTTGAGTACATAACCAGAAGAGGTTCCTTGAGATCGTGTGTGGAGTCCTCGCTTTTCTAATTCGTAAGAAAGAGAGGATACGAGATCTCCTAATGAATCTCCTTCGATAGGGCAGACATAGATGCCTTCGGAAAGCGAGAATTTCTTTTCTACATAGTGGGGGGAGAGCACTGTATAGCCGCAGGCTGATAGTAGTAACGAGAAGAAAACGAGGCTATTCAACCAAAACATTTTCAGCATGCAAGAAGTTTCCCTTTGGTTCGCTTAACTCATTTGTTTAGAGAGCCGTTCTAATCGTTTATTGCATTTAGCGACATAGGAGGTATCAGGGAAGTTTTCTAGAGCTATTGAGTAATAAATTTTTGCAGAAGAGGCTTTTCGCTTTTTCTCATAAAAGCGTCCGGTTGAATATAAGCAAGAAGCGTAAGCTTCGCACATGTGATGAATATAGTTCTCTACTTCTGTATTGCTAGGATGATTAGGGTGTTGTTTACGTAAAGCTGCTGCATTCATCCGAGCATCTTGAAGATACTGTTCATTATAGGGCTCTTGCAAAGCTTGTAAGCAATGGATTTTTGCAATAAGGGTAAAAGACTCTGGAGAAAGAGAGTGTGAAGGAAACTGAAGAGAAACTTTTTTTAGAGTTTTGATCGCTTCCGAATATTCTTTTCGGGCGAACAAAAGAGCACCTTTTGCGTAGAGAGCAGAAGCTTTGAGGTCTGCGTCGGAAGGTGCTGTCACAATTTCTTCAAAAATACGCAGAGCATCTGTATCTGCTTTCAACAACTTAGGGAACCCTTCCAAAGGAAGGATATTTTTACGCTTTCCGTTAGCGAAACTTTGTGCGATAGAATACTTAATGGCGAATAATTGTTCAGAATATTCTGTATCGGCGAGCTCTTGATATTGAGTTAGCGCTTTATCCGCTAAGTCAGGATGGCCCATTTCAAGATAGCAGAGCCCTACAAGAAACTGTGCTTTAGGATGAAGAGCATGTTCTGGGAAATGATGTGTTATCATTCCAAAACAAAGAAGAGCTTGCTTAAATTTTTTAGCCTGAAAGTATTTATCTCCTATCTCGAAATAGAGTTCTGGGGAATGTTTAGGAGTGTACCGGTTTGGGGCGATAGCGCCTCGGAAAGGTTCAAAAGAGGGCACTCGTGCATAACATCCGCAGGGCAACACAAGAAACAAGCAAAGCGCTCTTAAAATGACTTTCATAGCTAGACGCAGGGACAATAATAACAAAGCGTCATCATAAAAAAGAAAAAGAGAATTTGTCAAATCTCTTATAGCTTTTGTTTAGCAAAAACAAAAAAATTTATTTGGCATCGCTGTTTTTATTTATTAAAATAAATAAAAAGGTTGGGTTATGAAGAAAGTTGTTTTTATTGCGGCTATTTTTAGTTCTATTGTGTTTTGGGATAAGATCCCTTATTCACATAGAATCAAACAATTTGCTATGGATTACGGAATCGAACTCGTTGAAAAAAGTTCTCAATTAGTTCGTAAGATTTCAGGTAATGAGCGCTTATGCGTATTTGAAAGACGTGTATCGGAAGAACAGGTCTTAGCCATGTTTGCCAAAGACAAAGCGTCTGCAGAATTGTTATTTGTTCCTCATGTCCTTATGCGTGTACGTTTTTCGGGGGAAGAAGATAAACGTGCTGGAAGTCACGAAGGAGCTATGCTTTGGAGTTTGTCTAATGGAGAGATGGTGTTGAATACTGGATCTTGGACATACTCTAAAGGATTTAGAGAATGCCTCATGTTAAAAGCAGGGAAACAAGATGTGCAGCTTATGCAGGTTTTAGCTGGTATGGGAGGATCTGCATCGAGAGAAGTTCTTTCACAAGCATTGTCTATGCGTAATGTTCGTGCCGATCGTGTGATTCGTGCATGTCAGAAGAAGAAATTAATATTTACCCATGATAATTTGATTTACAGTCATTTCCAGCAGCCTCAGCCAATTAAGGGATGCATGACTGTATTCAATTCATCTCCTGTTTGGTTAGCAAAACCGAAAGGATCTACGGTATGTTCCGTGGTATATCCAGAGGATCGTATTCAAAATCTTGTGGAAATGATTTTTGGCGATAATTTCTTTATTTTGAGTTCTGAACAGATTCACGTTCCGGTATATAAGGTTTCTATTGCAGCTTCGGATAGTAGTGTTCGTGTTGAGTATATTAATGCTATTACAGGGAAACCTTTCGATTTCGCTCCTACATACTGCAAATAGCACAGACCTCTTTTTTTCTTTTTCCTTCCGCGCATAGCTTTTTTCATAGATCTCTCTTGAAATGAAGGTGGAGTAGCTCCGCCTTCGTTTGCTAGAGAGCCTCAAAATTTTTTAGTCGGGTATAGGATTTAGGAGACCATTGTCTGGATCGCCACGACAAAGTGCGGTAAAGGCAAGAGACTTATGTAGAGATCTTACCAAAGAGAGGAGCATCTCACTTTTAAATAGTTATACTGTAGTGGCTAGAACGCGAGCAGGGATATTGGTTGCTTCAATTTCTTGAAGAAGAGAAGAGATATCATCTGTTACGAAAAAATCTGCATCTGGAGAGATAGAGGCGAACCGCTGATTATCTTTTGTGAATACAAGAGAGAGTGCTTGAGATCCAGAATATTTGCGTATCAGCCCTTTGAGAATAAATAAGTGGCTATGGCGTAATTTATTTAAATCTAAAGAGATGGTTACGGGAGAGATCTCTCTAGTTTCTACTTTCTTTATCATTGCTGAGGACTGGGCTCCGGTTGATTTTTTCGTTGAAGAGTATACTTTCTGACTTTTCAGTCGATCATAGACTTCGTTGCATTCCGCAATTACTGAATCATTAACGGTAGATAAGTCTCGCATCCACCGACAAGATAGACGCAAGGAATCACTACGTCGATCTATAGCCAAAATGGCATAAATAAGACGATCTTCTTCCAATAGATCATGGTATTCGGCGTACATATCGGCCCAGATTGGAAGTTCATATGAATCGACTTCATCGCTGACTTGTAAAAGTGCAAATTTTTTCTGCTCTGCAGAGGAAATTTTAGTAGTGACTTTATCGATTAGAAAGACTGTACGAATAATGGTTCCATGAGGGAGTCCTTCAAAATCTCGAGCTGGGACTACAGATAAGAAAGGGAGCATGTGTTCAACAGCATCCATAGGATGGGCAGTCAAATATACTCCAAGTAATTCTTTTTCTCTTTTCAACAACTCCTTAGGAGAGCGTTGGATAACATTTTCAGGAGAGACAGTAATTTTAACAGGATCTCTAGCCATGCTATCTAGTGAAAAAAAGGTTAGGACTCCTGTAGCAGCTTCTTTTTTTTCTCTAGAGAACGTGTCGTAAAGGTCATTAAGGATAGCCAGCGCAAGATCTTTATTAGGTTCGAAGCAGTCAAAGGTTCCTGCATCCACCAAATTTTCAAGCTGTTTCTTAGTGACTTTTTTAAAATCTGCGCGTTGAACGAAATCCTGCAGACTTTTATAGGGGCCGTTTTTTTCTCTCTCTTCAACAATACTATCCACAATGCTCATTCCAACGCCTTTGACAGCTCCTAGAGAAAAGCGAATCCCTTCCTGAGTGGCTTCAAAATCTTGTCCAGACTCATTAATATCAGGAGGCAGAACGAGAATGTTCATACTGTGAGCTTCTTGAATTAGCTTCCCGACTTTCTCAATATCGTCATAATCGCAAGTGAGAAGGGCGGCAAGCCATTCTTTGGGGTAGTTGGCTTTAAGATATGCTGTTGTGTAGGTTATAAGACCGTAAGCTGCGGCATGGGACTTATTAAATCCATAGGAAGCAAACTTTTCCATCTTATCGAAGATAGTCGTTGCTATGGAAGGGTCGATGCCATTCGCTGCGGCTCTTGAACAAAATTTCTCTCGTTCCTTGACCATCTGTTCATGGTCTTTTTTCCCCATAGCGCGGCGTAAAACATCCCCTTCTCCCAAAGAGTATTTTGCTAATGAACCGGCAATCTGCATGACTTGTTCTTGGTAAACCATAATTCCAAAAGTTTCTTTTAGAATAGGTTCCATGAGAGGATGGTCGTATTCAATATTCTCTTTACCATGCTTCCTATTGATAAATGATGGGATCATATCCATAGGGCCAGGGCGATAGAGGGCTCCGATCGCTATAATTTCTTCAAACGCATCTGGGCGTAAGTTTTTAGCAAGGTCTTGCATGCCACGAGATTCCATTTGGAAGATCCCCATGGTTTTACCTTGATGAAGAAGAGAGAAAGTATTCTGGTCATCTAGAGGAATCGTGGCAGCCCGGAGTAGAATGCCTGTTTTTTTATAGATCGCCTGTGTGGCGATGTGAATGCCGGTTAGGGTTTTTAGACCCAAAAAATCCACTTTAAGCATGCCAACGCTTTCTACTGGCTTCATTGAGTACTGAGTAGAAATCATGGATGAGTCTTTAGGGACACAAATCGGGATATGGTTAGTGAGAGGATCTCCACAGATAATCACTCCCGCAGCATGCACTCCAGTATTGCGGATAGATCCCTCTAGTTTTTTAGCCATATCAATAACTTCTGCAGCTTCAGCGTCATCTACATATAGTTGCCTTAATTCTGGATCAGCCTCTAATGCCGAAGTAATGGTAGCATTAAGATCGGGAATATGTTTCGCGATGAAGTTCACTTTAGCTAAGGGGGTATCTAAAGTTCTACCCACATCCTTAATAGCCATTTTGGCTTTCATGGTGCCAAATGTAATAATTTGGGCTACATTATCTTTACCATGACGTTCTATAGCATAGTTAATAACGCGCTCTCTGCCAATCATACAGATATCGATATCGATATCGGGATACGATATCCGTTCCGGGTTGATGAAACGTTCGAAGAAAAGGTCGAAGCGAATCGGTTCTATTTCAGTAATCCCCAGAAGGAAAAGCATGACAGAGCCCGCTCCAGAGCCTCGACCGGGGCCAACAGGAATCCCATGATCTTTTGCCCAGTTAATAATATCCCAGACAATGAGCAAGTAATCGCACATCCCTTTGGAGATAATAATAGAGGATTCCAATTTGAGACGTTCTTTAACCAGCGTAAGAGGGTCTTCCCCAGGGAATTTCTTTGCAATGTGTCCTAGAAGCTCGGGTGTATATTTGCTGGTTAATCCTTGCTCGCAAAGTTCTTCTAAGAAGGCTGAGGATGCTTTGTAGCGCTCCTCTTCTGTGTAGGATCCTTTTTTTTGTAAAGCTTCTGGGACGTAGATAGGATAGTGTTTGGTTTCAAAATCAAGCTCTAGGTGGCAGCGCTCGGCAACGATACACGTATTGGTAATAGTCTCTGGATGTGCTGCAAATAGCTCTGCCATCCCTTGAGGGGATTTAAAATAAAATTCCCTACTAGGATAGGTTTTGCGTTTAGGATTGGGAATGTAAGTATTTTGTTTAGCTGTCCGAATAGGCTCTCTAGACTGAACATTGAGTAAAATTTCATGAGCGAGCCAATCGTCCGGATTCAAATAGTGAATATCATTTGTAGCAACTGAAGGAATACCAAGGCGTTTAGAAGTAGCTAAAACAGCTTCATTTACTTTGAGTTGTTTCTCAATGAATTGATAGTAGTTTTGTTTTAACCAAGCTTCTTCAAATAGAGCAACTTTTTCTTCTGAGGATTTGTGGAGTTGTACTTCACTGAAAAAGTCTTCTTGAAACAGATCTTGATACCATAAAAGATCTTTTTCTAAATCTTCTTCAGATTCCAATGCAGCTTGAGCAACCGATCCGGATAAACAGGCTGATAAGCAGATAAGTCCTTTGGAGTGTTGGCTCAAAAGATCTCTATCTATGCGAGGCACATAGTAAAAACCTTCTGTGTAAGCAAGAGAGGAGAGTAAACAAAGGTTGCGATACCCTTCTTCATCTTTACAAAGAAGGATGAGATGGTTGGCAACTCGGCTTTTTCGTTCTTTTTTTTTATCGAAACGAGAAGAGGGTGCGACGTATAGCTCACACCCGATGATAGGTTTAATCGCGTTTTGTTTACAGGTCTTATAAAATTCGACCGCGCCAAACAAATTCCCGTGATCGGTAAGAGCGAGCGCGGGAATTTGATATTCCACTGCTTTGGCAACAAACTTCTTGATTGAGCATGTTGCATCCAAGATGGAATACTGAGAGTGGCAATGTAATGGAATCCAGGTCAAAACAGCTCTTCACTTAGTGACTATGTTTTCTCAAACTCTGTTCGGATGCATTCCATGTTGGCAAGAAAAGGATCAGCGCAATCAAAGCACAAGCTAAGAGCGCAACAAAGAATCCGTGCCAGCCCCAATCCTGAGCCACCTTCCCTAAAGGATATCCGGCGAAAGCTGCTCCGAAGTAGGCGAACCATCCTGTAAAGCCGCTGGCCGTTCCAGCTGCTTTTTTATGAGACAATTCTGCAGCTGCCAATCCAATCATCATTTGTGGTCCAAAAAGGAAAAAACCAATGATAAATAGGAATGTTCCATCTATCCACCAAACGAAGTAATCACGAGTACCCCATAATCCCAAGATGGAAACTAATAATCCTAGCGAGAAGACTACGTTCATTGGTCCACGTTTTCCTTTGGAAATCGTGTCGGATAGCCAGCCCGCTAATAGCATACCAAATAATCCGCCAATTTCAAACAAAGATACGCAGAGATTTGCTTTTACTGTGGAATAATCTTTTGTTTCGATTAGATAGAGAGCGCTCCAATCATTTACTGCCATGCGAACCACATAAATAAAGAAGGAGGCAAAAGACAGAAACCATAGCCATTTATTAGATAGTACGTAAGTAAACAAGATTTCTTTTGTAGAGAGCTCTCTTTCTGCCTCTTCCTCTAAGATATCTGCAGTTGTTTCTTCATGTGGATGCGCATCCTCTTCTTTTCTAAATTTTTCTATAGCGGGGAGCCCGAGTGATTGCGGAGTGTCTCGCAAACGATCGATTAAGATAAATCCCATGATAATACAAATAATCCCTGGGATAAACATAGCGCCGCGCCACCCCGTGTAGTCAATAGCAACTCCGGTAAGAACAGGGATCAACGCTCCCCCTATATTATGAGAAGTGCTCCAAACGCTCCACCAGGTTCCTCTCTCTGATTTGGAATACCAGTGAGTTAACAATCGTGCGCATGGAGGCCATCCCCATCCTTGGAACCAACCGTTAATTCCCCAGAACAATACAAACAGAGGGATTGTAGAAGAGAGACCAAAGAAGATGTTAGAGATACCAGTAATAATCAATCCAATAGCCATGAAATAGCGAGGATTGGACTGGTCAGACATGACACCGCTTACAAATTTACTAATGCCGTAAGTGATATAGAGAGTACTACCGATAATCCCTAGCTGAGCTTTATCAAACCCGAGATCAGCGATCAAGGTTGGCATGGCAAAAGTAAAGCTTTTCCTTGTAAAGTAGAAGAACACGTACCCCAAGAACATGCTGTAGAAGATACGCATTCTCCAGTACTTGTACTGCTTTTTAACCAACTCCGGGTCACTGATTTCTTTAATGTGGCAAGGAGGCTGAAAAATTTTGGTCCATAGATTCATAGGTGTTAGCTCGATTCAAGTGTGTTTGCTCTAGAAGCTTAAGAAAAATACAAATGCATACTGAGACGAAAGTATCAGCTTCTAAGACCTCGTTTTTTGCTATCAGTCTAGGCTAGACCAGCCCGGGCATCATATTGGACAATTGTAGTAATGTCGTCAATACTCCTTTCATTTAGCTTAATAGCTTTTAGAAGACAATACGTTTGCTGTGTAAAGAGAGGGAGTAGGGGTGAGGATGCGGCGTATTGTGGATGGATAAGCGGAGAGTAAGGTGTGTCAAATAAAAGAAATAATAGAGAGAAAAGGAGCAGGTTTTCGAGTAGTCCTGAAAACTCTTTTGGTGTAACATGGTGGTCTCGTTCTTTGCGCAAAAAAAGAACTTTAAAAAGGTGAGATCACGAAACATTTTTCGTGAGAATAGTCCGGTTATACACAATGAGTAATGCATTGCCAAAAGGCGTTTTTGATATTTTTCCCTATGTAACAAGCCCAAAAAATCTTTGGAGAAATTCTTCTCTATGGAAACGTGTTGAGCATGCAGCCCATCGTATTTGTAATTTATATGGATTTGATGAGATCCGAACTCCAGTTTTTGAAAAGACAGAGACTTTTTTACGCGTCGGAGAGTACAGTGATATTGTAAAAAAGGAAGTTTATACCTTCTTAGATAAAAAAAGACGTTCTTTGACTTTGCGTCCAGAAGGGACTGCAGCAGTTGTTCGTGCATTGTTGGATCATTCTGCTGATATGCGCAAAGATAATAAGTTTTATTATATTTTGCCCATGTTTCGTTACGAGCGGCAACAATCTGGACGTTACCGTCAGCATCATCAGTTCGGTCTAGAAGCTATCGGTGTGCGGCACCCCTTACGAGATGCGGAGGTGCTCTCTCTGTTATGGGATTTTTATGCAGCGGTCGGGCTTCAGCATATGCAAATCCATGTGAATTTTTTAGGAGGGCAAAAGACTCGGGCTCGTTATGACGAAGCTTTGCGGGAGTTCTTCCGTAAGGATCTAGACCGGTTATCGCCTCTGAGTCAAGAAAGATATCATGCGAACTTATTGCGTATATTAGATTCTAAGGAGCCAGAAGACCAGGAATTCATTGAAAAAGCTCCCTCAATTTTGGATTACATAGATGATCGGGATTTAAGCTATTTTGATGCAGTATTAGCCCAATTAAAGGCTTTAGGGATTTCTTTTGCAATCAATCCAAGGCTAGTTCGAGGGTTGGATTATTATACGGATCTTGTATTTGAAGCGGTGACTGTTGTGGGAGAGCACTCCTATGCATTGGGAGGCGGCGGGCGTTATGATGAATTGGTTGCGCAGTCTGGAGGCCCTTCTATGCCAGCTTTTGGTTTTGGAGTGGGATTGGAAAGAGTAATCCAAACGCTATTAGAGCAAGGAAACTCTTTATCGACCTCTACGCGACGGTTGCGATTAATTCCTATGGATGAGCAGGCAGATGCATTTTGTTTTTCATGGGCAAATCGTTTACGTAACCTAGGCATTGCAACAGAAGTAGATTGGAGCCATAAGAAGCCTAAATTGTCTCTTAAAGATGCTGCCGATCAACAAGTCAGTTTTGTTTGTCTCTTAGGCGAACAAGAATTAGCAACGAAACAATTTATAGTTAAAGATATGTCTTTGCATCAAAGCTTCTCAGGGGCTCAACAAGATGTAGAACAAAGGTTGGTTTATGAAGTACAGAACGCATAAATGTAATGAGTTGTCCCTTGATCATGTGGGGGAACATGTTCGTTTGTCTGGGTGGGTGCATCGTTACCGTAACCATGGGGGAGTTGTTTTCATTGATTTGCGAGATTGCTTTGGGATTACTCAGATAGTGTGTCGGCAAGAGGAAAACCCAGAACTTCATCAGCTTATGGATCAAGTCCGTTCAGAGTGGGTGCTTTGTGTGGAAGGACTTGTTTGTGCTCGGCTAGAGGGGATGGAGAACCCGAATTTGGTTACAGGTTCTATTGAGGTAGAGGTTTCTTCCTTGGAAGTGTTGTCTCGGGCACAGAATCTTCCTTTTTCCATTTCTGATGAACACATTAATGTAAACGAAGAACTGCGGTTAACTTATCGCTATTTAGATATGCGCCGTGGCGATATTTTGGACAGATTAATGTGCCGACATAAAGTTATGTTAGCTTGCAGACAGTATTTGGATGAACAAGGTTTTACAGAGGTAGTTACGCCTATCTTAGGAAAATCTACTCCGGAAGGAGCAAGAGACTACTTAGTCCCTTCCCGTATCTATCCAGGGAATTTTTATGCTCTTCCACAGTCTCCACAGTTGTTTAAACAGATTTTGATGGTTGGAGGTTTGGATCGGTATTTCCAAATAGCGACCTGTTTCCGTGATGAAGATTTGCGTGCGGACCGTCAACCTGAGTTTACACAGATCGATATGGAAATGAGCTTTGGTGGGCCAGAGGATCTCTTTCCAGTGGTAGAAGAGCTTGTTGCACGTTTATTTGCTGTGAAAGGGATTGAATTAAAGGCGCCTTTCCTGAGAATGACGTATCAAGAAGCTAAAGACTCCTATGGAACGGACAAACCAGATTTACGTTTCGGCTTGCGCCTCAAAAATTGTTGTGAATATGCACGCAAATTCACATTCTCGATTTTCTTAGATCAATTAGCTTACGGTGGGACAGTTAAAGGATTTTGTGTTCCGGGCGGAGCAGATATGTCTAGAAAGCAGTTAGATATCTATACAGATTTCGTTAAGCGCTATGGAGCTATGGGGTTAGTATGGATTAAAAAACAAGACGGGGGTGTATCGTCTAATGTTGCCAAATTCGCTTCGGAAGACGTATTCCAAGAAATGTTTGAAGCTTTTGAGGCAAAAGACCAAGATATTTTATTGTTAATAGCAGCTCCAGAGGCTGTTGCTAACCAGGCATTAGATCATTTGCGTAGGTTGATTGCGAGAGAGCGTCAACTTTATGATTCAACGCAATATAATTTTGTATGGATCACGGACTTCCCGCTTTTTGCTAAAGAGGAAGGCGAGTTATGTCCAGAGCATCATCCTTTCACAGCTCCATTAGACGAGGATATCTCGCTTTTAGACTCAGATCCTTTTGCTGTTCGTTCATCGAGCTATGATTTGGTGTTAAATGGTTATGAAATTGCTTCTGGTTCTCAGCGTATACATAATCCAGATTTGCAAAATAAAATATTTGCTTTATTAAAGCTGTCGCAAGAAAGTGTAAAAGAGAAGTTCGGGTTTTTTATTGATGCGTTGAGTTTTGGGACTCCTCCACATTTAGGGATTGCTCTGGGATTAGATCGTATTATGATGGTTCTAACAGGAGCGGAAACTATTCGAGAAGTGATTGCGTTCCCTAAAACACAGAAAGCAGGAGATTTGATGATGTCGGCACCTTCAGAAATTTTGCCGATTCAATTAAAAGAACTGGGGTTGAAACTATAATATCGTTTTTGCTCTAGAGGTTGGGAAAACGGGCTTTTTTTTTACAGCATGTGATAAGGGTGGATGTCTTTCACCTAGGAAACGGTTTTCAAAAAAGCACATCTGAGAAAATCAGGTGCAACTGAGGAAGAAACGAATGAAGAATATATTAAGTTGGATGCTTATGTTTGCAGTCGCTCTGCCTATCGTAGGATGTGATAACGGAGGCGGTTCGCAAACATCGGCTACGGAGAAAAGCATGGTAGAAGACTCTGCATTGACAGACAATCAAAAGTTATCAAGAACTTTTGGGCATTTATTGTCTCGTCAGTTGAGCCGAACGGAAGATTTTTCGTTAGATCTTGTTGAAGTGATTAAAGGGATGCAATCTGAAATAGATGGACAGAGTGCTCCTTTAACAGACACAGAATATGAAAAACAAATGGCAGAAGTACAAAAAGCTAGTTTCGAAGCAAAATGCTCGGAAAATTTAGCTTCTGCAGAAAAATTCTTAAAAGAAAATAAAGAGAAGGCTGGGGTTATTGAGTTAGAGCCTAATAAGTTACAGTACCGTGTTGTGAAAGAGGGTACAGGACGGGTTCTTTCTGGGAAGCCTACAGCTTTGCTTCACTATACAGGGAGCTTCATCGATGGGAAGGTTTTTGATTCTTCAGAGAAGAATAAAGAGCCCATTTTACTGCCTTTGACCAAAGTAATTCCTGGATTTTCCCAAGGTATGCAAGGTATGAAAGAAGGAGAGGTTCGAGTTCTTTACATA
The DNA here is from genome assembly GCF_000012125.1 of Chlamydia trachomatis A/HAR-13. Classification (NCBI taxonomy): domain Bacteria; kingdom Pseudomonadati; phylum Chlamydiota; class Chlamydiia; order Chlamydiales; family Chlamydiaceae; genus Chlamydia; species Chlamydia trachomatis. The sequence continues at coordinate 609,656 of NC_007429.1, read as the reverse complement.
CATCCAGATTTAGCTTACGGAACAGCTGGACAATTACCTCCAAACTCTCTACTCATTTTTGAAGTGAAGTTAATTGAAGCAAACGACGATAATGTATCTGTTACAGAATAGTCGTTAGGATTTTTTATGCGCATCGTTCTTCACAATCCAGATATCCCTCAGAATACAGGGAATATTGGTAGGACATGTGTGGCTTTGGGGGCTGAACTTATATTAGTTCGGCCCTTAGGTTTTTCTTTAGCAGATAAATTTGTGAAGAGAGCCGGAATGGATTATTGGGAACGGCTTTCTTTATCCGTGGTAGATTCTTTAGAAGAAGCTCTTTTAGGGGTGCCTAAAGAGCGCATTTTTTGTCTAACTACAAAGGGTTCCTCCTATTATGGGGAGAGAGAGTTGCCTTTAGATGGAACCTATATCTTTGGAGCAGAATCAAAAGGATTGCCGCAGACCGTCTTGGATGCTTATTCGTCTCAGTGTTTATACATTCCTATGATTGAAGGGACTCGATCCCTGAATTTAGCTACTTCAGTAGGGATAGTTATGTATGAAGTCGCTCGGCAAAACTACAAAACATTATTTTGAATCATGTTAAGGCCGAGAATTTCTCGGCCTTTTCTAGAGAAGAGAGCATCTACTGATGCTTGGAAATAAGCTTGATCAAAGAATCTTTGTCTTTGAGTCCAACGCTGCGCTCCACTTCTTTTCCATCTTTAAAGAGGATCAGCGTTGGGATAGAGGAAACACTGTATTGCTCTGCAGGTCTAGGGGAAGAATCAATATCCACTTTTAGGATAGTGACGTGAGGAAGTTCTGCTGCCAAAGCTTCGAGTACTGGGGTCAGCATTTTACAAGGGCCACACCATTCAGCAAAAAAATCGATAAGGACTAGTCCTGAAGCAATGCTATCAGCGAAGTTTTCTTGAGATACAACTTGGACCATAAAACTTGTTCCTAATTTAAAATCTATGTAAATCCTTGCTAGGAGGTTTCAGGGCTTCCCTAAGAACCGCAAGCAAACGGGGCTAGCCGTGTTCTGAAAGGCCAGTTAGCCATAACCTCTACGAAAAAGTCAAGACAGATGCCCCTGTCCCGGGCGTTTGTTGAAAAGAAGTTTGCAGCTAAGAAGACTTGAACTTCCATGAGCAAAAGCTCACTAGAACCTGAATCTAGCGCGTCTACCGGTTCCGCCATAGCTGCATGAGAGGCCAGTATAGAGAGAAAGCTGTTTTAATAAAAGGTTAAGCTCAACAGAATGTTCTTTTGGTGGCTATAAAAACATCTTCTAAGTTCTCTTTACAAACCTAAAGGACAAGGCTATATAGAAACAAAAATTTTTGAGCCCTTAGTACGAAGGGCTTTAGAGAAATGATTTTCTTGCTCGACATAGAAGTTTTTCATTTGAATTCAAAGTCTTATTGAAAAACGTAATGAGCTTGTGCCTAACGGAAAATCATGATAGCATGTAGTCGATTCAGGATGCCCCTACCCCTAGAGCATGGGGAGGTTAGGCCTGTTTTGCTTTTTGTAAAAATACTTTTGCAAGGAAGTGAGAGTAGGTAGAGAACAGGGATATGGGCGGAAAGGCTTCCCTTTAGAAGGAGGCTAGTGATTAAAAGAAGAATCAGTTTGCCATTAAGCAACTGAAAAAAGTAAGGATAAGTATGAATATTTCTGGAAGTATCAAACAAAAACTTCTCCAGTTTTTGAAAAAGCAAAAATCCCCAGAATTGTTAGCAACGTACTTGTTTTATTTAGAGCAGTCTTTGCACTTGAGTCCGGTTGTTTTTGTTCGGGATAAAATCATTTTTAAAAGCGCAGAAGATGCGATTCAGCTGTTAGAGGCGGACAAGAAGATCTGGAGAGAAACAGAGATTCAAATTTCTTCTGGTAAACCAGAGGTGAATGAGCAGACAAAGCGTATTTACATTTGTCCGTTTACTGGGAAGGTTTTTGCTGATAACGTCTACGCAAACCCTCAGGATGCTATTTATGACTGGCTTTCTTCTTGCCCTCAGAATAGAGAGCGTCAGAGTGGTGTAGCTGTCAAACGTTTTTTAGTATCCGATGATCCTGAAGTGATCAGAGCCTACATTGTTCCGCCAAAGGAACCAATCATTAAGACTGTCTATGCTTCTGCAGTAACAGGGAAGTTGTTCCACAGTTTACCAACTCTCTTGGAGGATTTTAAAACTTCTTACTTACGTCCTATGACTCTCGAAGAAGTACAAAATCAGAATAAGTTCCAATTAGAAAGCTCATTTTTGACTCTATTACAAGATGCTTTAGAGGAGGAAAAGATCGCTGAGTTTGTCGAAAGCCTTGCGGATGACACAGCGTTTCATAAGTACATTAGCCAATGGGTAGATACAGAAGAGTAACTCACTCGTGTGAAGAGACTATAGACTTAGCTACTAGGGTTGGTCGGGACCTAACTCTTGGTATGGTTGTTTTATTATCAGGGGACTACGGCTCAGGAAAGACAGAGTTTGTTAGAGGGATCGTTCAAGGGTTTTTAGGGGAGGCAGCTGTCGATCAGGTGGCTAGCCCCTCTTTCGCTTTGCTTCATGTTTATGAAGCAGGTGGGCGCAGAGTTTGCCATTATGATTTGTATCGTCTTGAGACGATGGATATTAAGAACGGAGCAGATCTTTTCCAAGACGCAGAGGAAGAAGATCTTATTTGTGTCGAATGGCCAGAAGCCGTGAATTTGCTTCCACAATTCCGCAAAAGTGTTTGTGTGCAGATGCGCTCGCTTACGGATGCACAAAGAGAAGTAAGTATAGGAGTCACAGACAGTTGTGATTTGAGCTTTTTTATGGAGAACGATTAGCGCGTGGTACTATTGAAGGATGTTGAGTTCGTTTGTTTAGATTGTGAAACAACGGGATTGGATGTAAAAAAGGATCGCGTGATTGAATTTGCTGCAATCCGGTTTACATTTGATGAAATTATTGATTCAGTAGAGTTTCTTATTCATCCGGAGCGAGCTGTTTCAGCAGAATCTCAAAAGATTCATAAGATTTCTGATGCCATGTTAAGGGATAAGCCAAAGTTTGGTGAGGTGTTCTCTAGAATTAAGGGTTTCTTTAAGGAAAGAGATCATATCGTCGGGCACCATGTAGGATTTGATCTACAAGTTCTTTCCCAGGAAAGCGAACGTTTAGGGGAAACTCTGCTTCCTAAGCATCATTATGTGATAGATACTTTACGTCTAGCTAAAGAGTATGGAGATAGTCCGAATAATTCTTTAGAAGCTTTAGCAAGGCATTTCAATGTTCCTCATCAAGGAAATCATCGAGCTATGAAAGATGTGGAAATGAATGTTAAGGTATTCAAACACTTAACTAAGCGGTTCCGTACGCTGTCGCAGGTGACACACATTTTGTCTAAGCCTATTAAAATGAAATACATGCCGTTAGGGAAGTATAAAGGGCGGTTGTTTACAGATATTCCATTAGAATATCTACTGTGGGCTTCAAAAATGGATTTTGACCAAGATCTACTTTTTTCTATCCGTAGTGAGATCAAATCACGGAAAAAGGGTACCGGATTTGCTCAGGCAAACAACCCATTTTTAGGATTGTAATCCTCCAAGGAATTTCTTGATTTTCTTCTATATCGAGACTACTATCCATTACAGAGATGACTGGGGAGTAGAGGTGGGCCTGTAACTCTGAGACTAGTCAAGATAGAGGCTATTAGACTCATATAGAAGGGTGATGTGAGGAAGGATAATAAAGAAGATAAAAGGAAAAAAGTTTCTGCCAGCTGTATAACCGATCACATCTATAAAATATTCCCTAACGACTTAAATACGAATAACACGATCTTTGGTGGGCTATTGATGAGCCTGTTGGATCGATTGGCATTAGTGGTTGCCGAACGGCATTGCGAAAGTATTTGTGTAACTGCTTTTGTAGATGCTATGCGTTTTTATGCTCCTGCTTATATGGGCGAAAATTTGATTTGCTGCGCTTCCGTGAATCGGTCTTGGAGAACCTCTTTAGAAGTGGGCGTAAAAGTCTGGGCAGAAAATATTTATAAGCAGGAACATCGCCATATCACCTCAGCATACTTTACTTTCGTTGCGGTAGACAAAAACAATTCCCCTGTGGAAGTTCCAGAGTTAATCCCTGAAAGTCAGGAAGAAATACGCCGGTTTAGGGAAGCAGACCAGAGAAGAGCTTTGCGCTTAAAACTTTAAGTAACTTCTAAGGGGATTCTTTTTCTCTCATCTTGAATGTAAGCTAGTAAGGGAGTCCCTTTAGTGTTTAAACTTGTGTCATACATCATCCTTTCTTGGGTGCTGGTCTGTTTGGCTCAGCCGGATGTAAGTGTTGTAGCTTCTGTTGTTAGTTGTATTTGCGGTTACAGCTTACTTTGGGCTGGGCTTTTTGCTTTAGTAGAGCAATTATCTTGGAAGAAAGTTTGGTGCATCGCTTTTATTTGGACTTGGACTGTCGAAGGCGCTCATTTCTCTTGGATGCTTGAAGATCTTTATGTAGGGACAAGCATCTATTTTGTTTGGGGTATACTGCTTTCTTATCTCGCCACCCTATTTGCTAGTTTTTCTTGTTTGGTTGTGTGGTGTTGTCGCAAGCAATATAGGGGAGCTCTTGTTTGGCTTCCAGGGGTTTGGGTGGCGATAGAAGCAATACGCTATTATGGGTTGCTTTCAGGAGTTTCTTTTGATTTTATTGGCTGGCCTCTTACAGCGACAGCCTATGGCCGGCAATTCGGCAGCTTTTTTGGATGGGCTGGACAAAGCTTTCTAGTTATTGCTGCCAATATATGCTGTTTTGCAGCATGTTTATTAAAACACTCTTTTTCCAAAGGTTTATGGTTGACGTTGTGCGCGTTCCCTTATCTGTTAGGCGGAGCGCATTACGAATACCTAAAGAAGCATTTTTCCGACTCTGAAGTGCTTCGAGTTGCCATCGTGCAGCCTGGATATAGTCCTCATATGCATGCAGGGAGGACGGCTAGTGCTATTTGGAGAGGTTTGGTTTCTTTGTGCCAGACTATTCAAACTCCTGTAGATGTGATCGTTTTCCCAGAAGTAAGTGTTCCTTTTGGCTTACATAGACAAGCCTATACTCTTCATGAAAATCAGCCTGTATTAGAAAGTTTGCTTCCTAACAAATCTTGGGGCGAGTTTTTCACAAATTTGGATTGGATCCAAGCGATAGCTGAACGTTATCAATGCACCGTTATCATGGGAATGGAACGATGGGAAAATAAAGGGGGAATACTGCATTTGTATAATGCTGCTGAATGCGTATCGCGAGAAGGGGAAATAACTAGCTATGATAAGCGGATTCTTGTTCCTGGAGGTGAGTACATCCCTGGAGGGAAAATAGGTTTTTCCTTGTGTCAAACCTTTTTCCCAGAATTTGCTCTTCCCTTTCAACGTTTGCCAGGAGAGTTTTCTGGAGTTGTGAATATAACAGAGCGAATAAAAGCTGGGATCTCTATTTGTTATGAGGAGACATTTGGGTATGCAATTCGCCCTTACAAAAGGCAACAAGCCGATATTTTAGTAAATCTTACTAATGACGGTTGGTATCCGCGTTCAAGGCTGCCTCTAGTACATTTTTATCATGGCATGTTACGTAATCAAGAGTTGGGTATACCTTGTATTCGCGCCTGTCACACAGGAGTTTCTGCTGCAGTGGATTCTTTGGGTAGAATTGTCGGCATACTTCCCTGGGAATCGAGAACTTGCCCAGTTTCTACAGGAGTACTCCAAGTTTCCGTCCCTCTTTACAGTTATCATACTGTATATGCAAGGCTGGGTGATGCTCCTCTGTTACTGATTGCAGTTTGTTCGGTTATCGGAGCGATTGCCTATTTTTATAGGAAAAAGAAAGAGACCCCACCACAAACATTTTTTTGAGATAGCAAGTGTTTTAGAACTAGGTAGTAATTTTTTGATATCGCTTGCTTGCTAAAAAAAAAAAAGGATAATATACGGGGTCTCTTTGTCAGGGTTTTGCATGTTAGGTCGAGCTCAGAGAACGTTAAAGCGTAAGGTATGCTATTCCGGGGTGGGAGTGCATTTTGGAAAAGCTGCGATGCTTACTCTAGAGCCCGCAGAGGAAAATACAGGCGTAGTTTTCTCTCATCATGCAGCTTCTGAACAGTATATTCCCGCTCGATTGGCGAATGTTTGTGGAACGGGACGTAGCACCACATTGTCTTTAGATGGTAGTGTTATATCTACGGTAGAACACTTGTTGGCATCGCTCTACTCCTTCGGAGTGGATAATGTGCGTATCTATTGCAGCGAAGATGAAATCCCCATAGGTGATGGTAGTGCTCAGGTGTTTATGGACCTGATAGACCAGGCAGGGATTCAAGAGCAGGAGCAGACGGTCCAGATCGCAAGGCTTGCTCATCCTGTCTATTATCAGTATCAGGATACGATTTTAGCAGCATTTCCTTCGGATGAGTTTAAAATTTCGTATACCCTGCACTATTCGCATAACTCTACGATAGGCACGCAATATCGTTCCTTGGTTATTTCCGAAGAATCTTTTCGTAAGGAAATCGCTCCTTGCAGGACGTTTGCTTTGTACAGCGAACTCTGCTTCCTCATGGAAAAAGGGTTGATAGGAGGGGGCTGTGTAGGTAATGCCGTATTATTTAAAGACGATGGCGTGATTAGCTTGGGTAAGCTGCGTTTCCCTGATGAGCCTGTTCGCCATAAAATACTAGATCTAATAGGAGATTTGTCTTTAGTTGGAACGCCTTTTTTAGCACATGTTATTGCCGTGGGATCGGGGCATTCTTCCAATATTGCATTGGGGAACAGAATTTTAGAGGCGTTGCAGCATGAACAGGAGTTAGTCAAATGAATGAAAAGCCCGTGTTAGGTATACAGGACATACAAAATTTACTTCCCCATCGGTATCCCTTTTTATTGGTGGATAAAATTCTTTCTTACGATTTAAACACTCGTTCGGTAGTGGCTCAGAAAAATGTAACAATTAACGAACCTTTTTTTGCGGGACATTTTCCTGGAGCTCCTATCATGCCCGGAGTTTTAATACTGGAAGCTTTGGCTCAAGCTGCTGGAGTGTTGTTAGGGATTATATTGGAAAACGATCGAGATAAAAAGATCGCTTTGTTCTTAGGTATCCAGAAAGCAAAATTCCGTCAGCCTGTTAAACCTGGAGACGTATTAACCTTGAAAGCCGAGTTCTCTTTAATCTCGGCTAAAGGTGGGAAGGCTTTTGCACAAGCCTTTGTAGGTTCTCAGGTAGTCGCTGAAGGAGAGCTCAGCTTTGTTCTTGTTAAAAAAGAGTCCATATAAAGAGGAAGCGTATGACCAACATTCATCCTACAGCGATTGTGGAAGATGGAGCGCGGATTGGAAATAATGTGACGATAGAGCCCTATGCTATTGTAAAAAAGAATGTAACGCTTTGCGATGATGTAGTGGTCAAATCTTACGCATATATCGACGGGTTCACAACCATTGGCCGAGGAACAACAGTTTGGCCTTCTGCAATGATCGGAAATAAGCCGCAAGATCTGAAATTTAAGGGCGAGAAGACTTTTGTTGAAATTGGTGAGCATTGCGAAATTCGTGAGTTTGCTATGATTACCTCCTCTACATTTGAGGGGACTACAGTTTCTATAGGGAATAATTGTTTAATTATGCCTTGGGCGCATATCGCACACAACTGCTCTGTAGGGAATAATGTTGTATTTAGTACGCATGTACAGCTTGCCGGGCATGTGCAAGTAGGAGATTGCGTAACTATAGGTAGCATGGTGGGTGTGCACCAGTTTGTTCGTATAGGCTCTTACTCAATGGTCGGAGCTATGAGCGGTATTCGTCGTGATATCCCGCCTTTCACTATAGGGACAGGCAATCCCTATGCTCTAGGGGGAATCAACAAGGTTGGATTGCAACGGCGGCAGGTATCTTTTGAAACCCGTCTGGCATTGATTAAGACTTTTAAACGGGTTTTCCGCTCGGACGAGTCTTTCCAAGCCTCTTTGGAGAGCGTATTAGAAGATTTTGGAGAAGTCCCTGAAGTGCGCCATTTCGTTGAATTTTGTCGGCAGCCAAGCAAACGAGGTATAGAGAGAGGCGTGGATTGCGAAGCATCTTTAGAAGAGCCGATAGATAAAAAAGAAGGAGCTTTCGTTGAGTCTTAGAGTCGTTTATCTGGGGACTCCCCAATTTGCGGCTACTGTTTTAAAAACACTTTTGGATGCACATACTCATATTGTCGGTATTGTTACGCGAGCTGATAAACCGCAAAAACGCTCGTCTAAGCTGATTAGTTCTCCAGTAAAACAGTTAGCCTTGTCTAAAAATATTCCTTTACTTCAACCCATTAAGACTACGGATCCCGCTTTTCTTGCTCAATTACGAGAATGGCAGGCTGATGTTTTTATTGTCGTCGCATACGGGGTGATTTTAAAGCAGGAGCTTTTAGATATCCCTACATACGGTTGTTATAATCTTCATGCTGGGTTACTACCCGCATATCGCGGAGCAGCTCCTATTCAGCGTTGTATTATGGATGGCGGAGTTCTGTCTGGAAACACGGTGATCCGTATGGACGCTGGGATGGATACTGGGGATATAGCTAATGTGAATTATGTAGCCATTGGCGAAGATATGACTGCAGGGGGGTTAGCGGAAGCTTTAGCCGCCTCTGGTGGAGAGCTTTTGTTAAAGACTTTACAAGAGATTGAGGCCGGAACAGTGCGCCATGTTCCTCAAAATGAAGCGATGGCTACGCTGGCTCCTAAATTAACTAAGGAAGAGGGAGGGATTCATTGGGATGCTCCAGCTTCTCAAGTGTACGCGCATATCCGGGGAGTCTCGCCTGCTCCGGGCGCTTGGACTCGCTATCTATCCCAAGGGAAAGGGGCTCGCCGTCTCGGAGTGCTCTCTGCTAGAATGGAATCTTTCTCTGGCAATTATGGAGATCCAGGTGAAGTCCTTGGAGTTTCTGGAGAGGATTTGCTGATCGCTTGCCGTCAAGGAGCTTTGCGATTGCGTATGGTTCAGCCAGAAGGAAAAGCTTTGATGAAAGCAAAAGATTTTTTTAACGGCCAATCAAGGTTGGTTTCAAAGCTTTTCTAAAAAAGATTTGACGCCTCTAGATAGTCAAAATATTTTTTTATTTTGGGTCTGAGAGGCCTTTCTAGAAGGGTTTGCTGCGTTTTCCTTTTTCGGTTTAAGTAATAGAAGTGGTACAATGTCTCTCTAAATTTTGTATGTACATAATTTTGAAGCAGGTAGGTGAATATGGCTTCTATATGCGGACGTTTAGGGTCTGGTACAGGGAATGCTCTAAAAGCTTTTTTTACACAGCCCAACAATAAAATGGCAAGGGTAGTAAATGAGACGAAGGGAATGGATAAGACTATTAAGGTTGCCAAGTCTGCTGCCGAATTGACCGCAAATATTTTGGAACAAGCTGGAGGCGCGGGCTCTTCCGCACACATTACAGCTTCCCAAGTGTCCAAAGGATTAGGGGATGCGAGAACTGTTGTCGCTTTAGGGAATGCCTTTAACGGAGCGTTGCCAGGAACAGTTCAAAGTGCGCAAAGCTTCTTCTCTCACATGAAAGCTGCTAGTCAGAAAACGCAAGAAGGGGATGAGGGGCTCACAGCAGATCTTTGTGTGTCTCATAAGCGCAGAGCGGCTGCGGCTGTCTGTAGCATCATCGGAGGAATTACCTACCTCGCGACATTCGGAGCTATCCGTCCGATTCTGTTTGTCAACAAAATGCTGGCAAAACCGTTTCTTTCTTCCCAAACTAAAGCAAATATGGGATCTTCTGTTAGCTATATTATGGCGGCTAACCATGCAGCGTCTGTGGTGGGTGCTGGACTCGCTATCAGTGCGGAAAGAGCAGATTGCGAAGCCCGCTGCGCTCGTATTGCGAGAGAAGAGTCGTTACTCGAAGTGCTGGGAGAGGAAAATGCTTGCGAGAAGAAAGTCGCTGGAGAGAAAGCCAAGACGTTCACGCGCATCAAGTATGCACTCCTCACTATGCTCGAGAAGTTTTTGGAATGCGTTGCCGACGTTTTCAAATTGGTGCCGCTGCCTATTACAATGGGTATTCGTGCGATTGTGGCTGCTGGATGTACGTTCACTTCTGCAATTATTGGATTGTGCACTTTCTGCGCCAGAGCATAAGGGATTTTTTAAATTTCTTAAGAAAAAGGCTGTTTCTAAAAAGAAACAGCCTTTTTTATCTACAAAGTGCTTAGCTTTTCTTATTGTAAAAATCGTCTTCCTTTGATAATCTGTCCCTTTAATTTTCTTGGATAAGCGTTATAAGTTTTCTTCCAAGGAAGCTCCACTAGTAAAACCTAGAACGATTTTTCAGGCTTTGTTTTTGCGATTTTTGGTGTGGGATTTCTTAGCGTCAAGAAAAATCTCTTGTGTGGATGTCGCAGGTCATATACCATTGCCCATTCGCCGCCTTTGTTTGCTTTAAGGAGCCGCGTTTTCTTTGTCGTGGAAATCGCTCTTGCAGGATGGAGGGCATGGCCGTTTGCTAAAAGTGTAATTAGGCACCGGGGGCGGTCTGTGAAGCGTTGTCAAGTTGTGTGATAAGGTAATTAAATATGCGGTCTCAGCTTAGCCTAATAGGGAAAAAGGAAGGCATGATGCATGTCTTCGATAAGAATGGAAATCTTGTTGCGTGTTCAGTAATTAGCGTAGATGCAAACGTTGTTGCCCAGCTGAAAACCGCATCTTCAGATGGTTATAATGCTGTTCAAATGGGAGCTGATGTAGTCCAAGCTCCAGAAAAAACCATTGAAAAGCGTTTCTCCAAAGCACTACTCGGACATTTTAAGAAGTCCGGAGGACGTGTTTGTCGTGTTTTAAAAGAAGTTGTCGTTTCAGAAGAGGCTGTTCAGTCTGTTTCTTTAGGCGATGAATTTGGGTTAGAAATTTTCGACGGAGTATCTAACGTTGACATCTGTGGAATTTCTAAGGGTAAAGGCTTCCAAGGGGTGATGAAAAAATTTGGTTTCCGAGGAGGACCAAAAAGCCACGGTTCTGGATTTCATCGTCATGCAGGATCTACTGGGATGCGATCTACTCCTGGCCGATGTTTCCCCGGAAGTAAACGTCCAAGTCACATGGGATGTGATCGGGTTACGGTCAAGAATTTAGAAGTCGTAAAAGTTGACTTGGATAGAAAGGTAATGCTCGTTAAGGGAGCAATTCCTGGTTTTAAAGGATCCGTTGTTGTTGTGAAGCGTTCTTGCGGAGTAGAGGGGTAGAGGTCCTAATGGTTCTATTATCAAAATTTGATTTTTCTGGAAAAGAGTCGGGGAAGTTTGAATTGCCTGATGCCTTCTTTACTGAAGGGAAAGAGCAGTCAGTAAAAGATTATCTAGTGGCCATTCAGGCCAACAAACGTCAGTGGAGCGCTTGCACAAGAGGACGATCGGAAGTTAGCCATTCCACTAAAAAGCCTTTTAGACAAAAAGGGACGGGGAATGCCCGTCAAGGTTGCTTGGCAGCTCCTCAATTCCGAGGAGGAGGGATTGTTTTCGGTCCTAAGCCAAAATTTGATCAGCATATTCGTATCAACAAAAAAGAGAGAAGAGCGGCTATTCGGTTGCTTTTGGCTCAAAAAATTCAAACAGGCAAGCTGATTGTTGCAGAGAACTCTGTGTTTGTTAGCAGCTTGGATGCTCCTAAGACAAAAGAAGCTTTAAGATTCTTAAAAGAATGCAACGTAGAATGCCGTGGGGTATTGTTCGTTGACGGCTTAGCTCATGTTGGAAGCAATGAGAATTTGAGACTGAGTGTGCGTAATTTGTCTGCTGTAAGAGGATTTACTTACGGAGAGAATATCAGCGGGTACGATATTGCCGCTGCTAGAAATATTGTGGTTTCAGAAAAGGCTTTAGAATTGCTTGTCGAGAGTCTTGTCTCTACAACAAAAGATTAAAGGGGAAGCTAGGATATGAAAGATCCTTATGATGTTGTCAAAAGACATTATGTGACCGAGAAGGCAAAGATGTTGGAAGGTTTGAGTCTCGGAGACGGAGAAGGTAAAAAGAAAGGCAGTTTCTGCAAAGATCCTAAGTACATATTTATTGTTGCTGGGGACGCCACGAAGCCTATGATTGCTGAAGCCATAGAAGCAATTTATTCTGCTAAAGGTGTGAAGGTTAAAAAAGTAAACACCATGTGTGTTAAACCTCAACCTACAAGAATATTCCGAGGCCGAAGAAAAGGAAGAACCGCAGGGTTTAAGAAGGCTATTGTGACTTTTGTTGATGGTCACTCTATTGGTTAGTAAAGAAGGAAGAGAAGAATAACATGTTTAAAAAGTTTAAGCCAGTAACTCCCGGGACGAGACAGTTAATTCTGCCTTCTTTTGATGAGCTTACTACTCAAGGAGAGTTAAAGGGATCTAGTTCTAGAAGAAGTGTTCGTCCAAATAAAAAGCTTTCTTTTTTCAAAAAGAGCTCTGGAGGACGAGATAATTTAGGACATATTTCCTGCCGCCATCGTGGAGGAGGAGTAAGACGTCATTATAGAGTGATCGACTTCAAACGTAATAAAGACGGTATTGAAGCGAAGGTTGCTTCTGTGGAGTATGATCCAAACCGTTCTGCTTATATTGCTCTATTGAATTATGTAGATGGAGAAAAGCGTTATATTCTAGCTCCTAAAGGAATTAAGCGAGGCGATCGTGTGATTTCTGGAGAAGGAAGTCCTTTCAAAACTGGATGCTGCATGACTCTTAAGAGCATCCCTCTGGGACTTTCTGTTCATAACGTGGAGATGAGACCTGGCTCCGGGGGTAAATTAGTCCGTTCTGCAGGACTTTCAGCCCAGATCATCGCTAAAACAGCTGGATACGTCACTTTGAAGATGCCTTCTGGCGAATTTCGTATGTTGAATGAAATGTGCCGAGCTACTGTCGGAGAGGTCTCCAATGCAGATCACAATCTGTGTGTAGACGGTAAAGCTGGGCGTCGTCGATGGAAAGGAATTCGGCCAACAGTTCGAGGAACAGCTATGAACCCTGTTGATCACCCACACGGAGGTGGTGAAGGGCGTCATAACGGATACATTTCCCAGACCCCTTGGGGTAAAGTCACGAAAGGATTGAAAACTCGTGATAAGCGTAAGAGTAATAAGTGGATAGTTAAGGATAGAAGGAAATAGGGATTATGAGTAGATCGCTAAGAAAAGGTCCTTTTGTTGATCATCACCTTCTCAAAAAGGTCCGAGATATGAACGCTTTGGAGAAGAAAACTCCAATCAAAACGTGGTCTCGTCGTTCTATGATTACCCCTGAAATGATTGGGCACACTTTTGAGGTTCATAATGGCCGTAAATTTTTGACGGTCTTTGTGTCAGAAACTATGGTTGGACACAAGTTGGGAGAGTTCTCTCCAACAAGAATGTTTAAGAGCCATCCCGTTAAAAAAGGGTAAGTCATAAGGAGACAGGTTATGTTTAAAGCGACAGCCCGATACATACGGGTTCAGCCAAGAAAGGCTCGTTTAGCTGCAGGATTGATGAGAAACCGTAGTGTTGTTGAAGCTCAACAGCAACTCAGCTTTTCTCAGATGAAGGCTGGAAGATGCCTTAAAAAAGTGTTGGATGGCGCTATTGCAAATGCAGAGTCCAATGAAAATATAAAACGTGAAAATCTTTGCGTTCTAGAAGTTCGGGTTGATGTCGGCCCAATGTTCAAAAGAATGAAGTCTAAGAGTCGTGGGGGAAGAGCCCCGATTTTGAAGCGCACGAGTCATCTAACTGTGATTGTTGGCGAGAGAGGGCAGTAGGAGTAGGGTATGGGTCAAAAAGGATGTCCAATAGGGTTCCGCACAGCGGTTACTAAGAAATGGCGATCTTTGTGGTATGGGAATAATCAAGAATTCGGAAAATTTCTCATTGAAGATGTGAAAATTAGAGAATTTTTGAAGAAGAAACCTTCTTGTCAAGGTGCTGCGGGATTCGTTGTTAAACGTATGAGCGGTAAAATTGAAGTTACTATCCATACTGCTAGACCTGGATTAGTAATCGGGAAGAAAGGGGCTGAAGTAGAGTCTCTGAAAGCCGAGCTGAAAAAGCTAACAGGCAAAGATGTTTGGGTTGAGATTGCAGAAGTTAAACGCCCAGAGCTTAACGCTCAGCTCGTCGCAGACGGTATTGCCAAACAGATAGAAAGACGGGTTTCTTTCAGAAGAGCAATGAAAAAGGCTTTGCAATCTGTAATGGATGCAGGTGCTTTGGGAGTAAAAGTTCAGGTTTCTGGTCGTTTAGCTGGAGCTGAGATTGCTCGGTCGGAATGGTATAAGAACGGTCGTGTGCCTCTTCATACGCTCAGAGCAGATATTGATTATGCTACAGCGTCTGCAGAGACTACTTATGGAATTATCGGCATAAAAGTTTGGATTAATCTTAGTGAAAAGAAGGCCGTTCCTGCGGCTAATCATGCAGGTGCTGCTTCAACAGCTGCTGCGTAGTGCAGATAGGTTATAAGGGTGTGTGAATTATTATGTTAATGCCTAAACGAACAAAATTTCGCAAGCAGCAGAAAGGTCAGTTTGCTGGATTGAGTAAGGGAGCAACGTTTGTTGACTTCGGCGAATTTGGAATGCAGACTCTGGAAAGAGGATGGATTACCAGCCGCCAAATTGAGGCATGCAGGGTTGCTATCAACAGATATTTAAAACGTAAAGGGAAAGTTTGGATTCGAGTTTTCCCAGATAAGAGTGTAACGAAAAAACCTGCTGAAACTCGAATGGGTAAAGGTAAGGGAGCTCCTGATCACTGGGTAGTTGTTGTCCGTCCCGGACGTATTTTATTCGAAGTGGCAAACGTTTCGAAAGAAGATGCTCAGGATGCTTTGAGAAGAGCTGCTGCAAAGTTAGGAATTAGAACACGATTTGTTAAGCGTGTGGAAAGGGTATAGTATGGGAGCAAAAAAGAATTTATTAGCGGAGCTTAGAGAGAAGAGCTCTGAAGAGTTGGATGAGTTTATTCGTGATAATAAAAAAGCTCTCTTCGCTTTGCGTGCGGAAGCTGCTTTACAGAATAAAGTTGTGAAAACTCATCAGTTTTCTCTGTATAAGAAAAGCATTGCTCGTGCTCTAACAATAAAACAAGAAAAAAAGGATAGAGTCCATGGCTAGTGATGTGAGAGGCCGTAGAAAGACCAAAATTGGTGTAGTAGTCTCATCAAAAATGGAAAAAACTGTTGTTGTTCGAGTCGAAAGGGTATACTCGCACCCTCAATATGCTAAGGTGGTTAGGGATTCTAGCAAGTATTATGCGCATAATGAGTTGGATGTGAAAGAAGGTGATACTGTTCGAATCCAAGAGACGCGTCCTTTGTCTAAAACGAAGAGATGGCGGGTTGTCGGACGTGTAAATTAGTAGTGGTTTAGCAATTATGATCCAGCAAGAAAGTCAGTTAAAAGTTGCCGATAATACGGGGGCTAAGAAAGTTAAGTGTTTCAAGGTTCTAGGCGGATCTCGTCGACGTTATGCAACGGTCGGTGATGTGATTGTATGCTCTGTAAGAGATGTTGAGCCTGATAGTTCCGTAAAGAAGGGGGATGTTGTTAAGGCCGTAATCGTACGGACTCGAAACGATATCCATCGTAAAGATGGTTCTACACTAAGATTCGATACGAATAGTTGTGTAATCATCGATGATAAAGGCAATCCTAAAGGAACTAGAATTTTTGGGCCTATAGCAAGGGAGATTCGAGACAGAGGCTTTGTTAAGATTAGCTCTTTGGCTCCCGAGGTGATTTAAAGGTAAGATAGTATGAAGAGACGTAGTGTTTGTGTCGGTGACACTGTTTATGTGCTTGCTGGAAACGACAAAGGTAAGCAAGGGAAAGTTTTACGTTGTTTAAAGGATAAGGTTGTCGTTGAAGGAATCAATGTCCGAGTAAAAAATATTAAACGCTCTCAAGAGAATCCTAAAGGGAAGCGCATTAATATTGAGGCTCCTCTCCATATTTCTAACGTACGTTTAAGTATCGATAATCAGCCTGCTAGACTGTTTGTCAAAGTTAGAGAGAAAGGACGAGAGCTTTGGAATAAGCATTCCGATGGAAGTTCTTCATTATACCGATCGGTAAGAGAGAGAAAGGGTTAATATGAGCAGGTTAAAAAAACTATATACTGAAGAGATAAGAAAGACTCTTCAAGATAAGTTTCAGTATGAAAATGTAATGCAAATCCCTGTTCTTAAGAAGATCGTAATAAGCATGGGGCTTGCAGAGGCTGCAAAGGATAAAAACCTTTTCCAGGCTCATTTAGAGGAATTGGCGGTTATCTCTAGTCAAAAACCTTTGGTAACAAGAGCTAGAAACTCTATCGCAGGCTTCAAGTTACGAGAGGGTCAGGGCATCGGAGCAAAAGTCACTCTACGTGGAATCCGTATGTATGACTTTATGGACCGTTTTTGCAATATTGTCTCCCCAAGAATTCGAGACTTTAGAGGATTCTCTTGTAAAGGAGATGGACGAGGATGTTATTCCTTTGGTTTAGATGATCAGCAAATCTTTCCTGAAGTTGATTTAGATCGTGTTAAACGATCTCAGGGAATGAATATTACTTGGGTAACTACAGCACAAACCGATGCGGAGTGCCTTACCTTGTTAGAGTGTATGGGCTTGCGTTTCAAGAAGGCTCAATAAGGGAGATGTAGGTCGGTATGGGAATGACGAGTGATTCAATCGCAAATTTATTGACACGGATTCGAAATGCTTTGATGGCAGAGCATTTGTACGTTGATATCGAGCATAGTAAAATGCTTGAAGCAATAGTAAGAATTCTCAAGCAGCACGGGTTCGTTGCTCACTTTTTAGTAAAAGAAGAAAATCGCAAAAGACTAATGAGAGTCTTTTTGCGGTACGGAGAAGATCGCAGACCTGTGATTCATGCTCTTAAGCGTGTGTCTAAACCTTCTAGGAGGGTTTATGTTTCTGCAGCAAAAATTCCTTATGTATTTGGAAATATGGGTATTGCCGTTCTTTCGACTCCTCAAGGGGTTTTAGAAGGCTCTGTAGCAAGGGCTAAGAATGTTGGCGGCGAATTGCTTTGTTTGGTTTGGTAGCAAATTAAAAGATTAGGACGGTAACGAATGTCTCGTAAAGCTCGAGACCCTATTGTGCTTCCTCAAGGCGTAGAGGTCTCTATTCAAAATGATGAAATCTCAGTGAAAGGTCCTAAAGGGTCTTTGACGCAGGTATTGGCTAAAGAAGTTGAGATTGCCGTTAAAGGTAATGAGGTGTTTGTTACTCCTGCGGCTCACGTTGTAGATAGACCTGGTCGTATACAAGGGCTTTATTGGGCCTTAATAGCAAATATGGTCAAAGGTGTCCATACTGGATTTGAGAAGCGTTTAGAAATGATCGGAGTCGGCTTCAGAGCTGCAGTACAAGGGTCCTTGTTAGATCTGTCAATAGGGGTTTCTCACCCTACAAAAATGCCTATTCCTACGGGATTAGAAGTCTCTGTTGAGAAAAACACATTGATCTCCATTAAAGGTATCAATAAGCAGTTAGTTGGAGAATTTGCGACTTGTGTTCGTGCAAAACGCCCTCCAGAACCATACAAAGGTAAAGGAATTCGTTACGAAAACGAATATGTTCGTCGTAAGGCTGGGAAAGCAGCGAAAACTGGTAAAAAATAGAGGGTAAAGTAGAGTCGAACTATGGAAAGCTCTTTATATAAGAAAACTTCGGGGAAAGCTCGTAGAGCTTTAAGAGTGCGGAAAGCCTTAAAGGGATGTTCTTTAAAGCCCAGATTATCCGTTGTAAAGACAAATAAGCATGTTTATGTGCAGCTGATTGATGATGTTGAAGGGAAAACTTTAGCATCTATTTCAACTTTGGCTAAGGTTGCAAAAACTTCTGGATTAACTAGAAAAAATCAGGATAATGCCAAAGCTTTGGGAATAAAAATTGCTGAATTAGGGAAAGGCCTTCAAGTAGATCGAGTTGTTTTCGATCGAGGAGCTCATAAGTATCATGGTGTAGTAGCTATGGTTGCTGATGGAGCCAGAGAGGGTGGATTACAGTTTTAATGAAGGTTTAGATAATGACGCTATCAAGAAATTCTCATAAGGAAGATCAGCTGGAAGAGAAGGTTCTCGTCGTCAACCGTTGTTGTAAGGTTGTTAAAGGAGGCCGTAAGTTTAGTTTTTCTGCGCTTATTTTAGTTGGCGATAGAAAAGGGCGTTTAGGCTTCGGATTTGCGAAAGCTAACGAGCTAACTGATGCCATCCGTAAAGGTGGAGATGCTGCTCGAAAAAATCTTGTCTCTATCAATTCTCTTGAGGGAGGATCTATTCCTCATGAGGTTCTTGTCAATCATGATGGAGCAGAGCTTCTGTTAAAACCTGCTAAGCCAGGAACCGGAATCGTTGCAGGATCTCGTATTCGGTTGATTTTAGAGATGGCCGGGGTAAAGGACATCGTAGCAAAGAGTTTAGGATCCAATAATCCTATGAATCAGGTTAAAGCGGCTTTTAAAGCCCTCCTGACACTCTCTTGTAAAGATGATATTATGAAAAGGAGAGCCGTTATCAATGATTAAGTTAGAGTGTTTACAAGATCCTTCGCCTCGTAAGCGAAGAACGAAACTCTTGGGCCGAGGACCTTCTTCTGGTCACGGGAAAACAAGTAGTCGAGGACACAAAGGGGACTGTAGCCGTTCTGGATACAAGAGACGTTTCGGATATGAAGGGGGAGGCGTACCTTTATACAGAAGAGTTCCTACACGAGGATTTTCTCATAAACGCTTTGATAAATGTGTTGAAGAAATCACAACACAACGTTTGAATGAGATTTTTGACAATGGCGCAGAAGTATCTTTGGAAGCTTTAAAAGAAAGAAAAGTTATCCATAGAGAGACTTCTCGTGTTAAAGTAATCCTTAAAGGAGCTCTGGATAAGAAATTAGTCTGGAAAGATGCTGCAATAGTGCTGTCAGAAGGAGTAAAAAGTCTTATCGAGGCTGTTTAACTAGAACTTTTAGGTAAAGTTTATGGCTACATTGCGACAAGTGTTTTCGATTTCCGAACTGCGACAAAAAATATTTTTCACATTTTCCTTGCTTGCATTATGTAGAATCGGGGTGTTTATCCCTGTGCCTGGAATTAACGGAGACCGCGCCGTAGCCTACTTTAACCAATTGCTGGGGTCTGGCCAAAATTTGTTTCAGTTAGCTGACATTTTTTCTGGGGGAGCTTTTGCTCAAATGACGGTAATAGCTCTTGGAGTTGTTCCGTACATCTCGGCTTCAATCATTGTACAGCTTCTTGTCGTCTTTATGCCGACTCTGCAAAGAGAAATGCGAGAGTCGCCGGATCAAGGGAAGCGTAAATTAGGACGAATGACACGGCTTTTTACTCTTGTTCTAGCCTGTGTACAGTCTTTGCTTTTCGCAAAATTTGCTCTGCGAATGAATCTTGTTGTTCCAGGGATTGTTTTGCCAGCAATGTTGTCCTTAAAGCTGTTTGGAGTGCCTTGGGTATTTTATTTGACAACTGTTGTGGTTATGATAACAGGGACTCTTTTACTTATGTGGGTTGGAGAGCAAATATCTGACAAAGGGATTGGTAATGGAATCAGTTTGATCATTACTCTCGGGATATTAGCCTCTTTTCCTTCCGTTTTAGGGTCTATATTTAACAAGTTAAATTTGGGATCTCAGGATCCTTCTGAATTTGGAATCGTTTCGCTTTTAATTCTTTGCGCGGTTTTTGTCTTTGTTCTTATGGCAACTGTGCTCATTATTGAAGGTATGAGAAAGATTCCTGTTCAGCATGCACGTAGAATTATTGGAAGGAGAGAGGTTGTAGGAGGGGGATCGTATCTTCCTTTGAAGGTGAATTATGCTGGAGTAATCCCGGTTATTTTTGCTTCCTCTTTACTCATGTTCCCAGCTACGATTGGGCAGTTTCTTTCCTCGGAATCTTCTTGGTTGAAACGCATTGCGACTATGCTGTCCCCAGGTAGTGTGGCGTATTCCATTTTTTATGTGTTGCTTATTATATTTTTCACTTATTTTTGGACAGCTACGCAGTTCCGTCCAGAGCAAATAGCTTCTGAAATGAAGAAAAATGGAGCGTTTATTCCTGGCATTAGACAAGGGAAACCAACCCAGACCTATCTTGAATACACAATGAATAGGGTAACTTTGCTAGGAGCTGTATTTTTAGCTGTTGTAGCTATATTACCTTCCATTTTGGGAAGGATTTTGAGAGTTGACGCGAACGTTAGCTACTTTTTGGGTGGAACAGCCATGCTGATCGTAGTCGGAGTCATCTTGGACACGATGAAGCAAATTGATGCTTTCCTTTTAGTCCGGCGTTATGACGGAGTTTTAAAGAAAGACCGCCCCAAAGGAAGACCTTGAAAAATAACAATTTTTGACCTAAGATGCTTATACTACTTTAAGGGAGGCCCTTCGTATGCCACGCATCATTGGAATAGATATTCCTGCGAAAAAGAAATTAAAAATAAGTCTTACATATATTTATGGAATAGGGCCAGCTCTTTCTAAAGAGATCATTGCTAGATTGCAGTTGAATCCCGAAGCTAGAGCTGCAGAGTTGACTGAGGAAGAGGTTGGTCGACTAAACGCTCTTTTACAGTCGGATTACGTTGTTGAAGGGGATTTGCGCCGTCGTGTGCAATCTGATATCAAACGTCTGATTACTATCCATGCTTATCGTGGACAAAGACATAGACTTTCTTTGCCTGTTCGTGGTCAGAGAACAAAAACAAATTCTCGCACGCGTAAGGGTAAACGTAAAACTGTTGCAGGTAAGAAGAAATAATAATTTTTAGGAGAGAGTGTTTTGGTTAAAAATCAAGCGCAAAAAAAAGGCGTAAAAAGAAAACAAGTAAAAAACATTCCTTCGGGCATTGTCCATGTTAAGGCTACTTTTAATAATACAATTGTAACCATAACAGACCCTGCTGGTAATGTGATTTCATGGGCTTCTGCTGGGAAAGTTGGTTATTCTGGTTCTCGTAAATCTTCAGCATTTGCTGCGACGGTTGCCGCTCAAGATGCTGCTAAGGCTGCTATGAGTTCTGGATTAAAAGAAGTTGAAGTAGGCTTAAAAGGAACTGGTGCAGGGCGGGAATCTGCTGTGCGAGCGCTAATTTCTTCTGGGCTTATCGTTTCCGTTATCCGAGATGAAACTCCCGTCCCTCATAACGGGTGTCGACCAAGAAAACGACGAAGAGTGTAGTTATAGCTAAGGAGTTTGGGATGTCGGATAGTTCACACAATTTACTTTATAACAAATTTGAGTTGCCTGAATCGGTGAAGATGTCTCCTGTGGAAGGGGCTGTTGGCGGCATTGATAAAGTAGCTCGATTTGTTGCAGATCCCTTGGAAAAAGGGATGGGGCACACCTTGGGAAGCGCCTTGCGACGTGCTCTGTTAATCGGCTTGGAAGCTCCTGCTATTGTCTCTTTCTCTATGACAGGAGTTTTGCACGAATATATGGCGGTAGAGGGGATCATTGAAGATGTTACCAATATCGTTTTGAATTTGAAAGGTTCGTTGCTTAAAAAGTATCCTCTACAAGATTGTGAAGGTGGAAGATGCTCTCAAAAGTTACGAGCTACGATTTCTATTGATGCATCCGATTTAGCTGCTGCTGGTGGGCAGAAGGAAGTTACTTTAGGAGATTTGCTACAAGAAGGAACTTTTGAAGCGGTCAATCCTGAGCACGTAATTTTTACGGTCACGCGTCCAATGCAACTTGAGGTTATGTTGCGAGTTGCTTTTGGTAGAGGATACTCTCCTTCTGAAAGAATCGTTCTTGAAGAAAGAGGCATGAATGAGATCGTTTTAGATGCGGCATTCTCTCCTGTTGTTCTGGTTAACTATTTTGTTGAAGACACCCGCGTTGGACAAGATACAGATTTCGATCGTTTAGTGTTGCAAGTGGAAACCGATGGTCGTGTGGCTCCTAAAGAAGCTGTAGCTTTTGCTACACAGATTTTGAGTAAGCATTTTTCTGTTTTCGAAAAAATGGACGAGAAGAGAATCGTTTTTGAGGAAGCAATCTCTGTAGAGAAAGAAAACAAAGACGATATTCTTCATAAATTGGTTTTAGGCATTAATGAGATAGAACTTTCTGTACGATCTACAAATTGTTTATCTAATGCCAATATCGAAACGATAGGGGAATTGGTAATTATGCCAGAGCCTCGTCTGTTACAATTTAGAAATTTCGGGAAGAAGTCTCTCTGCGAGATTAAGAATAAACTGAAAGAAATGAAATTAGAGTTAGGCATGGACCTCAGCCAGTTTGGTGTTGGTCTGGATAACGTTAAAGAAAAAATGAAGTGGTATGCCGAGAAAATTCGGTTGAGTAAAAATACCAAGGGATAAAAAGAGATATGCAACACGCTAGAAAAAAATTTAGGGTTGGTCGTACTTCGTCTCATAACCGTTGCATGTTGGCTAATATGTTGAAGTCTTTGATTCACAATGAAAGAATAGAGACTACATTGCCTAAAGCCAAAGAGTTGCGTCGGCATGCAGACAAGATGATTACTTTAGCTAAGAAAAATACCTTAGCTGCAAGAAGATTAGCTGTAGGGCGTCTTATGGTCAGATATAATACGTTGACTAGCAAAGAGGCTCGCCAAGTTAAAGCTGGAGATTTGTCTGCTTATAATGTTGATAGAAGAGTCATTGGGAAGTTATTTGATGTGTTAGCAACCAGGTTTTCTTCGAGAAATGGCGGGTATACGCGCATTTTGAAGTTGCAAAATAGGGTTGGTGATAATGCTCAAAAGTGTATTATAGAATTTTTAGCATAGTGATGCTAATTTTTCGAAAACACTGACTACCTGGGATTTAGCAATGAGAATTGTGATTAATGGTTTTGGACGGATTGGGCGATTAGTTTTAAGACAGATTCTGAAAAGGAATTCTCCCATAGAAGTTGTAGCTATTAATGATTTAGTCGCAGGAGATCTTTTAACATATTTATTTAAATATGATTCCACACACGGATCTTTCGCTCCTCAAGCAACATTTTCGGATGGATGTTTGGTTATGGGAGAAAGAAAGGTCCATTTCTTAGCGGAAAAAGACGTTCAAAAGCTTCCTTGGAAGGATTTGGATGTTGATGTCGTCGTCGAAAGTACTGGATTGTTTGTCAATAGGGATGATGTTGCAAAGCATTTGGACTCTGGAGCAAAGAGAGTGTTGATCACAGCTCCTGCGAAAGGCGATGTCCCTACGTTTGTTATGGGAGTTAACCATCAGCAGTTTGACCCAGCTGACGTCATCATTTCTAATGCTTCCTGTACCACCAATTGTTTAGCTCCTTTGGCCAAAGTTCTATTGGATAATTTTGGTATAGAAGAAGGGCTAATGACAACAGTTCACGCTGCAACAGCTACGCAGAGTGTGGTTGATGGCCCTTCTCGTAAGGATTGGAGAGGGGGTAGAGGAGCTTTTCAGAATATTATCCCGGCTTCGACAGGAGCTGCTAAAGCTGTAGGGTTGTGTTTGCCTGAGCTTAAAGGAAAATTAACAGGAATGGCCTTTAGAGTGCCTGTAGCAGATGTTTCTGTAGTAGATTTAACTGTTAAGTTGAGCTCAGCCACGACGTACGAGGCTATCTGTGAAGCTGTGAAGCATGCAGCAAACACGAGCATGAAGAATATTATGTACTACACGGAAGAAGCTGTAGTCTCTTCTGATTTTATTGGCTGTGAGTATTCATCTGTATTCGATGCTCAAGCCGGGGTTGCTTTGAACGATCGATTTTTCAAATTGGTAGCTTGGTATGATAATGAAATAGGCTATGCAACTCGCATAGTGGATTTATTAGAGTACGTACAAGAAAACTCTAAATAAAGGTTCGTTCGTGTATTTTACAAGAGATCCAGTCATAGAGACTGTTATTACATCTAGAGAAGGATATAAGTTATCCATTCGTAATTCGAAACACTTGTCCCAAGATCCTTTTGTCGTTGAGGCTATAGAGGTTGTCCGTTTAGGAGAGACTAGTTTTTTCCGTAATTGCGATCATAGTAAGCCGTTTTTACTGCCAGCATCTGATTATGAAGTGATGGAAATCCGGGATGCTAAAATCAACCTTAAGGCTGTTGGTTTAGATCGTGGAGTCAAGATTGTTGGTAGTCGGGAAGCTTTACTAAAGATGCCGAAGGTGGCTCCAATAGTTTCTGTATCGGAAGATAATACGATTGTTTCTGAAGAAGAGGTAGTTGCAGACTCTACTGTTGCAGCTCCCGCTTCTACACCTGTAGCTCCGATGTCTAAGAAAGAGAGACGAAAAGAGTTTAAGAATGAGAAATGGAAGGATAAGAAAAAACAAGGACGTCGTCGAAATAGTAAAGAGATTGCCGATGCTGTTGGATCTTCTCAAGAGATAATCGACACTGTAGCAGAGGAATGTTTGCAAGAGTCCTCTTCTGAGGAAGGCGATTTCAGTGAGCGACGGTTTTCTTTGATTCCTCCTCCTACTCGATTGATTTCTGATGGTCCAGAAGAACCCGAGGAAGAGTCTCAGCCTGTGACTTCAGTGGATTTAAATGAGTCTCTAAACGCTTTAGTCAGCGAAAGTTGCAATGTTATTGAGTCTATTTTAGCCGATGAGGACACGGTTGTTTTTACTAAAGAAAAAGATCAAACTGCCGAAGAATCTCAAGAGCAGCCAAGTCTTTCATTAGAAGAAACTCTTGTTCATGACAGGATTTCTTCAGAAGAGTAAGAAGTTCATTGCTTTTTTTTAGAACTTTAACATACAATCCATTGTAGCTTTTCCAGTCGTGCGTGCTAGAACTTCTTGTAAAGCTGTGGCGAGGACTCTTTAGGGTCCTCGTCGTTTTTGCTCAGATGGTGGAATGGTAGACACTAGGGACTTAAAATCCCTTGGGCTTTGGCCCGTGCAAGTTCGAGTCTTGTTCTGAGCACATCTTTTTTCTCTGGTTCTTGAGACAATAATACCTTTTTGATTTATAGATGAGGAGAGCTATTTAACTCGGGGTATCTTTTTGATGTGGCTTTGGTCTTTAGTTAAGCTACGTCTGTTGTCTTTGTTACGGTTTCGCAAAGTTCGTGCATTTACTTCTCCTGATCAATACGAAGAATATTCTCGTTCCATACTTCAGCTGTTTTGTCTTTGGAAAGACTCTGATATTGTGGAATGGGAGAATACTTTTCAGATGTTGTTTGGTGCTTGTTCAAAAATGAGCGAAGATTTGCTTAGAAACAAGAAGCAGATGCAAATCCAATCTGCGAGTAAAGAACAATCATTAGCAGAATGGGAACAACAGGTCTGTGAGCTGAAATCTCAATTGGCATCTCAAGAAAATGCAAATCAGCAAGAGATTTCTAAATTACAGGCAGAAAATCATTGGTTGCAAAATCGTTTAGCAGAAAAATTACAACAAGCGCGTCATCAAAATGATGTGATCGATGAGTTGAAACGTGATTTAGTTGAAAGTGTTCAGCAGATGGAAGTCAGCGAAGGCCGTAGGCTATGTTATGAACATAAGATTCGAGTACTTGAAGAGCAAATAGATCGCTTTTTAGCGAAAGAAGAGGTTTGATAGTAAAGCCTTTTGGGAGATTCCTGATTTCGTTAGTAACCCTTTCCTTTATTGTGTAAAATTTGCACAAATATAGAAAATGACAAGACGCGAGTGTTAAGAAAGGCATGGCTGATTTGATCATGGGGATAGATCCAGGAACGTTAGTTTGTGGATACGCGTTGATTAAGGTAGAAAATCGATATCACATTCACCCACATAGTTTTGGAAAGGTTAAGCTCTCTCAGAAGTTAGCTTTGGCTCATCGTTATAAACAGTTGTTTACAGAGATTTCCACAATTCTTCAACAAGAGTCTCCTAAAGCTGTTGTTTTAGAGACGCAGTACGTCCATAAAAATCCCCAAAGTACCATTAAGCTGGGAATGGCTAGAGGTGTTTTATTATTAGCGGCATCTTTACAGGATGTCCCTGTATTTGAATACGCTCCCAATACGGCTAAAAAAGCTGCTGTGGGTAAAGGCAATGCTTCTAAGAAGCAGGTACAGTTAATGGTGAGCAAATTATTGCGTGTTCCAGATCTTTTAGCAGAAGATAATGAGGATATAGCGGATGCCTTTGCTTTAGCCATGTGCCACGCACATCTCGCTCTTTATCAGGATTTAAAGAAGACTCTTGTATAACAGATAGAATTAGGCACTCATGTACGAGTATATTAAAGGCACTTTGACTCATATTAATGAGTCTTATGTTGTGATTGAAAGCTTCGGCATAGGATATGCTATTATGCTTTCTGAGCGTTTTTCAGTAGATTTGCGCGCATTTATGCATCAAGAGGTGCTGATTTATGTTCATAGCGTCATTCGTGAAACTGAGCACGTTCTATACGGTTTTAGCTCTCGCGCTGAAAAGGAGTGTTTTCGTTTATTAATTTCTTTTTCTGGTATTGGCCCTAAAACAGGACTATCTATTTTAAATATGTTCCCTTTGCAAGAGTTGTGTTCTATTGCGCGCTTAGAAAATGTGAAAGCTATTGCGTCTGTTCCTGGGATAGGGAAAAAAACAGCAGAAAAGCTGATGGTGGATCTTAAACAAAAACTTCCTACTTTGATGCCCCTTTACTTAGAGGAACCCGTAGTTCCTTCCTCGACAGCGAATTCTTCTTTCAAAGAAGGAATCGGAGCTCTAATGAATCTTGGGTTCTCTCGTCTTGCAGCAGATCGTATGATGACCGAGGCTGTAAAAGAATTATCTGAAGAAGCTTCAGTAGCCGAACTGCTTCCTATAGCATTAAGAAAAAGCTAGAAATCAGGGATCCTTTCGCAGGTATTTCTGAAAATGCTGAGCTAAGTTATAGTTTTCTTACAATTGTGTTGAAAATCAGCCTCATTTCGTTTCTATGGAAGAGATGACTCGCTTGTGCGTGCTATGGCACAGGAGAAAGAGAGGCAAAAAGGAGAATACATGGAACAAACTCTATCAATTATCAAACCTGATTCTGTAGGCAAGGCTCATATAGGGGAAATTATTGCTATTTTTGAAAAATCTGGGCTAAGAATTGCAGCCATGAAAATGGTTCATCTCTCGGTAAAAGAGGCAGAAGGATTTTATGTTGTTCATAAAGAGAGACCTTTTTTCCAAGAACTGGTAGACTTTATGATTTCTGGTCCTGTTGTAGTAATGGTACTGCAAGGGGAAAACGCTGTCGCCCGTAACAGAGAGTTGATGGGAGCAACGAATCCTAAAGAAGCTGCGGAAGGTTCGATTCGAGCTTTATTCGGAGAATCGATAGGAGTAAATGCTGTTCATGGGTCCGATAGTCTAGAGAATGCCGCTATTGAGGTAAGCTATTTCTTTGCTAAGACAGAAATAGTTAACTCTGTAGCGTAGTGTTTTTGAGATTGTGCAAGCCCCCCTCTGCACCGTGCAGAGGGGGGTGTTTTTTTTTATAGGATTTGTGTAGCTTTTCGGTGAGGAAGGCTGAGCATCGGAGTGAGTGTTTGTATAGAACCTTGTTCCCACACCATCTTACTTGCTGCAGATTGCTTTAACTGGGATAAGAAATCTTCTCTTGAATCAAAAAGTTCATAGATTGTGGTTAGAAATTCATCATGAGAACGATTTTGTCGATAAGAAGGTTGAATTTCAGGAGTAGGAAGGTAGCGAGCAAGCTTTTTAGGATTCATATTCCAAAGAAATGTTGTGTGATGAACCCATCGATATTTTTGGATGTACTGCGCATTCCCGCCAATTTTTTTATCCAAAAAAGTGTAATCATTTTCTGTAATTTTAAATCCTGTAGGGAAGATAGGAGCATAAATATCTTGAGTCCATTGCAGGAGATCTTTTGAAGATGGAGATGGAGTAGGGGAATTTATAATCCAGGAGACCATCAAGCTATCTGCATCCAAAAAAACAGTCCCTCCGCCGCTATAGCGACGGATAATAGGGATTCCGTCTTCTTTTAAATGTTCTACGTGAAGATCTCGTTCAGGCTTGCGGGAAATACCCAATACCACAGCTTCCGGAAGATGTGTATTTACCAGACAGAAATTTTGTGAAGAGGTTCGTAGAAGAGCTTCTTCGAGTTGGAGCTGTTTAAAAATAGGCAGCCCTTCGCAATGAACAAAAACGCAATTAATGAGCATCTTTCTTCAAAGAGACCATGAGCACTTGAATATCTGCCACAGAAATCCCAGAAATTCTAGCTGCAGACCCAATAGTGCGTGGAGTAAATTTAGAAAGCTTTTCTCTAGCTTCTAAGCTAAGCGCTGAGATGCTGTGGTAGTCAATATCCTCAGGAATTGAAATATTTTCGGATCTCTCCATACTACGAATTAACGTTTGTTGTCGGGAGATATAGCCGGAATATTTGATCTCCATCTCCAAAGAAGCACCTACAACAGGACCTAAATCTCTAACATCTGCAGGAAATTCTGTAAGAAGCTGTTGATAAGAAACTTCGGGACGACATAGAACTTTGGTTAATGGGACTACCGTATCACCATATTTTCGGAAAGTCTTAGATAACCGTTCTTTTTCTTGTTCTATACAAGCTTTTTGTTCTTGGAACATAGCATAGCGCTCGCTAGACAGTAGTCCTAAGGAGTGCCCATAGTGAGAAAGTCTCATGCCTGCGTTATCTTGCCGCAGTAATAAACGATGTTCTGCCCTACTGGTGAACATGCGATAAGGCTCGTCCAGTACTTGGGTAGTGAGATCATCCAACATGACCCCAATATAAGACTCTTGGCGGCTCGGAACAAATGGAGGATGGCGTAAGACTTTATTTACGGCATTAACTCCAGCAATCAAGCCTTGTGCAGCCGCTTCTTCGTATCCTGTTGTGCCATTGATTTGCCCACACAAGAAGAGTCCTTCGATTAGTTTGGATTCTAAAGAAGGAAAAATAACGTTCCCATGAACATAATCATATTCTATGGCATAGGCAGGGCGAGTGATGATCGCGTTTTCTAATCCAGAAACCGAGCGAATAATATCGTACTGCACATCGAAAGGCATCGATGTAGAGAGACCGTTCACATAAACTTCTTGTGTGTTAAGTCCTTCAGGCTCAATAAAAATATGGTGGCGGTCTTTATCTGCAAATTTCACGATTTTATCCTCAATAGAGGGGCAATATCGTGGCCCAACCCCTTCGATTCGCCCTCCATACAAAGCGGAACGATGCAGATTTTTGGTTATAAGATCTTTTGTTTGATCAGTGGTATGAGTAATGTGACAAGAAACCTGTGGCAATGTAGGAACAAACATCTCGTTTCGATGAACGAAACAAACGTTATGATCACCTGGTTGCTCTTCCATTACAGAAAAATCAATAGATGAGGCTAACAGACGAGCAGGAGTTCCTGTTTTCAAACGTCCTAATGGGAACCCTAAGCGTTTTAAATCTTCAGAAAGACCTAAAGAAGCTGCATCGCCCAATCGTCCCCCAGAGAAGTTCTGGGTTCCAATGTGAATAAGTCCTCGCATAAAAGTTCCAGAAGACAAAACAACGGTTTTCCCTAGATAGGCCCAACCTTCTTTTGTAGAGACTCCTAAAACTTTTTCGCCATTGTCTAAAAGTGCCTCAGCTGTTCCCTGCATGATATGCAGTCCAGGAACCTGTTCTAACAAGCGTTTCATATGAATATGATACAGCTGTTTGTCAACTTGAGCGCGAGGAGCGCGTACTGCGGGACCTTTAGTTTGATTTAAGATTCGGAATTGAATTCCTGATAGATCAGTAATTTCAGCCATAATCCCACCGAGAGCATCGATTTCTCGGACGATGTGTCCCTTACCGATACCTCCTACAGCAGGATTACAACTGAGTTTTGCAACAGTGTCTAAATTTGAGGTCAGAAGCAAGACAGACGCTCCCATCTTAGCAGCACAATACGCAGCTTCACAACCAGCATGTCCTGCGCCAATGACTATCACATCGTAATCAACAGGAAACGTCCACATAGAACCCAAACAATTTAACTATCTATTTTTATGCCGATCTCTTCGACGTCTTTTTTTACGCTTATGCTTGGCGATCTTAAGTCTTCGTTTTTTCTTAACAGATGACATGGTTTTCTTCTTAATGGTTTACGCAAGGAATAATTGGTAAGTCTTTTGAAAAGACTCAGCTAATGCCTATGAGAATCGGGCAAGCACCCGATCCTCATAGGTTTTTTTCTCAAAGTGTATCGCCGGCTTTCACCAGGCGATGGGAAGAAGTTTACAATGGCTGTCAATTTTTGGGAATAAACTTGTTTATCCAGGGAACTCACAGCCAGCATAATTTCGGAATCGAGCGAAGTCTTTTTCAAAAACTAATTGTACAGATCCAATGGAGCCGTGGCGGTTTTTAGCCACAATCAACTCTGCTGTTCCAGGTTTATCATTAGGATCATAATATTCGCGGCGAAGTAAAAACATAATTTGGTCAGCATCTTGTTCAATGCTTCCACTTTCTCTTAAATCGCTCATCAAAGGTCTGTGATTAGCTCTGTCTTCTACTTTTCTAGATAATTGAGAGAGGCAGAGAATAGGAATATTGAGTTCTCGAGCCAAATTTTTAAGCATTCTGGAGATTTCAGAAATTTCTTGGTTTCGCGAATCAGAATTTCTTAGGTTCCCAGAGCTAGAGATTAATTGTAGGTAGTCAATAACTAGAAATTGGATATCGTAGCTTTCTTTCATTCTTCTTGCGCGTGCTCGAAGATCTGTGATTTTCAATCCCGGGTAGTCATCTATGAGTAGAGTATGTTCTTCCATCTCTCTTACCACAGAGACCACGCGTTGAAAATCTCTACCAGAAATATCTCCCACGCTAATTTTTTTAGCTTCTACTTCGGAACGCGAGCAGATGATGCGATGGATTAACTGGTCTACAGTCATCTCTAATGAAAAAATTCCTACAGG
Organism: Chlamydia trachomatis A/HAR-13; assembly: GCF_000012125.1. NCBI lineage: Bacteria > Pseudomonadati > Chlamydiota > Chlamydiia > Chlamydiales > Chlamydiaceae > Chlamydia > Chlamydia trachomatis. Next base: position 578,703 of record NC_007429.1, on the reverse strand, counting down.
AAGCCGGCTATCAAAACAAAAATTCTCTACAATGTTAAGAGCTAAAGCAGTTTTCCCCATAGCAGGACGAGCAGCAAGAATGATCAAGTTAGAGGGGCTGAACCCACTAATCATTCTATCTAGATCTAAGAAATGAGTGGGGAAGCCTGAGAGCATAGGAGAGCTTGAGTCATGAGCACTTGCTTGGAAAGCTTCTTGGCGTTCTTGTAAAGCGAGTAAGAAGGATTTGTCTTTAGAAGAAGCAACTCCTTTGAGTTTGTCTGCAACAAGGACATGGGGGGCTAAGTTAGTTGTTTGGCTTATGCGAAACAATAAGTTTTGAGCATCATCTAAAGCGGTAGTGACGTCACGTGGCTCTTCAGCGGCTTTCTTTTCGATATCTTTGGCCGCTTGAATCATTTTTCTTAGAATAGATTTGGAGCGGATAATTTCTGCGTATTCTTCAATATAGGCAGATGTCCCTGCAAATTCAGAGAGAGTGATTAGATAAGAGGGGCCTCCAATGATATTGAGTTGATCTCGGCGTTTGAGTTCTTCTCCCGTAAGATGGGGATCCATGGGGCGGTCAGACTTGAAAGCGTCCTGCAACACACGAAAAATAATACGATGCTCTAAGAAGTAGAAATCATCTTCCTGAAGAAGGTTGGCAGCAAGGTTCAAATGATTGACACTGGTCAACATACACCCCAGTACAATCATTTCAGATTCCTTAGAATTAGGAAGAGAGAGGAGTTGAGTGGGTTGGGGTTTTTTTGTCTGGGTCGCCATAGTTAGAGGATTATTTTTATGGTTGGTAAAGGAAGCTCTCTCGGCCAGGTTAGGGTATAGGGGAATATATCCTCAAGAGGAAAGGGGAGGGGAAGAAAAATATCGTTTTCTTGGTTAGAGACGGGGTTTTTAGACAGTCAACTTCTTTTTTAGGAAGCAAGGATTCTGACTCTTATGCTTTTCAAAAAAAAAACTCTCGTGTAAATTTATCCCTTCGGAGCTTTTTGGGCCGGTTGTTTCGTTGGAAAGATGACTGAGTGGTCGAAAGTACGTCCCTGCTAAGGACGCGTACCCCTTAAAGGGTACCGAGGGTTCGAATCCCTCTCTTTCCGTTTCTTTACATTGTGTTTTCTGAAATTTTTGTTTGTTTGAATGTTTTTTGTTGATAAGCTGGGGGAAATGGCGGGAAACATAGCTAAACTCTCTGCTTGCTTTTGGAGTGTCTATGTTTCATAATATGTGTCATTGCGCTGGAGGCTAAGAATTTTCAAGACAAGCTTCCGAATCAACGTTATGAGACAATTCTGTAATCTCCTTTCTTTGTCCAGGGTGTGGTTAGCCCTTCTTTTCTGCCAAGAGAGAATTATAACAAGGTTGTTGGTTATCTTTGCTGCGATGGTTAGCGATGTTCTAGATGGCTATCTGGCTAGACGCTACAATGCTACAAGTCGCTTGGGCTCCATTCTTGACCCTGCCACAGATAAAATATTTTTTTTAATCTGTGTGGGGGTTCTATTTTGGGAAAACTCTCTAGGGCTTACGCACCTCGCTCTGATTTTTTCTAGAGATATTTTTTTAGTGTTCTTCGGGTTCTATCTATCCTGGGTTCGAGGATGGAAGGGATATGATTACAGAGCATTGTCTTTTGGAAAGTTTTTTACAGTTGTTCAATTCTTTATTTTATTTGGGATGACGATAGGGATGGAGATGCCAGTTCTTTGGTTAGCTCCCTTAGTGATCCTCGGGGCTCTCTACTTTTTAGAGAGAGTTTTGGATTATAGGCGGCACTGTTTGGAGTAGGTGCCCAAAGAAAAGAGGAGGCGGAGTGATCAAGAACTTGAATTTTAGCAGCAAGTGCGGTATTCTAGTTCCCTGGATTTCATAAAAATCTTGTAATTATGCATTGCCAAGCATCCAGTAATTATCCCAAATTTCAACAGAGTGCGAGGTTCCTCGCATCACAAAAATTTTTCCCAAAGTCTTCAATATTTATTAAATTAGGAAGGAGTGTATGTCTTCCGAGGTAAAATCCTTTTCGAAGTTCAGGGGATACTTTTTCCCCATATACAGGTCAGAATTCTCTAAATTTATACCCTTATTCTTTTTAGCTTTTTTTGTAGGTGTTAACTACGCTTTATTAAAGACCACGAAAGACTCCCTTGTTTTAGTCGGGTCTAGAGCAGGGGCGGAAGTCATACCTTTCTTGAAAGTCTGGGGGATTGTCCCTGGGGCCGTTATCGTCACCATGATCTATGGATGGATGAGTCGACGTTATTCAAGAGGTACCGTGTTTATCTCTTTAGTCGGCGGTTTTTTAGGCTTTTTTGCGTTGTTCGCCACAGTGATTTATCCCATAGGAGATGCGCTGCATCTAAATAAATTGGCGGCAAAACTACAGTCCATCTTACCTCCGGGGGGAAGAGGTTTTGTAGTGATGGTTCAATACTGGAGCTATAGCCTGTATTATGTGATGTCTGAGTTATGGAGTTCCATAGTTTTGTCTACTCTGTTTTGGGGGGTAGCCAACCATATTACGAGTGTTCGCGAAGCAGGGCGGTTTTACGCTCTTATTAATACTGGATTAAACCTCTCTTCTGTTTTTGCTGGAGAGGTTTCTTTGTGGCTCGGTAGAAATCCTGTAATTGCCTTCCCTATGGCCGTAGATCCTTGGCATGAGGTGTTGCTCAATATCACTCTACTTATCGTGCTGGCCGGCGGGGTAATCCTCTATCTATATCAGAAGTTAGATCGCTTGATGGATGAGACGTCAATGTTAAAAGAGGGGTTGGCAGCAGAAATGTCGGTCGCTCAGCTTAAGAAAGAGAAAAAGCGGTCGAAGGCAAAAGCAAAAAGTCTCTTCGCTCTTCTCCTCCGCTCCCGCTATCTATTAGGCATCGCCGTCGTCGTACTCTCTTACAATTTAGTCATTCACCTTTTTGAAGTCGTTTGGAAAGACCAAGTCTGTCGGATTTATGCTTCTCGAGTAGAATTTAATTCTTATATGAGTAGGATTACGACGCTCACAGGAATCGTCTCAGCTTTGACAGGGATTTTCGCTGCTGGACAAACTATTCGCCGTTGGGGATGGACTATTGGCGCCTTGGTACCCCCTTTAACCATGTTGATTACAGGAGCCTTGTTCTTTGGTGCTATCTATGCTGTAAAAGGGGATGCTATGATTTTTGGCGGGATCTTAGGGATCTCTCCGCTAGTTCTTACTGCTTGGTTAGGAGGTGTTCAGAACGTCTTCTCGAGAGCAATTAAGTTCACCTATTTCGATCAAACCAAGGAGATGGCATTTATTCCTTTGGAAGATGATGAGAAGAATTACGGTAAGGCGGCTATTGATGGGGTGATCTCCAGAGTAGGGAAGTCAGGGGGCTCTTTAGTTTACCAAGGACTGCTGATCATCTTCTCGTCCGTTGCAGCTAGCTTAAATGCGATTACGATTGTGTTGTTGCTGGCTTTAGGGAGTTGGATCTTTGTGATCGCTTGGTTAGGTAGAGAGTACACAGCCAAGACCGAGGCTCTTTTTAGAGTCAATGTTTCTGAAGAAGATGTTTTACAGGAAGAGCGAGAGGCTTCTTCTTTAGTAGATGCTGAGTCTCGAGAAGAACCTGTAACAACTTTATAGTCTTGAGAAGAAAAGGACCTGGAGTATAGTATTCCAGGTCTTTTAATTTTTATTTAAAAATTCTTTTTATAATCCCCCTGTTTTAGTACCGTTTTGTTGCTAATGCTAAAAGCGATTAATAGATTTATTAGGGTTTGCATGAAGAATTTTTTTCGATTTTTATTAAAAGGTTTTTTATCTGTCTGCGGTTTGTTTTTAGGTGTGATAGGAGCTGCCGGATTCATTTTTGTCCTATCGGCCTCTGTTCTTGGGGCGGGAGACGGAGTTTTGTTTGTCAACTTCCCCAACGCTCAAGGAGTTGTTCAAGAGCTTGGGAAAACTGCTCCCATTATTGCAGTGATTGATATTAACGATGCTATTATGGCTAGCGGTGGCGCTGCAAAGCGTTTACAATCCGCTTTACAGCCTTTAAATGAAGCTCCTTACAAAGGAAGAGTAAAAGGGATCTTAGTCAAAATAGATTGTCCTGGTGGTGAGGTTTTTGAAATTGATCGGATGTGCGCAACACTCTCTTTCTGGAAGAAACAGTGGGGAATCCCTGTCCACGTCTTTGTATCTGGACTCTGTGCTTCCGGAGGATATTATGTTGCTTGTATTGCCGATAAAATTGGAACCACTTCGAGTTCTCTGATTGGTTCAATAGGAGTACGTTCGGGCCCATATTTTAGTGTTAAAGAAGGCTTACAACGACATGGCGTGGAAACTGCTATTCTTACAGCGGGAGATGACAAAGCGCCGTTAAATCCTTTTTCTTCATGGACAGAGGAAGAGTACGCCGAGCGCCAGGGGATAGTGGATGCTTTCTATGAACAGTTTGTGGATCATGTTGTTAAATATCGTTCGAAGCTGTCTAAGGAAAAACTAACGAAGGTTTTGGGAGCCCGTGTATTTATTGCGAAGCAAGCTCTGGAAGAAGGGTTGGTGGATGCGATCAATCAAACTCAAGAACAAGCTTTAGAAGAACTGGCTGAAGCCTGTGGTATCAAAGACAATTATCGAGTCATTGGGTTGGGTTCTGGCCATTTTTTAAAACGTTTTTCTAGCTATCTAAGTAATAGCCCGCTTGTAACAGGGAAACTCCAAGTGACGGCTTTACCTGATCAGCAACAAAAATCTTTGTGGTACATGGGTTGAGGCTGGATCGGTGCATATGAAAAAACTTTTTGTTTTAGATGTTTCAGGATTTGTTTTTCGGGCATATTTTGCTCTTCCTGAGATGCGAGGTCCAAATGGAGAAAGTACGCAAGCGGTATTTGGTTTCATTCGCTCTTTAGATAAGTTGATCAAAGACCTCTCTCCCGAATACGTGGTTGCTGTATTTGATGGTCCCAATAATAAGCAGAGCCGTCAAGAGCTTTATGCCGACTATAAAAGTAACCGTGATCGTCAGTTAGGGGATCTTCCAGAGCAAATTCGTTTAGTGAAGCAATATTGTGAATTACTTGGTATCTCGTGCTTGGAAGAAAAGGGTGTAGAGGCTGATGATGTGATTGCTAGTATCACTAAAAAAGCGGTTGCAGATGGTTTTGAAGTGTGTATTTGCACTGCCGATAAGGACTTATTGCAACTGGTGAGCAGCCGTGTCTCCGTATTTAATCCCTGGAAAGAACAGGAAATCCAATATAACGAAGTACTATCGCAGTTCGGAGTGCCTCCGGAGCAGATTGCAGATTACTTGGCGCTAGTGGGAGATTCTTCCGATAATATTCCTGGCGTTTCTGGTTGTGGTCCCAAAAAGGCTCAAGCTCTATTGAAGGAGTTTCAATCAGTAGAGGAGTTAGTTGCTAATACGGAACGTTTATCTGGCAAAACTAAACAAATGATAGAAGATCAGAAAGAGACGTTGCTTTTGAGTAAACGTCTTGCCACGTTACACATGGATCTCGCGTTCCCGTTGACGACTGAGGAGTTTGCGTTTTCTCCGCAAGCTATAGATTCAGCGCAGTTGAATACCTTTTATTTGCAGCATGGATTTAAGGCTCTGGTAAAGCATGCGGAAACTGCTACGAGTTCCATTGCGGTACAGACTGTGACAGATCCGGTAACTTTGAAGACTGTTTTAGAACAGTTGAAGGGGGGAGAAGTTGGGTATTGTGCGGCTTATACTGGGGAGCATCTCCCTTCTTTGCAGCTACACGGCGTAGCCTTAGCTGGGGCCAACCAAGTATTTTATATAGAGGTATCTGGTGTACAAGAGATTGCTTTGCTTAAAGACTTTTTTGCAGATAAAGCGACTCAATTTTTTGGATACCGCTCTAAACGCGATAATCACGCTTTAAGAAATTCTGGGATCGATGTTCATGTAACAGCAGATTTGGTTCTAGCAGAGCATTTAGTGAGTGGCGGAGCAAAAATTTCTTTCCAGACTTTGTTAATGGAATCCGGACATATTCAAGAAGCAGTGTTTTTTTCTAAGGAATGGGGGGCCGGCTCGCTTCCTGTACAGAGCCTACCGCGTGATCCCTTGCAATATTTCGGAATGCTTGCTTCAAAATTACTAGCGATCAAAAATTATTTATTTGTGAAGTTAGAAGAAAAAGGGCTAAAAGATATTTTTGAGACGGTTGAGCAACCCTTGGAAGCCGTGTTATTCGCCATGGAATGCGTGGGAATGCCCTTGGATAGTCAAGGATTAGCTGTTTTGGATAGAGATCTAACCAAAGAGCTCGAAGAATGTTCTCAGGAAATTTACGATTTAGTTGGCTGTGAATTTAATATTAAATCTCCTAAGCAGTTATCAGATATTTTGTATCAGCGTTTGGGAATAGAGCCTGTGGATAAAGCCAAATCTACAAAGGCAGAGGTTCTGGAAGCTCTAGAAGACCGTCACGAGATTATTCCCAAGATTTTGATGTTCCGTGCTACAGAGAAAATGTTGTCTACATATGTTCGAGCTTTGCCTAAGCAGATCAATGCGGGAACGCAACGAATTCATCCAACTTTTAACCAAGTAGGAACGGTAACAGGCAGATTATCCTGTCAGGATCCTAATCTTCAAAATATTCCTGTGCGTTCTGAAAGAGGGAGATCTTTGCGAGAGGCTTTTCGAGTTAAAAAAGACAATGATTATTTTTTAGCCGCTGATTATTCCCAGATTGAGTTACGGTTTCTTGCCCACCTTAGTCAGGATGAGATGTTGAAGAGAGCTTTTAATTCTGGCGAGGATATTCATGCATTCACCGCTTCGCAAGTGTTCAATGTTCCTTTGGAGCAGGTTACGAAGCAGCAGCGTTATCAGGCTAAAGCAGTGAATTTTGGCTTAGTGTATGGACAGCAGGCGTATGGATTATCAAAAATTTTAAAGATTAGCGTAAGTGAGGCTCAGGGATTAATGGATGCCTATTTTGCGCGTTATCCTCTAGCAGCAGAATTTATTACACAGACGATAGAGCAAGCTAGTAAGAATCAGAAAGTAACCACAATGCTAGGGAGAGAGCGTATTCTGAGCGATTGGGAGAGCTCTCCTGGAGCTCGTGCCGCTTCTGGGAGACTTGCTGTAAATACGCGTATACAAGGGAGTGCTGCAGAGTTAATTAAGTTGGCTATGTTGAATATCTCAGACGAAATGAGGTCGAGGGGATTAAAAAGTCGTTTATTATTACAAATTCATGACGAATTATTATTTGAAGTCCCTGCAGAAGAATTGGAAGAGATGAGAAGTCTAGTTCAAGAGAAAATGGAGTCTGCAATGGAGCTGTCTGTTCCTTTAGTTGTGAATGTCTTAATTGGAAAAAATTGGGCGGAATGCTAGATTTATTGAAGATTTCTGTTACAGGAGATCCCTCTTCAGGGAAAACTGAGGCGTGTCAGGTTTTTGAAGATTTGGGAGCTTATGTAATTAGTGCTGATAAAGTTTCTCATAGTTTCCTTGTTCCTTATACCTCAGTGGGTCAACGTATAATTGATCTTTTGGGTCCAGAGATAATCATAGAGAATACTCTTAGTAGAAAGGCCATTGCTGAAAAAGTTTTTGGTAACCGGGATTTATTGCTGTCTTTAGAAGAGATTTTGCATCCGGAAGTGTGTCGTTTTGTTGAGGAAAAATATGCGCACGTGGTTCAGGAACAAAAGTATCCTCTGTTTATTGCGGAATTTCCTCTGTTGTATGAGATTCAGTATGCGGATTGGTTTGATCAGGTTATTTTAATTTCTGCAGATACAGGTATACGCAAAGAGCGTTTTCTTAAAAAAACTGGAGGTTCGGACACCAGTTTCGATCTTCGGTGTGCACGCTTTTCTTCTTTAGAAGAAAAAATCCTGCGAGCGGATGTGGTCATAGAGAATAATGGAACGAAAGAAGAATTTCGTTGCAAAGTAAAACAATGTTTTAAGGCTTTAAAGGGAACAATATGAAAGAAGAGAGTCCAGCCGAGGTCTTACAAAAGGTAAAGGAGCACAAGAGGCGCGAGGGCCCTTTATCGTTGGAAAAAGAAGTTAGTGAAGACAGTGCTGTTGCTACAGAAGAGAAAGAAACCTCGCAACCAGTAGCAGTTACGAAGATTGCTAAACTACAGCGTATGGGCATTAATGAGCTGAATGTTTTAGCTCGGCAATATGGAGTTAAGAATGTAGGTTCTCTGACGAAATCGCAGGTAGTGTTCGAAATCGTTAAGGCTAAATCTGAACGCCCTGATGAATTCTTGATTGGAGAAGGTGTCCTGGAGGTTCTCCCGGATGGTTTTGGATTTCTTAGGTCTCCCACTTACAACTATCTTCCTTCCGCAGAAGATATCTATGTTTCTCCTGCGCAGATCCGTCGTTTCGATTTGAAAAAAGGAGATACCATCGTTGGGACGATCCGTTCTCCTAAGGAAAAAGAGAAATATTTTGCGCTGTTGAAAGTGGATAAGATTAATGGCTCAACGCCTGATAAGGCAAAAGAGCGTGTTTTATTCGAGAACCTAACGCCTCTTCATCCTAATGAACGATTGATCATGGAGATGGGGAAAGAGAATTTAGCAGAGCGAGTATTAGATTTAACAGCTCCAATCGGTAAGGGACAACGAGGATTGATCGTTGCGCCTCCTCGCTCAGGTAAGACGGTAATCTTGCAAAGCATTGCACATGCTATTGCTGTGAATAATCCTGACGCAGAGCTGATTGTTTTGCTAATTGATGAGCGTCCTGAAGAGGTGACGGATATGATTCGTCAGGTTCGAGGGGAGGTCGTCGCCTCGACATTTGATGAACAACCTGATCGACACATTCAGGTTACTGAAATGGTGATCGAAAAGGCAAGACGTTTGGTCGAACACGGTAAGGATGTTGTGATTCTATTAGATTCGATTACGCGTCTAGCTCGTGCATACAATACTGTGCAGCCGCATTCAGGGAAGATCCTCACTGGGGGAGTAGACGCTAGCGCGTTACATAAACCTAAGCGTTTCTTCGGTGCAGCTAGAAATATTGAAGGCGGAGGATCGTTAACTATCTTGGCCACAGCGTTGATTGATACAGGATCAAGAATGGACGAAGTGATCTTTGAGGAATTCAAAGGAACTGGGAATATGGAGTTGGTTCTTGACCGTCATCTTTCTGATCGCAGAATCTATCCGGCTATCGATTTGATTAAGAGTGGAACACGAAAAGAAGAATTGTTGTACCACCCTGGAGAGCTTGAGAAAATTCGGTTGTTCCGACAAGCTATAGCTGGTTTAACAGCAATAGATGCTATGCATTTACTGCTAGGCCGTTTGAAAAAGACAAATAGCAATACAGAATTCCTGTTATCCTTGAAGGATTAAGAATCGTCTTTATCCGATCAGAATTTCAGGTATGATGATCGGGGTGGCTTGATAGGTTTGAATATTCCGAAAGGCCACCCTCTTTAATTGTAGTAGAGCTGTCTTCAAAAGTTCCGCTACTTCATCTGAGTGAAAGCTTTCTTTAGTTTCACTGTAAATTCCTAAGAATCTTTTCCCATAAAAAGAAATGATCCGCAGAGGAGGTTCAAGGTGAGGAATCTGCTCTTGGATAGGTATGCCAACAAAGATGTGGAATAGCATAGGCGAGTCAGAAAAGAGTTCTTATCTCTATAAAGGGCATGGGTCCGTTTTTTGTCAAAATTAGATAATTTTTATTTTTCAAACATCTAAAAATAAAATCGATTTATTATTCATGCAATAATTACAGTTTTGTTTGTCTGGCTTTTTTAATAATTTATTTTTTAAAATTATTTTTTATGGTGGCGGGGACAGATGGCTGGTAGACGGACGAAAGAAGAGCAGATCAATCGAAAACGATCGCATTTCTATCGAGATAACGTAGGAGTTATTGTCTTATGCGGAGGAGAGGGGAAACGATTATCTCCGTTAACTTGTTGGCGTTGTAAGCCAACAGTATCTTTTGGGGGAAGATACAAGCTTATTGATGTGCCTATATCTCATGCCTTTGCCTCAGGATTTTCCAAGATTTTTGTTATCGGGCAATACCTTACCTATACTTTACAGCAACACTTATTTAAGACGTATTTTTACCATGGAGTCATGCAGGATCAGATTCATCTCTTGGTCCCTGAAAGACGAGATGGAAGTCAGGTTTGGTATCAGGGAACAGCTGATGCAATTCGCCAAAATCTTCTTTATCTACAAGATTCTCGTGTAGAGTATTTTTTAATCTTGTCAGGTGACCAACTATACAATATGGATTTTCGCTCGATAGTAGATTATGCTATCGATGCACAGGCGGATATGGTGATCGCTTCTCAGCCTGTATCAGATAAAGATGTTTCACGATTCGGAGTGTTGAAAGTAGACGATGAGTCGAAACTGATTGATTTCTATGAGAAACCTCAAAGTGAAGAGATTTTGAAACATTTTCGTCTAAGTAACACGGCGATGAAAAAATTTGGTCTCGATCCTCAGCACGGGAATTTTCTAGGATCTATGGGGATTTATCTTTTCCGTAAAGATTGTCTCTTCCAATTGCTTCTAGAAGAAACTGGAGATGATTTTGGGAAAGAGCTGATTCATAGACAAATGCATCGCGGGAAAACTGTTGCATATCTGTACGACGGTTATTGGACAGATATCGGGACTATAGAATCTTATTACGAAGCTAATATGGCTTTGACTCAACGGCCTTCGCACAATATTCGTGGGTTTAATTGTTATGATGACGGGGGGATAATCTATAGTAAAAATAATCATCTTCCTGGAGCAATTATTTCAGATTCGAGAATTTCGAGTTCTTTACTGTGTGAAGGAGCTATGATTGAGTCTGGCCAGGTCTCGAATAGTGTCGTTGGAGTTCGAGGGGTAATAGGCCAAGGATCTGTGTTTGACCGTTCTATCATGATGGGAAGCGATTCGTATGGTTCTGAGTCTTTCCCTTTAGGGATTGGGAAAAACTGTGAAATTCATAAAACCATTATTGATGAAAACTGCTGTATAGGAAACGGTGTGCGTTTACAGAATCTGCAGGGGCATAAGGATTATGATTCTCCAGATGGGAAATTAGTTGTTCGAGATGGTATTATCATCGTTCCTAGAGGAACGCAAATCCCAGATAATTACGTATTTTAGAGAGTGGATTTTTCTTTTCGAGCTGTTGACAAAGGTAAAAGTGGTTGGCAAAATAAAGAGCTGATTCTTCTATCAAGCAAGAGGTTTCATGCGTATTTTTGCCCTTGCAGATCTACATCTATCCTTAGGAGTCCCCGAGAAAACTATGGAGGTTTTTGGTGAGCCTTGGGTGGGGTATCACCAAAAAATCGAAAAGCACTGGAGAGATATCGTCTCATCGGATGATATCGTTTGTCTGCCTGGAGATATTTCCTGGGCAATGCGTTTAGAAGAAGCTCAGGTTGATTTTCGTTTTTTAGGAGCTCTCCCCGGGATCAAATACATGATCCGTGGGAATCATGATTATTGGAGTTCAGCTTCTTCTGCGAAACTTGCGAACGTTTTGCCAGAAACTCTTCATTATCTTTCAAAAGGATACGTGTTGCTTAATGCTCATCAGGCAATTGTTGGGGTTCGTTTATGGGATTCTTCTGACATTTGCCTCCATTGGGAAACGCAACATGATGGTCCTCAGAGAGTTTTAACTGAGCAAGATGATAAAATTTTCCTTCGAGAATATGGTCGTTTAGAGCGAGCTCTGAAAGAGTTGCCCGCTTCTGTAGAAGATGTTTTGGTTATGACGCACTATCCTCCGGTTAGTAATGACGGGACGCCTGGGCGAGTTTCTAATTTGTTAGAGATGGATGGCCGCGTCTCTCGTTGTTTGTTTGGGCATTTACATAAGGTGCCGCGACCTTTCCCTGGATTTGGGAATATCCGAGGAATTGAGTACACTCTCGTGGCTGCCGATTACGTTGATTTTATTCCTCAGGTTGTCAGTTGAAAATTCTTTCTGGTAAATTCAAAGGGAAGTCTTTAAAGACTTTTTCTAATCCCTCTGTTCGTCCTACTTGTGGTGTGGTGAAGGAGGCTGTTTTTAATATTTGTGCCAATCATATAGTTGGCGCACGGTTTTTGGATTTGTTTGCAGGATCTGGATCTATGGGCTTTGAAGCTATTAGTAGAGGCGCAGAATCTGCTACATTTGTAGATTCCTCTGTTGAAGCCGTGCGTTTAATTCGAGCTAATCTTGCTTTGTTAGATAGCAATTTGCCTGTTCATATCCTGAAGCAAGACGTTCGTTCAGCGTTGCTACGCTTAGGTAAACAGAATCGTTCTTTTGATATCGTTTATATAGATCCTCCTTATGCTTTGGAGAACGCGTTTCTTCAAGAGGTTTTATCGTACGTTGTACAACAAAGCCTATTAGAACCGGATGGGATTCTCTTTTTAGAGAACGCGTCTCCGCAAGAGATTCTAGTACAGGGATTAGAGCTTCGGAAACGTAGAAAATCTGGGGGGACTTTTCTTTCAGAATACATTCAGCAAGAGAACTCGGCTCATTCTACATAAGCAAAGCGTAATCATAGTGGGTGGATAAAAATTTTTCTCTTGAATATGATTCGGGGATCTAGTCTGATCTCTGAGGTTAGAGTGAAATTTAAGTATTTGCGTCCATTAAGCTTTTTAGTCTTGGTTATTGTAGCGTTTTGCTACGGATGTTCCAGAGAGAAACAAGAGATTCTCGTCGGAAGGGATGCTACTTGGTTCCCTCAACAATTTGGTATTTATACATCAGGAATTAACGCCTTTGTGAATGATTTAGTTTCTGAGATCAATTACAAGGAAGGGTTGAATATCTCTATAGTGAACCAAGATTGGGTTCATCTTTTTGAGAATTTAGATGATAAGAAGACTAGCGGAGCCTTTACTTCAGCCTCTCCTTCAATAGAAATGTTAGCTCGGTACCAGTTTTCAGATCCCGTTTTATTAACCGGGCCTGTGCTTGTTGTTTTAGAAAATTCTCCGTATCATTCTCTCCAGGATTTAGAAGGAAAGTTGATCGGAGTATATAAATTCGATTCATCCGTTCTTATTGCACAGAATGTTCCCAATGCTGTGATTGATTCCTATCAGCATATTCCTGTAGCCTTAGAAGCTTTGTCTACTCAGCGTTATGATGCGTTATTGGTGCCTGTAATAGAGGCAACTGCTTTAGTAGAAACGGCTTATAAAGGACGTTTGCGAATCGCTTCAGAACCTCTTAATGAGGAAGGTTTGCGTTTAGTTGTGTTACGAGGAGGAGGATCGGATTCCCTATTGGAAGGATTTAATGCAGGATTGGCAAAAATTCGTCGATCAGGAAGATACAAAGCCATTAAAATGCAATCCCGGCTTCCTTAGAACAAGGAATTTAAAGAGACTGTGGTAACATATTTACTAGCCAATTTTGGAGGTCCAAGGACTTCTCAGGAGATTGTCAGCTTTCTACAAGCTCTATTGACAGATCGAGATGTTACAGGAGGAATGATTCCTTCCATGTTGCATAGGCCATTGTTTTCTTATATTGCTAAGCGTCGAGCTCCTCATGTAGCGCGACAATACGCTTATTTAGGAGGGGGATCTCCTATTTTTCAAGATACAGAGAGACTAGCTCAAAACCTCTCTCAAGAATTGCAAGCTTCAGTTATTCCTTTTCATAGATATTTACCAGAGACTCACCGGGAAACCTTACAGGCATTACAAGAAAGCCAGGGAAGCATAGTTGGGATTCCATTATTCCCACATTACACCTTCGCAGTAACAGGGAGTATAATTCGATTTTTCTTACAACATCTTCCAGAAAAACCCATTTCTTGGATTACGCAGTTTGGAGTGCATCCTGAGTTTGTCTCGTGTATGCAACAGCATATTCGAGACTGTTTAGCCGCTCAGCAGATCGCTGTCGAGGATTGCTATTTTCTTTTTTCTGTACACGGATTACCTCAAAGGCATATTCGTTTAGGAGATCCTTATGCTCAGCAATGTCAGGCTTCTTTCGAAGCATTACGAGGTGAATTAGAGGGGAAAATTGCTTTTCAATCTAAGTTTGGGATTGGAAAATGGCTAGATCCCTCTACTCAAGAGGTCTGTCAGTCTTTGCGTACCAAGAAACGCCACATTGTGATTGTCCCTTTTGGATTTGTTTCGGATCATATTGAGACTCTACATGAAATAGATCATCTGTATGTGCCTATATTGCTGCAAAAGGGGTATCGTGTGGTTCGTATCCCAGCTATCAATGCTTCTTCTAGATGGGTATCCTCTCTAGCAGCAATAGTCAGAAGTTCCCCACAGGAAACTTCTTTAGAGCCGCTTCTAATGCCTTAGACGGGATACGCTTTTGAACTTCTCAAGAAAATGCCTGTTCAGTATTGTCTCTAAGAATATAGTCTTAAAGAAATATTCCTTAATAGTGCTCTCTCCGAAAAAGAGATGGAAAGCTAGTTCTGGGGACGCCTGGCAAATTAGGATTGCGGGATTTCTATGAAATCACGAAACGCTCAGTCCATATTAGAGTCTTTATGTAAGAAAACGCATCGACTCTTATTGCGCTATCTGCTCAAGCAGACTTTATTGGTTGCTTTAGGGATGACTTTAATGGTCGCAGAGCTGGGAATCTTTCTTTACTTTTTTCTTTTCTCTGGGAAAACCCTTCTACCAGCCTTCTGCCTGGCCTGTTTTGTTCTTACAATATTTATATGTTTAGTCATTAGGCTTTACATTCTATCTAAGAAAACGGAATTCTTTGATAAACTCCTTGCGGACTTTGTTCATCAAGCTCAGGTAATTTTTAAAAAGAAAAACATAATGGAGGAACAGCCAGAGATCGCTGCAGCAGTTACACAGCTATCTCTGGTAATGCAAAATCAAGAGTATTTTGTTTTTTGTAATTTATTGAAAATAGTGCCTCCCTACGACTCTATCAAAAAATTCAGCTGTTTTTGTTTTTGGAAGGATTATTTTTCTTTCCGAGAGATGCTTTTGCAGAAAGCAATTGATTTGTATTTACTAGTTGTCCAAGCAATTCCTACAGACTTGGGTGCACACGTTTCCTTAGCAGATGCCTACGTATCACTATCGGGGCTTTATGCAGACCCCAGGAAATACACGGAATTTGATACGAAATATTGGGTTCCTCCAGGACGTTATGGAGAGGATATTCAGGAAAAGTTTTTTGCAACAGCGCATAGGGCTACAGAAGAATTCAAGATTCTTAACGAATACGCTCCAGGGAATGTTTGGGTGCATACACAGTTGGCCTATAGCTATCATGATCTACAGATGCCCAAGAAAGAAATTCGTGAATACGAGATTGTCTTGAAATTGAAACCCCATGACGCGAATACAATAATGAAGCTGGGGATTCTCTATTTTCAGCAGGGAATGAATGCTAAGGGATTACAGGTTTACGAACAGTTAAGAAAGGTAGACCTGAAGAAATCTAAAAAACTCATTAAGTTCTACGGGGTAGTAGCTAAATAGCGAAGAGAAGAGTGCGGCGTTTCCTGCTGTACAGGGAGAAGAAAGATCCCTCCTATGAGGAGAGCGAGTCCCACAATCACAGAAAAAATAGCTGTCGCCAAAGGGCGAATAGAGAAAGCTGAACAAAGGGAAAGTATAGCGGGGGTAGCCACAGATTGTAAAAGCACTGCGTGAATGCTCGCAGCCCCTATTAAGGTCAGAATGAGTCCAACAATAGCTAAAAGGCTCCCTACTTCGTATCGAGCGCGAGGGGATAGAGAGGCTCGCCAAGAGACGCTAAGCCTCCTATAGAAGTTTGTAGGAGATGAACAAGGACTCTGTGGGACAACAGACATAAAATCCATCCTGAAATAAAAGGATCCTCTGTAGATGGGAGTAAAATAGGAGATATTTTACCTTGGTATTTTTTTTTATGGAATAGGAGACTCATTTCTCTCTGTAGTCGGAGAAGACTATTCATTAGTAAAAAAAACTCTTAAATATAAAGAAAGGGGAATAAAAAGTTTGTATAGAGTTTCTTTTCGTTCGATGTACAAAGGATCTAGGGTGGTTTCTTGTTTATAACGAGAAAGCAAGCTTTAGGAATCGTCTTTGTAAACAGAGAAGATCCTTCTTAAAAAGGCCTACATCCAAAATAACAACCATTGTACACTATCTGTATCTAAAGTTCTTCTTGTGTAAAAGAACCAAGTCAAGATATTTATCGAGAAGATAACCAACCTATAGAGACGGTTTTGCACTGGTGTCTCAGGGTTTTCTAATGCATTGGAACTGGTGAAGGACTGTTTGCTTTTATAGGGTGCGTAAGACCATGTTCGAGATTTTGCGAAAAAAGATTTCTTCTTACTCGGTTGTTCTCTTTTGCCTTGTTGTTTTATCTATTTTTCTTTCAGGGAAGATAGTTGTTAATGTGAAAACCTATCGTGTTGAGCGTCAGAATAGCTTGGCGTTGCTTTCGCGGTCAGTTGAAGCTGCTTATTCGCGAGGAATTTTCCCTCCAGAGACGGCTATGCCTATGCTTGAACAAGCGTATCGAAGAGGTGGTAAAGAGGCTGTTTCGTACGCTGGATTTTTAGCTTCATGTTTTCATATACACAATGACCCTTTACGAGGAGCGTATTATTCAGGGCTTGCCTATCAACATGGAACGCATTTGCAGCTACCTTCTCCTCAACATATTCTATTGAAGGAAATAGCTGATGCGCATGCAACCAAGCAGTATCAAGAGGTTTTAGATAAGTCTAGAGAACTTCTTTCGTCTATTTCCTCTTCGAAGGATTTCCCTATGCTACGTTTTCTAACGTTATTGCGCATGATTGAGGTTAAAGAATCTTTGAATCAGGATTTTTCTTTAGAGTTAACGGAATTGAAGGCTTTGCCAGGATTTGAAGATTACGAGCAATTTTATAAAGACGGGGTTTGGACTATATCTAAACGTTACAGCAGTCTGAGGGCCCTTTATTGATTTGGAATTTTTGCTATGCATAGCTCCTCCCCCATTTCTGAAATCTGTTCTATGGAAACAGCAGAGCGAGTTCTTGAAGAAAAAGAGCATACCCCTACTATTATTTCAGGCCAGATAGTGATTTACCCAGAAGATCCTTTTGCAATTCCCTCAGTTGATCCATGCTTCGAGTCTTAGCTTATCGACAGGTTTCTTTTTCTAAGTTTCCTCGCTTATTCAAATCGTTTGTGAGCCTTTTGTCCTCTCTTAAGCAACACTATTCTTTCATGTTGCCTGGAGACCCTCTCCCTAAGAAAAAGGCCCTTATGCTTACATTCGATCACGCTTCTGTTGATTTCTACACACATGTCTTTCCTCTTCTTCAGAACTTGCAGATACCTGCAGTTATTGGAGTTGCCTGGAGATATGTGGCTGATTTAGAAGGAGAGGATCTTCCCATTGATGTGCGAATTGCTCCCTCTGATTTTTTAGCTTTTCAGGACGAAATATTTTCGTATCATCAGCCTTTTTGTTCAGTAAGAGAGCTGTGTCATATGGCTGCAAGCCCTTTAGTGCGATTTGCTTCTTCAGGGTTTGCGATTAGAAATCTTAAATATGCTCCTCCTTATCTACACACAGAGATTTTATTATCTAAAATTTTATTGGAGAATGCCATTCAAAGCCCAGTAGAAAGCTTTTTCTTTCCATTGGGGAAAAGTGATGTAGTAAGTCAGCATTTTGTTCAGGAGACTTATCGGTATTCTTTTGTGTTGGGGAATACGGCTAGTTTTTCCTATTCCACACAATCATTGCATGGGATTCCGCGTATCGATATGCCCTTAGATAGTCAAAGGGTTCCATCCCTTTATCAACTTTCTTATCCCCACTTGAAACAGTTTTTAGTTTTGCGCTAGCAAGGATCTATTCTGATCGACAACTATCCAGAAACGATCCTTTTCCTTGCCTATATTTTCTGATTTTCTTAAAGTTTGGCCGAGCTTACACGGCTTAGGTCCGCTTCTATTCTTTTCTATAGCATTTTTTCGAGGAGAGAAAGTAGGAAGTTCGGATTATTCGTGAAATCTACCTATTAAAAGGAGACGTCGATGAAAAAATTACTTTTACTCGCAATGTTAACTTCTGCTGCCGCTGCTGGTTCCGTTTACGCTGATGAGACTGAAGAAGAAAAAGAAGTTTCTTCTTTAGTTGTTTCCCTAGCTTGCGAAGGGGAAGAAGGTGGAGAAGAAACTAGAGATCCTATTATTCTATAGTTTTTTCTAAAAGAGAGTTGAATTTTCAACTCTCTTTTTTTTTCTTAAAAGATTCTCTATACCAGCTCCTTCCTAAATATTTTTTGAAATATTTCTTTCAGTAAGTCGATCATCTTGTTTGTAAGAGGAAAAAGCTTTTCTTTTGCTATAATTCGCTAGTTACTAGAATTCAAAACCCAGATTGATAAGAGTATTCTAGACCTGTCTTGAGACTTTTTGGTGCGTTTTCAACGAATAGAGGAGACAACGCATGATAGATAAAATTATACGAACAATACTGGTTCTGTCCTTATTCCTGTTGTATTGGTCTTCAGATCTACTTGAAAAAGATGTGAAATCGATCAAAAGAGAACTCAAGGCTTTACATGAAGATGTTCTTGAGTTAGTCCGGATCTCGCATCAGCAAAAAAATTGGGTCCAGTCTACAGATTTTTCTGTTTCTCCAGAGATCAGTGTATTGAAGGATTGCGGAGATCCTGCGTTCCCTAATTTATTATGCGAAGACCCTTATGTTGAAAAAGTGGTCCCTTCGTTGTTAAAGGAAGGTTTTGTTCCGAAAGGTATTTTGCGTACAGCTCAAGTAGGAAGGCCTGATAACCTAAGTCCGTTTAATGGCTTTGTTAATATCGTTCGATTTTATGAATTGTGCGTTCCTAATTTGGCTGTTGAGCATGTTGGTAAATACGAGGAGTTTGCGCCTAGTTTAGCCTTAAAGATAGAAGAGCATTATGTAGAGGATGGGTCTGGGGATAAAGAATTTCATATTTATTTGCGTCCTAATATGTTTTGGGAGCCGATAGATCCTACGCTGTTCCCTAAAAATATAACTTTAGCAGACACCTTCTTAAGACCACATCCTGTCACCGCTCATGATGTGAAGTTCTATTACGATGTAGTCATGAATCCCTATGTTGCAGAAATGCGTGCAGTGGCTATGAGATCTTATTTTGAGGATATGGTTTCGGTTCGGGTAGAAAACGATTTGAAATTAATCGTTCGTTGGAGAGCTCATACTGTACGTAATGAACAGGGAGAGGAAGAGAAAAAAGTGCTCTATTCTGCTTTCGCGAATACATTGGCACTCCAACCGTTACCTTGTTTCGTGTATCAGTATTTCGCAAATGGAGAGAAGATCGTTCCAGAAGATTCTGATCCTGATACGTATCGCAAAGATTCGGTATGGGCGCAAAACTTTTCTTCACATTGGGCGTATAATTACATAGTGAGCTGTGGAGCATTCCGATTTGCAGGGATGGATGATGAGAAAATTACTTTAGTTCGTAATCCTAATTATCATAATCCGTTTGCGGCTCTTGTGGAGAAGCGCTATATCTATATGAAAGATAGTACAGATTCTCTCTTCCAAGATTTCAAAGCTGGGAAGGTGGATATTGCGTATTTCCCTCCTAACCATGTCGATAATCTAGCGAGCTTCATGCAAACCTCTGCTTATAAGGAACAAGCTGCTAGAGGAGAGGCAATTTTAGAAAAAAATTCATCAGACCGGTCCTATTCTTACATCGGATGGAATTGTCTTTCTCTTTTCTTTAACAATCGTTCGGTACGACAAGCCATGAATATGTTGATCGATCGGGATCGCATTATTGAGCAGTGCTTGGATGGTCGTGGAGTCTCTGTGAGTGGGCCTTTTTCTCTCTGCTCTCCATCATACAACAGAGATGTAGAGGGATGGCAATACTCTCCGGAAGAGGCCGCACGTAAATTAGAGGAAGAGGGCTGGATCGATGCTGATGGAGATGGTATTCGTGAGAAAGTAATCGATGGAGTTGTAGTGCCTTTCCGTTTCCGGTTATGCTACTATGTGAAAAGTGTAACAGCACGAACGATTGCCGAATATGTAGCTACGGTATGTAAAGAGGTGGGTATCGAGTGTTGCTTACTCGGGTTAGATATGGCGGATTATTCACAAGCCCTCGAGGAGAAAAATTTCGATGCTATTCTTTCCGGATGGTGTTTAGGAACCCCTCCAGAAGATCCTCGTGCTCTATGGCATTCGGAAGGAGCTTTGGAGAAAGGATCTGCCAATGCTGTTGGATTTTGTAATGAGGAAGCAGACCGTATCATCGAACAGCTCAGTTACGAGTATGATTCTAATAAGCGCCAAGCCTTGTATCACCGTTTTCACGAGGTGATTCATGAGGAATCTCCTTACGCGTTTCTCTATTCAAGACAGTACTCCCTTGTCTATAAGGAGTTTGTAAAAAATATTTTTGTGCCAACAGAACATCAGGATTTGATTCCTGGAGCTCAAGATGAGACAGTGAATTTATCCATGTTGTGGGTAGATAAAGAGGAGGGTCGATGCTCCGCTATATCTTAAAACGTCTGCTTTTGATTCCCTTAACGCTCTTTGCTATCATCTCTGTGAATTTTGTGATTCTCAATGCTGCTCCAGGAGACCTGCTTGAGGAACATAGTGTGGATGCCCAAGGTGAGGCTGGGAGATCGGATAAGGTTCGTACGTATAAAGGGCCGGACCGTTATTTACAATTTAGAGAGCATTACGGATTAACTCTCCCTATTTTTTTTAATACTCGACCACAGATTTCTCGATCGGAACTCCGTGCTGGGATTCAAGAGATTATTGATGGGACGATTCACAAGAAGAGTAAGACAGGAAGCATAACCAATATTAAGGTGTATTGGGGAGATTGTGCCAAGTTCATTATGCCGGCGCTGCTTGCAGAGGCTGAAGATTCTTCGAAAGAGGATATTTATCGACATGTTGCAGCAGATTTATTCATTCGAGGAGGTATTCGTCAGGGGATTGTTGGAGCACGTTTGCTGGAGGAACAGCGCGAATATAATCAAAAAGTGTCTAAAAGCAATGCAGAACTCGTGCGTTTATTGAATGAAGATAATATCGAAGTTAAAGTTGCCGCGTTACAAGAATGGGTTGAGCAAGAGGGCGGAAGAGGGCAATTAATGCGAAGAGATCTCTGGAGGATCTTTTTCTTAGAGACGCGGTTTGCTAAGTACCTTTCTCGTATCGTTAGATTGGATTTTGGAACGTTACGCAACGACTGTCATAAGACGGTCGTTTCTGAAGTGATCAAACGTTTAGGTTCGTCACTTATTCTATCCCTGCTTCCTATGATTGTGGTTTTTATATTATGCCAAGTGTTCGGTATGATCATGGCTGTGAATAAAAACCATTGGATAGATCATCTTCTCAATTTTCTATTTTTGATTTTATTTTCTATTCCTGTCTTTGTTGCTGTCCCTTGGATTATTGATAATTTCGTTCTAAATAAAACAGTTCCATTTACGTCCATTTCTATGCCTTACAGTGGACTGTGTTCATCTCCAGAAATATTCAAAGAAATGACTTCTTTTGAAAAGCTGACGGATATTGTGTTACACAGTTTCTTGCCTTTTTGTGCTGTCAGTTACGGAGCTTTTGCTGCACAGTCACGTTTAAGTCGTGCTGTATTTTTAGAAGTCTTAGGAGAAGACCATATTTCAGCTCTTCGAGCTCGTGGTATTTCTCAGTATGACATTTTGGTTCGGCATGTGGGGAAAAACTCTGCAGCTACGTTAATCACTTCTTTAGCCTCGTCTTTAAGCGCACTACTTGGAGGAGCTTTAGTAGTGGAAACACTATTTGATATCGATGGTTTCGGGAAATTTTTCTATCAGGCGATTCTAAATCGTGATCACAATGTGGTGATGTTTTCCGTAATTATGGGATCGGTGATTTCTCTGATCGGTTACTTAATCGGGGATATTTGTTACGTTCTTCTTGATCCACGTGTACAGCTAGAAGAAAGGAAGGTGTGAGATGAAGGAACCCCAAACATCTTATCAACGATTTTTTCGTGCTTATAATAGACGGGCACTTCCCTCTATAGCTTTAAAGTTCTTTATTGGACTTATGCTTATTGGTATTTACGCTCCTTTATTTGCTTCTAGTAAACCGATTCTTGTTCGTTGGCACGGGGAGTGGTATTTCCCCTTGTTCCGTTATTTGCTTTTCCCAGGTTTTTACACTAAGTCTATCGATTTATTTTTTAATGTCTTAATGCTCACACTGCCGTTTTTTATTTTAGGCTTTCGTTATCTCAGTGGTGTGTGGAAAAAGCTGTTTCTAGGTGTAGTGACTGGAATACATATTGCGGTATTCTCTTTTGCTTTGAGTGGGAGAGTTCAAGATCCTTGTCGGGATGAGCTGTTAAAGCAGAAACGGGCTAAGCATCTGCAACAGGAATTGAAAACAACTCCAAAGACAGAGTTTCTTCCAACAATTGCTAAAAGAACACGCACTTGGGAAAGTGAGCGTGCTTATATGAGTAAATATGAGCAGCTGGGAATGCTTGTAAAAGCCAAATATCGCAAGATGCAGCACGATCATCTTGAAAAACAAAGGGAGGCATACGAGTTGTGTAAGCAATCTCCGATGCCGACTCTGCATTTTCTAGAAATGAAGAACGAAACAGCAAGCCTGCGTTTTTTCAAAAATAAGATCAACAAGTTAAAACCTTCCTATCCGGAAGGTTTTGAAGGATGGGGAACTTTGCTGGAAGATTACCGTCCTTATTTGATGGCTAGAGCACGTTCAGAACATGCTCTGAATATGGCGATATACGAGCAACATCCCCAAGAACAGTTGCGTGCAGCGTTTGAGGCTCTTGAGGAAAAAGAGGCTCCTTTTAGAGAGCAGTTGGCCTTTGTACGTAGTCTTTTAGAAGAGCGTGAAGCTTTAAATAATTCGATTGCGTTTATCATGGATAAGCGTAATTGGATAGAAACCGAGTCTGAACAGGTACAAATGGTTTTGAATCCATTATTAAGCAGCTTTCACTGGGAAGATGATGCCGGCGGATCTCGAGAGATGAACAAGTATGTGCATTGGTGGCAGCTTACACGCATTAATAGAAAGGATTTACTCGCTTCTCTGATCTTTGGGATTCGTATTGCGATCGTTGTTGGTGGATTGGGTGTTTCTATAGCTTTATTTATAGGCATCATTGTGGGATTGTTATCTGGCTACTTTGGTGGCAAGGTAGACATGTTATTATCACGAGTGACAGAAATTTGGGAGACTATGCCCATGTTGTTTATTCTTATGCTCGTGGTAGCTATTACACAAAAAAAATCTCTCATATTAGATTCGGTATTGCTGGGATGTTTTGGATGGGTCAGTATTAGTCGCTATGTGCGTATAGAAACCTTAAAGCAAAGGAATTTAGGGTATGTTCTAGCTGCTACCAACTTGTGCTACAGCCATTACCATATTATGGTGCATCAGATCCTTCCTAACGTGATTGTTCCGGTTATTTCTTTATTGCCGTTCTCGATGATGGCTATGATTAGCTGTGAAGCAGGGCTCACTTTTTTAGGGTTAGGAGAGGAGAGTTCGGCATCTTGGGGAAATCTTTTGCGAGAAGGAGTCACAGCATTTCCATCAGAGAGCGCCATTCTATGGCCTCCCGCTATTATGTTGACATTGTTGTTAATGGCTATTGCTGTGATTGGAGATGGGATTCGGGATGCGTTAGATCCTAAGATGCAGGATTAAGAGAGTTCTTCAAATGCGGTAAGGGCTTTGTAAAGCTTTTCCCCGCCCGGGTAGTCATGAATGGAAAGTACTCGATGGCAGGGAATCAGTAGTGATAAGGGGTTTTCTTGGCAGGCGATGAGCACCTCTTCCGTATGGGTTTTTGTGCGTTCTGCAATCTCTTCACAGGTATGACGAGTGCCGAAGGGGATTTGGCGTATTTCTTGTGGGATTGCCAGGCGCTTCTCTTTGAAAGAGGATAGATCAAGAAAAGATAGTTTAGGCGGCATTTTATTGGCGTAGGCTTCACACCAGCGGACAAGTCCTTCCATGGCCTTATGTGCTCCTGGTCCAAGGAATAAACAGGTAAAAACGGGAGCGGGAGAGAGCCTTGAGTGAAAAATAGAATCTCCCCGGAAATGCACAATAATTTGAATAGGGGGAGTTCTATTTATAGCAAGCCCTTGAGAGCAAGCCTGGGCCAAACAGTTCTTGGACGTTGGAGAAACAACAAAGAACTTTTCAGCCATGACGCTCCCAAGGTTGAATTATCTGGCAGCGCTGAGTCGTTCAAACTTGATTTGCGAGACAGGTTTGCCTTTGTAATACCATTCGGATTTGCATACCCCCGCCGCATGGATTTTACGGACTCCATGCAAGATGTTGTGCTGCCAAGAAATCTCTTCAGCGATATTCTCTTGTTCATTGTATCGGAGTTCGATTCCATTTTTTGCTCCGCGTACAAATGGGACTTCAGCAATCTTACAACCATTTTTAAATAAGATTGTAAGGCCGTCTTGATGTCCATATCGCCATTCTTCAATCGTATTTGGAATCCCACCAGGAAGATAGGTAAACCGAACTCCGTGAGGGTACCCATTGACATAATGAGTGACGGTTTCGGGTTCTCGAGTCGAGTAAAATGTCGTTTTTTTGACCATTACGCCATCATTAAACGACTCTTCTGTCAACAAGATACTATCCGAAGAAAAAGTAGAGCGAACTCCCTCGCCGTTAAGGATTGTTGAAGAGTATTTTCCATTAAAAGAGGTGTAATGACCTTCCAATACTCTTCCCCCATAAGTTTTTTCTACAAAGCAGGGGTCTGTGATTGTGTCAGAGTTGTTATTGTCAGGCCAACGTGTTAGGGAGAAAGACCCATCTTCGTGGTAAACTTCTTCTTTAGCAGGCAAAGCATTTGGGAAGAAGGTCTTCTTAGAAAGAAGCCTTCCCTGATCATAAGTTTCTATAACGGCCAGGGTAGTAGAGTGAGGAAACGTTCGTGTGACTTCCCCATGTAAAGCACCTTGCGCATAAACTTCTAAGGTTGTAGTTCCATCTTTGAATACTCTAGTGATGGAGCCATCGCATCCACGTTTGTTCCATTCTTGCTTAGAGACAATGATCCCGTAGTTATTACGGAAAGTCTCCTTCATTAACATAGGATCCTTTTGAACAGCTCCATATGCTAGAGGAGAAAGGGCGAGGGCGCAGATAAAAAATAAACGCTTCATGAGTTGCCTTGTCCTATGTTGGCTAATTTCTTATCAAGTAATGCAGTTAAACGTTCGTATTCTTCTTCTATTTCCTGCCCGGATAAGGTTCGTTCGTGATCACGGAAGACCATCCGAAGAGAAACGTTTTTACTTTGAGATGCAGAGTCTCTCCCTTGATATACACTGACAATATGAACACTTTCAAGCCATTTAGATTCGAAACTTAAAAGTTCTCTGCGTACGAGATCTGCTGGAAGATCTCTATCTATTGTAATTGTAATGTCTCTGGAAGAGGCCGGATAGATTGGATAGGGTACGTAATGAGGTCCGGATTTCTTTTTTAAAGACAAAAGCACATTTAAAGAAAGCTCAGCAAAGACTACATCGTGTTTGATCTGAGCTTTTCTACATAGTTGTGGGTGCAACGTCCCAAAGATGCCTAATAGATGTTTTTTCTGATACAAGGCAGCTTGCTGATAAGGGTGAAAGTTCGGATGCTGGCTGGGTTGAAGAGAAAAGTCTTCTATAGAAGCTCCTGACTGGCATAATAGTTTTTCCACCCATCCTTTGATTGTATAAAAAGAGAGAGGTGTTTTCCCTTGCCAGGAATCATCCATTACTTGGCGAGAGAGTAAAATAGCAACACGCTCTTCCTCTTGGTAACGGTTCTGCTCCTTCGAGTACACATTTCCAATTTCAAAAGCATAAACATAGGGGGCTTGCCTATGGAGGTTAGTAGCCGCACTTTTTAGCATCCCAGGAAGAAGGGAGTCGCGTAATTTCCAGGAAGAATTCTGTACAGGAATCAAAGAGCTTTCTTGCAAAGATAAGGAAGATACTTCTGTATCCAGCAAGGAGTAGGTAAAGAATTGTTGTAGCCCACCATTTGCTAAGAAAGCTGTGAGTTCACGTTTCAAAGAATAGATCGGAGTATAGGTTGGGAGTATTTTTTGTGTTTTTTGAACGAATGGTGTGGTGCGACAGATCTCTTCAACAAGGTCGGTCTCTTCCTGAATGTCATGACGGTAAGAGGGGACCTCGACTCGAACGGCCTGCTCTTCTACTGCTGTTTGAAATCCTAAAGAAGAGAGTTTGGCAACTATTTCTGCGGTCGAGAACTCAATATCCAGAAGTCTTTTAATCGTTTTAGGGCGAACGCTTAAAGACAAAGGAGAAAAGCTATCATCTCCAATTTTTTGAATAGGAGAGATTTGAGCATCCGGAAATAGAGATTGAATCATATGGATAGCAGCATGTAACACTGGTAATACGCCTTGAGGATCCACTCCTCGGGTAAATCTATAGGCAGCTTCTGTGTGCAGCTGTATCGTGCGTTGATATTTTCTTACAGCCTGAGGCTGGAAGTAAGCGGCTTCCAGAATGATTTCTGTTGTATTTTCTGAGCAAGAAGATGCAGCACTTCCCATGACCCCAGCTAATCCTAAGATATTATGCTGATCAGCAACGACTAAAGATCCTGCGGGGAGGGTATAGGTTTCTTGATTTAGAAGAGTAAGTGGTTGAGCTGACTGTAGAGTGGCTGCATGGAGAGACTTTTGCTCCACCGCTTGGCTATCGTAAGCATGTAGGGGCTGACCTAATGACAGCATCACATAATTCGTAATATCAACGATGGCGTTAAGAGGTTTTTGTCCAAGAGCTGTTAAGGCTGCTTGCAGATATTCTGGGGATCGTCGACAAGATAGACCCGAGATTTTGACGGAATAGAATATGGGGCAAGCTCCAGCATCGTGCATATCACAAATAGAAGTTTCTTGAGGAAGCGAGGCAAAAGAAAATTCTTCTGGGATATTAAGAGATACAGGGGATAGAAAGGAAATTTCTCTTGCTAGGCCTAGTAAGGATGCGCAATGGCCTAAATTAGGGGTTAACGAGCATTCTAGGGGAGCTCCAGCAAGTAGCATGCAGGCACTTTCTCCAAGAGGAGTATCTGCAGGGAACTCAAAAATACCACGCTCTGCTTTTTGTAAATGAGGGAACCCTAATTCGTCTGCTCCACAACACATTCCTTGTGATTCGAGCCCACGAACTTTAGCTTTTTTGATTGTAGTGATTTCTCCCGAAGCATTACGTAACTTAGCTCCTGGTAAGGCTATAGGAACAATGATGCCTGCTCGGCAGTTGGGAGCTCCACAGATGATTTGGCGCTCACCCTTCCCGTCAAAAACGATGGCAACAGTAAGTCTTTCTGCATCAGGATGAGGAGAGGCACTTAAAATTTTCCCTGTTACAACAGTATTAAGGGAATCCGGAAAAACATTTGAGCATTCCGCTTCGATTCCAATACGATCACAGGCTTGTAAAATTTCCTCAATAGAGAGAGGAGAAGAGAAGAATTTTTGTAATAGGGATAAAGGAACGAGCATGAGTAAATGCAGCTTTTTTTTGGTAGATTTTACGAAGTGGCGTGTATAGTAGCAAGTATTTTGAGGGAGAGGGATGTAGGAGTTTTTATGGGGATAGAAGGAAGAGGATCAGGAGCTATGCAAAGTAAAAAAACGATTAAATGGCTGAAGCAAGCTCTCGTTCTTAGTTCTATTGTGAATATCCTATTACTGCTTTTGATTTATTCGACCGTATTTAGAAAAGATATTTATAAATTACGGGTTTTTCCAGGGAATCTCATCGCTAAAAGTTCACGAATAGGGAAGATTCCTGAAGACATTTTGGAAAGACTAGAAAATGCTTCGTTTGCCGATTTATTAACCTTGTTGCAGGAAGAGAGAATGGTTTTCGGCCATCCATTAAAATCTTGGGCTCTAGGGGTGAGCATCCAAAAATATTTTGTAGATATCGCTCCTATGCTGACGCATCCTTTAACTTTTATTAGACTCAAAAGTCCTGAACGTACTTGGTTACTTCCGGATATTAATGATCAGGAGTTTACACGGATTTGTCAGTATTTGCTTACAGAGAGGTTCCCATTCTCTTCACGAGGTTTTTTTCGTATTATGGTGCGTGATTGTGAAGCAGGGATGGTGGATGAAGATGTTCTGTATCGGTTTTGTCATCTTCCTGAGTTTCTCTATGTGCGTTCTCTCCTTTTTGGTGCGGAAATCGAAGCTGCTTCGGTCACTTCTCTGGCAAGAATGATTATCCAAGGAGGGGAGGACTTATTCTTTTCCCTGTGTTGTTTAGAAAATCGTCAAACGGCGATTTCTGATCATCAGAGGCGCTGTTTTCTGAAAGCTTATGTGGATAGACAGGAACCTTTAGCAGCTCTTCTCTTGTTAGTACATGACGCGGACTGGGTGTTGCATGAGTTTTCTGATAGCGATTTACAATCCTTTATTCAACTTTTGCCTAGAGAGGCACACTATACTAAGAAGTTTCTTGGGTGTGTGGCACAGTCCTGTCGTCTGGGGATTCTGCTAGAGGGGTAGGGGAACTGAGATATTCTTCAACAGAAGTTCTAGGGACGAGATCGATACCTCCTATGCACCAAGGGCCGCATTTGAGTAAGCGCTTGGCGATGAGAAAAAGGCTTTTTCTGAGCGGATGTTTCTTTAGTGCAACAAGAGCGTACTCAGAGCATGTAGGGAAAAAGCGACAAGGAGCCCCGAGAAAAGGAGAAATCGCCCAACGGTACAGGTGAACAAGCCCTCGGAAAAAAGAGCTGATCCGGGAAGTTTGCATAACCTTTATATGATGTTAAACACGTCTTTCAGTAGTGTGACCAACACTTCTAGAGCGATTAACCAGATTACGGTCCATTCTAGAGCGGAGGAGTGTTGATGGTTTAGTTGGTCATTAAGAATTTCAAGAACGTCCCCTAAGATAGCAAGTCTATGATTCAGCACGTTTACGCGAGCATTGACGTCTAGGCAGGTTAAAACATCGATGTAAAAAGGTTGAGTTTCTGGATGTTCCCAGAAGAAATCTGGTTCATCAAGGATATCGGAGTGTAGGTTCACAGAAGCTTTATCTAGAAATAGTTCCCCGATTTTTTTTGCAATCGTTTTACGGGATAGAGAAATTTTCCCTTTGGAAGCTAGTTCTTGGGGAAGAGATTTCGAGTTTTCAACCGTTTTGTAAATCGTTTCTTCGAAAACTGTAAGCTTGATAGACTGAGCTAATCCAAAGGAAATAGCAAGTTTTGTATTTAGGTTCGAGTTAGTCAGAACCAGCCTATCGCGACGGATTTGGAGTTTCTCTCCGTAATGGAAATCGTAACTATCGATTTCTGGGTTGGGAAGAGGATTGACTGCAGATGGGGTGATAGTACGGATCACTTGTAATTCTTCAGTTTCTTCCCAGCCCCAGAACACGCAAACGCCAAAGGGGAAGAAAACAGCAGCTTTGTCGCTTTCATCTAGTTCCTCTGAGGAAATCAGCACGTATTCTCGGGATAGAACTGAGGGGTAGTTTACTTTTAGAAGATGAAAGAGCACGTGCAAGTGATAGGATGAAGCAGTGCAATAAGCTGAACAGCGCATGGTAGAAATTACATCTATATCGTTGAAAGGAAGAGTGTCTCATATTCAGTGGTTTCTTACAATAAGGGGATGGGCTTTTGCAGAGACTTTGTTTGAGTATGGGCAGATACTGAGATAGAGAGGATAAGAGTTTTCTCTGATAAATCCTCCAATTTTTTCTTTAAAATAGATAGGAATTTGTAAGCTGAGAGGTTTTTTACTTGTAGTAAAGAGTCCAATCAGAGTAAGCTGATTCTTCATGTCTTCTTTTTTGCGGAAGTGGCGGAATTGGTATACGCGCTATCTTGAGGTGGTAGTGGAGCTTTCCTTAGGGGTTCGAGTCCCCTCTTTCGCAAGATTTCCTTGTTATCCAGATCCTCTTTTTGCTTTTCATTTTGATAATCTTTTTATCTTTCTAGTATGCTGACGGTAGGTTTTTGCTTGCATAGTTCGTTGTGCATGCGTAGAGCTTTGTTTCTTTCGTGATGGAGAAGAGAGGCGTTATTGTGCATATACTAGTTTGTTTGTTGACAATCTTCGGAACGTTCAGTTTACCCGCTTTCGGCGCGCATTTTCTCGCGGAAGAAGAGCAGTTTTATATGGATCGGTTTGTTTTCTCTGGGCAGTATCCAGATATGGAAACTATGGAAATCCATGCAGAAAGAAAAAAACGTGTACAATTTAATGTGACGGGAAGCTTCCCTAAGTTGGAGAGCGTGGTTTATAAGGGATCTTTTGGATTGCTGCGTTCGAAAATAAAGGGAGAGTGTCCAGAACTGTCTTCTGTAAATCTTTCTTGTACCTCCTGCAGAATGGATTTAGATTTTCGAGGGGAGTGGAAAAAGAATGCGTCTATTTATATTCGTAATGAGCAAGAGCCAATTACAATTATGTTACCTAAAGACATTGGTGTAGTTGTCTATACGCAGGTTGATATGAATAGTAAAGTAGTTGCAGAGGGATCACTAATCAAGAGAGGAAGAGGTTTTTGGAAGAAAACTTTTCGGAATTCTTTGGTAGGAGAATCCCCTGTGACGCTAACTTTTCATGTAGAGACTCGTAATGGAGGAGTTATTTTTCTCCGTTAGAGAAGCGTTTTCCCTTTGTAATATAGAGAAGAAGGCTCGGATGTTTCTGAAAGGAAGGAGGAGAATAGGGCATCTATTTTTGTATCGATGTCGATAGGGAATTCTGCTAGACAAACGAGCTCTTGGAATTTTTTTGCTTGTACGATCACTCTTAAAATATGGTCTTCTTCTTGGCTGAAGGAGATCGTTTCTTCATGAGCATGTTTTTCACAAAATAGAGCTCCTTCATAACGGTAAATAGTTGAAGATTCTAAGGGAGTTTTACATAAGGTGCAGGAGCGCGATAAATCTAGGCTTCCCTCATGTTGTAAGAGTTTTAGTAGGAACATCGAGGAAAAAAAATTAGGGTATTGCGTTTCTGGAATTCGTTGAAGGAAGTTAAGAAAAAGAGAAAAGAGATGGGGAGAGGGCTTTTCATGCCATTGCGTTTTGAGAATCGCTTGAATCATTTTCCCTGCGCTTTGCAAAAGTGGATACGAACTTTTAATCGTTGTGAAAGGATTTTGGAGCTCCCCCTGTATGACTTTTCGCATTTTGGGAGGAGATTGTTGAATCGTGAAAAGGCTAAAAGAAATGGGGAACAGAGACTCTCGAAAATCGCAGGATAGGGATGCTCCATTTTTTGCGAAGGCAGAAAGAAGCCCTGCTGGCGAGAAAATTTTTACGATAACATATTGTTTCTCAGCGGGAGAGTTTGTTAGAACAACTCCGGGAAGGGTGATTTGCATGAAAATGTATGGATATAGAAGTTCATCAGTTGAGAATATGAAGGAATCCCTTGGTAAAAAGCGAATGTTTTTGTCTTTGGGGATAAAAAACCTGTGAGCTGAGAGTTTGCGCTAATTAGAGATAGACAGGGGGCCCCGATAAAATAGTTATAGCTAATCAATTGACTGAAAGAGAGAGAGGTCACTGTTTTCGCTTTACATTCTATTAATAGTAGGGGCTGAGGATGGGGAAAAGAAATAGAAGCACCTTCTGAAGAGACGTAAGAGGAGGGAGATAGGATAAGTACATCCGCTCTTCCTCGCATTTTTTTAGGGAGAGGCGGGAGTGATGCTGGAATACAAGATTTGATTCCTTTTTCCACAATGATCTGTTGTTGGGGATAGGAGAGCTCTTGGATGAGAAACGAGAGCAAAGCCTGTCTAACGTGCTCCTCGGGAAAGGGAGGGACGGGTTTACAGCGAATAGGATCGAAGAGACAATGCGCATCTGTAGGAGGGGTGCTCATAAGATTAAGAAGACTTCTGTGATTAGCGAGCTATAACGGGTCGCTTATACTAGAATAAAAAAATTGAAAAGAAGTTTTAGAGAATGCGCACCGAAGAGGGTTCGAACCTCCAACCACCTGGTCCGAAGCCAGGTACTCTATCCAGTTGAGCTATCGGTGCACAAGGAAGGATCCAAGGTTACCAGAAAAGCTTCTGAAATACAAGAAAAACTCCTGTTAAGAATCATTATAAGAGAGCGAGCATAGAAGGAGTGATCGCAGGATCGTTTTCTAGAATAACAGTTCGTTCGAGTACGTTAGAGAGTTCTCGAACATTCCCAGGCCATGAATAATCCAAAAGATTTCTTTGCGCTTCTAAAGACAATGTTTTTGGAGGCTTATTATTCATCTTACAAAATTTTTCTAAGTAGTAATGAGCTAAAGGGAGGATATCTTCTTTTCTATCGCGAAGGGGAGGGATGTGTAAAGAGATCACACTCAATCGATAGTAGAGATCTTGACGGAGAACTTTGGTTTCAATAGCTTCCTCAAGGTCACGATTGGAAGTGGCTAGAAATCGAATGTTTACAGGGAGGGTTTTTATTCCTCCAATATGTTCGAATTCTTGTTCTTGTATTGCCCGCAAAAGTTTGGCTTGCAAATGGATCGGAATTTCTGTGATTTCATCTAGTAAAAGAGTGCCTTGGTGGGCGAGTTCAAATCTTCCTACTTTCTTCGTGGTTGCTCCTGTGAAAGCTCCTTTTTCGTGCCCGAAAAACTCAGATTCTAACAAAGTATCGGGGATAGCAGCACAATTGACTTTAATATAGGGCTTAGTAGATCGAGGGGAGTGCTTGTGGATAAAAAATGAAAGATTTTCTTTTCCGCATCCGGATTCTCCGTGTACGAATATATTCGCAGAACTGTTAGCCGCTCGGCGAGCTTTATCAAGTAGCTGTTTCATGGAAGGACTTTCGGCGATCAGAGGATGTGAGATGGAGGATCCTTGTGATTGTAGAAATAGGTTGTCTTGTTGTAGCGCTTGGAGTTCTTCGGCTTTAGCGATTAAAGTAAAAAGGGCATCGGGGGAAAACGGTTTGGTCAGATAGTTAAAAGCTCCGAATCGCATAGCTTCAACAGCATTTTGAATAGTTCCGAAAGCAGTAATGACCAAGATAGGGGTTTGCGGACGATGCTGTTTTGTATACTGGATAATATCCAATCCTGAACCATCAGGCATATTCATATCGGAAATAATCAGATCGAAAGGACAGTTAGAGATCTGCTTAATAGCTTGTTTGACTCCTGGAGCAGAAGACACTGAAAAGTTCCGAGCGCCCAGTATCTCAGAAAGAAGAGCCAGGATATGGGGATCATCGTCAATAATAAGAATGTGTTCTATCGACATGGGGTTTTTCAGAGGTGAGTGTTTTGCATTTGATAACTGCTCTTAAGCGGGAGTCCATAGGATGGTAAAGGTAGTACGATTATCCCGGGTTGAAACAACCAGATCTCCGCCATGCAGGCGCATGATTTTATGAGCCTCTGCTAGGCCTAGACCGTTCCCTTGAGGTTTCGTAGTGAAGAAAGGAATAAAAAGCTTTTCTTGGATATTAGGAGGAAGAGTGCCGGTATTGATAACGGAAAACCCTTTTTCATGTAGTTCTAGAAAGATTTCTTCATCCGATGCTTCGACGGCATTTTTTACAAGGTTCCATATCACACATCGCAAGCGATCAGGATCTATAGAGCGCTGTATAGGAGATAAGATGGTTCTTCTAAATGTACAAGAAGGAAAGGTTAAAGAGAGTTCTGGAATGAGAGAAGAAAAGAAATCCTGTAGGTCTATAGAACGAAGGTTCAGAGGTTGAATTTTTGTATATTCAAGCATAGAAGAAACAAGAGAATTTAATGAGCGAGTACCTTCTATGATGACATTGAGCATGCGTTGGTGGCGTTCTGAAGAGAGCTCTTCTTTCAGTAAGGTTGCGAATCCTGAAATACTAGTTAGAGGATTACGGATTTCATGTGCTAGAGTTGCAGCTATTTTCCCTAACTCGGAAATGCTGCGGTATTTTTCAATCGCTTGTTCTAATTGCCTATAGTCCGACCGGTCGCGGATGAGAAGGAAGAGGAAGTCGTGAGAGATATTTTTCCTAACAAAAACTTCTACCTCTTTTTGGGAGAGTTCTTGAGATAGGGTTAGTCGAATCGTTTTAGGAGGGACTTCTTTTTCTAAAGCTTCTTGTACTGAGAATCCAAAAAAAGTATCGGGGAAAAAATCATGGAACATCCGTGTGACCAGCTGGATGTCCTCAGGGATGCCTAAAATAGCGCGGGCTTGGGGATTGCAAATCAGAATCTCTCCAGATTCAGAAAGTAGAAAAATGCCATCGGGAATCGAAGATAGGATGGTTTGAGCTTCGTTATACGATTGTGTTACTCGCGTACGAATGGCCAAAAGTTCGGTATTGGAAACGCAAGAATCACAAGTGTCGATTTTTGGCATAAGTTCTCAGTTCTCTTTTTCTTATACAATAGTTTTTTTTGTCTGTTTCTAGAATGCGCTGAATAACAGATCGGATTTCTTCCAGTTCTTCTTGCACCTCTTGAGGAAGTGCTAAAGAGAAACTATCCCGAAATTTTTTAATTTGATGGTCGACTTTCTCTATACAAGATAAAAGAGTTTTTTTCTGCCGTAATACTTTAATGAGATCTTCGGGAGAGAGCGAAGCTTCGACTTGAGTTAGATCAAGGATTGATAAGAAAAAGCCTTTCTTTTTCTTTAATAAAGGGAGAAGAGCGGATTCTTTCATAAAAGAGTTGCCTGTTCGCGTTCTCTTTCAAGAAAAGGGTCCTACGAATTATTAGCAATATAAATCATGAAATGTGATTAATGCCGGCGATTGGACTCGAACCAACACCTTACTGCTAAGAGTAGATTTTGAGTCTACCGCGTCTACCATTCCGCCACGCCGGCATAACCATCTAGGTCTGAAAACAGAAGAAGAAATAGAGTTTTTTCCCCTGACAGGAAATATCCTTAAGAGGACAAAGTATAGGGGAGAGAAGGTTTTTTTGTTAAGGAAAATACGCTCAGCAGAGGTATTTACTCATGATGAACTTCAATAACCAGCACAGGTTTACCCTTTTTGAAGGTAGAGGTGATGATAAAATCTTCATTTTGAATTGTATTATGAAAGAGGGTGAATGTTTTAGAAGGAAGCGGCAAGCCTCTATACAGCTTAGAGAGAATAGGAGCCAGCATTTGAGGAGATACTGGTTGTTGAGTAGAGACTATTGCTGCTAAACCTTTGCAATGTTGTTCGGATATGGATGTATCCGAAGTTAGGAGAAACTTATAGTGCATAGGACAGCAATATCCCTCTTCAATAGTAATAGGGAAGTGATGATGAATGTATTGTGCAATAGTCACTAGGAGTGGATGAATAGAAAAGGGTTTGGCTAGGTGTTTGATTCCATTGCAGTCGAAGACAAGCGTTTCTTCTGTAGATAGTGATCCAGACGTGCCATGGCAGTGGAAAGAGTAGTTTGTAATGACCGGGGATTTAGGAGTAGGCCAGTGGTATGTAGGAGCGGAGCGAGGCTCGATCACGGGGTAAAGGATCAGTGAGCCTGAGCTTTGTGTTGTGATGCGGGCTGCCTCGATATAAGAGGTTTGGCGATTGTCTGTTGAGCACCCTGATAAAAGGCTCGATAGACATAACGTAAGGAGGAGTATTAGGTTCATAAAGTTTCCCGCTGAATGGAAAAAGACTTATATATTCGTTAGAGAAAAAGTACAAGATCTAGTACTTTCATCCATGATAGGAGAGAGAAGCTATGCGTCTAGATTCTTATGAGGTATATTTTTTCGATTTAGATGGATTATTAATTGATACCGAGCCTTTATTTTATCAAGCCTGTTTAGAGACATGGCGGAAGTATAAGGTCTCTGTCGAACTCTCTTTTAGCCAATATTATTCTTTAGCGATGCAAGGGAGGGAACGATTTCAAGAGGCTTTGATACAGCTGTTCCCTGAAACACGAGCTTTTTTCCCAAGTTATTTTTTAGATAGAGATCGGTGTTACCATGATCTCCTATCTTGTGAGCAGATACAGCTGATGCCTGGTGTGGAAACGTTTCTCTCCTTATTGGAAGGAAAATGTTTGGGTGTTGTAACCAACTCTTCTAAAGAGTCTACGCTACGCATCCGTAAGGAATATCCGGTTTTAGAGTGTATGCAATTTTGGATAACTAGAGAAGAATATGCACGTCCTAAACCTGCCCCGGATAGCTATCGATTAGCATGGAATCGTTTTGTAAGAGAAGGAGATCACGTAATCGGATTTGAGGATAGTGTAAAAGGATTGCAGGCATTAGCCGGAATCCCAGCCACTATGGTAGCTATCAATGCAGAACGATCTCTAGAGCAAACACAGTCCTTATTCCCTGGAAAGGAGTATTATTACTTCCCTTCGCTAGAGTTATTGTGTTCATGCTTGCAGAACCACTGATAGGGGGGAGGATAGCATACGTGGTGTAAAGATAGTCCGTACGGAGGTGCTGAAGGAGGCCCTTTGCGGCGATCTTTGGTTGCTAGCATATCGAGAAGATGTTCTGGAGGATATTTCCCTTTCCCTATATCGAGAAGAGCTCCCACAATATTGCGTACCATTTTGTAAAGAAAGCCATTTCCTCTGCATATGACAGTAACGAGATGCTCTTGTTCTGATAAATCTAGAGTATAGAGAGTGCGTATCGTAGAAGAGTACTCTCTTCCTAGATTCGCAAAAGAAGCAAAATCATGTGTGCCTACAAGGTATTGAGCTGCTTCTTGCATACGCGCTATATTGAGTTTATAACGAGGACTAAAACAGAATAGGCGATGATGAGGGAGAGGTTTAGGAAGTAGAGATAGCGTATAGCGATATTCTTTGGCTATGGCAGAAAATCTAGAATGGAAATCTCCGTCGGTCATGACAGCATCGTGAATGACAATATCATGAGGTAATAGGGCGTTGAGCATCTTTTGGATTTGTCTGGGATCCGTGAAATGTGGATGGTCTGGGCAATGGAAATGAGCAATCTGGCCCTGAGCATGCACGCCAGCATCTGTACGTCCAGAAGAAATTACAGAAATGCGAAAGCCTGCTATTTTTTTAAGGATTGTTTCTAAGACTTCTTGGATAGAAAGGGCATTAGGTTGGTATTGCCATCCAGAGTAGGATGTTCCTTGATAAGCGATTTGTAAAACAATTTTTTTTGTCATGGGAAGGCTTATTTATAGGTAGAGGACTTGGAGAGAAGAGTTTCTGCGAATAAGAGGTCCTCAGGATAAGTGACTTTGATTTGTACTCTGTTGCTGAATACTAAGGTAGGTTCTATGCCGAGTAATTCAGCAGCTTCTGTATCATCGGATAGAGAGAAATCCATAGCGCGGGCAAGGAGAAGTCCTTCTCTCAGGACTTCTGTATCTAAGCATTGAGGAGTATGGATAACTGCTAAAGCATCTCTATCTAAGGTGCGAACGGGTGCACATGATTTAATAGTATACGTTGCAGGGGAAGCTAAAGCTGCAGCTCCAGTTTTGCGTGCAGCGGAGCAAACTTCAATGACTTCGTCCGCGTAGACAAAGGGACGAACCCCATCGTGTATACATACCCAAGGGGTAGAAACTTGTTGTAATCCAGAAAAAACAGAATCTTGGCGTAAAGTCCCGGGAGACGCAAATTTTACAGAATAGGGGAGAAATAGTTCCCGGTACTGCTCTTCGCAGACAACAACCACCTCTTGAACAAACGGTAGGCGTTGGTAGGCATGTAAGGCATGAAGAATTAGCGGCTCCCCACAAAGATGTGTGTATTGCTTTGGTTGGAGGGAATTAAAACGCTCGCCTTTCCCTCCTCCTAACAATACGAGGGAACAACTAAGGTTCATAGAGGCACCTCATTAAACAAATCTCTGGAGGGGAGCAAAATCGTATACGCTTCCATCCTCCTAGTCCTCGGTTTACATACAAGAGCCTACTCTCTTCAGGGAAAGAGAATAATCCTCGAGCTAGCTCTGGGTTTTCTAACCCTGAAAGTTTATTGGTTATCGTATTGGCAAACTTAGGCCAGGGAAGAGAGATTTGAGGGCCATGCGAGTGCCCGGAAAAAACAACATCACCTGGGTAATCTTGGAGATGGTGAATCGTATCGGGATTATGAGAAAGGATAATACCAGGTAACGTGGGATTATAGTCAGTAAAAGCTTTTTTGGGATCGAATTGTTTGGCAAAAAAATCGCCTAATCCCACGATGTTGATTGTATCGGAAAGTGTCGCGCTTTGATTATGCAATAATTGAAATGGAGTATTGCGTAATATACTGACTAGATGTGGATTAGGAATTTGTGGATTCAGAGTATCTGCAAATTCATTGCGAGAAGAGGCGAATAGACTTTGATAAACAGAGGTAAAAGCTCTTTTTAAAGGACGGCTATTCATTGCTGAGATGGTATTAATTTTCCCGTGAATATCACGGGATACGTAGGTGGCGTAATCATGATTTCCTAGGCAAGCAAAACAGCCTAAGGGCGCATGCAGAGAACATAGGAAATGTTTTAATCTTTCAGGAGTTTCTACTTTAGCGCGACAGACAAAGTCTCCTGTAAATACAAGAATATCTGGAGAAAGAGAAGAGATCTTACGAGATACTTTTTTTAGAAAGGCATCAGGCGTCGAGTGGTTTAGGTGTAAATCCGAAATCTGTACAATGCGAAGCCCATGAAGATGAGCAAATTTTTTAGGCAGATTCCAATTTAAACGCGTTACTCTCAATAGGTTAGGCTCCAAGTGATTGGCCCAAACCCATGTCAAAACAGGTGCTGCTAAGATAGTTGTTAAAGATGCAGTAATACCCACAGAAACGAACAAAAAGAATGAACTAGTTCCTCATCTTAAAGACGAGGAACACGTGAGTCAATTTCTATTTTATTTAATGATGTGTTGAGAAACCATTTTTGTCATTTGGAACATATCGATAGGTTTTTCAGTTCCAAAAACTTTAGCCAATTTATCATCGGGATTGATATTACGTTTGTTTGTAGGATCTTGAAGGCCATTCTTCTTAATGTAATCCCACATTTTCTTAATGATCTCTGTGCGAGGCATAGGTCCTGCACCAACGATGGCAGCTAAATCAGCGGATACGTTCACAGGCTGCATGAAAGCAGAGTTCTTATTTTGACTCATGGATGACTCCTAGTTAAAGAAGATGATAAGAAAAGTTTAGGGCTCTTCCTTCGCAACTCTTTTATGCCTTAACTAGGTTTATCGTCAAAATAAAAAACATAGCCAAGTCTTCAGCAAGAAGAGAGGTAAAAGCGAATTAGAAAACGATTTATTCCTCGGACTATTACGCAAGAAATTGATCCCTAAGAGAAGATCATGTTACCATGAGCGTGTTTTAGCTGTCACCGCCACTGTAATAGTGGAAATAACTGGCAAGGAAAATAGCTCTTTGAAAAAGAAGAGTTTAAAGTTGGATATTTTGCGAAAGGTTAGCAAGATTATGCATGAGAATTTTGACAAACGATTGGAACTTTTGCTTGAAGGTTTGGCTTTAACTCGGAGGTCTCTTTGACCCGGAAGGAAAAGAAAATGAGTTAAAGGAATTGGAACAGCAGGCGGTGCAAGATGGTTTTTGGGACGATGTTGTTCGTGCAGGGAAAATTTCCGAAAGGATCGCTCGATTAAAACAACAGTTATCAGAATTTAATGAATTAAAAAACAAAGTTTCCGCGATACAATTCTTTTTAGAAGATGAAGAGTCTTCTAAAGATTTAGAAATGCAAAAAGAATTAGAAAAAGAATTTGTTTTTTGTGAAAAGAAAATAACAGAATGGGAAACACTCAGACTTCTTTCTGGTGAGTTAGATCGAAATTCCTGTTTTCTATCCATTAATGCAGGAGCAGGGGGGACCGAATCTTGTGACTGGGTAGAGATGCTGCTGCGCATGTATATGCGATGGGCTAGTAGTCATAGCTGGAGGATAGAAGTGATCGATCGATTGGATGGGGAAGTCGCTGGGATTAAGCATATCACCCTGAAGCTCGTCGGTGAATATGCCTACGGCTATGCTAAAGCAGAGAGCGGAGTGCATCGTCTGGTACGCATATCTCCTTTCGATAGCAATGCGAAACGGCATACTAGTTTTGCATCAGTAGAAGTGTTTCCAGAGATTGATGATAAAATAGAAGTTGAGATCCGTCCCGGAGATATTCGTATTGATACGTATCGTTCTTCCGGAGCTGGAGGACAACATGTAAACGTAACAGATTCAGCGGTACGGATTACACACTTCCCTACGGGAATTGTAGTGTCATGTCAGAATGAGCGTAGTCAAATTCAAAACCGAGAAGCTTGTATGAATAT
This sequence comes from Chlamydia trachomatis A/HAR-13, assembly GCF_000012125.1. Classification (NCBI taxonomy): domain Bacteria; kingdom Pseudomonadati; phylum Chlamydiota; class Chlamydiia; order Chlamydiales; family Chlamydiaceae; genus Chlamydia; species Chlamydia trachomatis. Next base: position 538,327 of record NC_007429.1, on the reverse strand, counting down.
GCTGCGCGCTAGGATTTACCAGAAGTTGTTACAAGAACGTTTAGAGAAACAGAATATAGATAGAAAAAATAAAAAAGAAATCAGCTGGGGATCTCAGATTCGTAATTATGTATTTCAGCCTTATACGCTGGTGAAAGATGTAAGGACTGGATATGAAGTGGGCAACATCCAAGCAATGATGGATGGGGAGCTTCTAGATGCTTTTATCAAAGCCTATCTGGTTGATTATGGAGAAATTACATGACCACTATGCGTGATCCATTATTAGAGATTCGGTATACGGTTCCTGAAGATGCACACTATATGCGTCTTTGGTTGAATGATCCAAAAATTCTTCGAGGATTTCCTTTAAAAACAGAAGCGGAAATTCGTGATAGTGTGAATTTCTGGGTTAGTTTTTATCGCTGCCGCAGTAGTTTAACGGCGGTATACAATGGCGAAGTTGCTGGAGTAGCTACGTTAATACTCAATCCTTATGTCAAGGTCGCACATCATAGCTTGTTGTCGATCATTGTAGGAGAAAAGTTTCGCAACAAAGGCGTTGGCACGGCTCTTCTGAATAACTTACTGCATCTAGGAAAGACACAGTTAAAGTTAGAACTTGTGTATTTAGAAGTGTATGAAGGGAATCCTGCTATTCACCTATATGAAAGATTTGGATTTGTGGAAGTAGGAAGACAGAAGACTTTCTATAAGGATGAGTTGGGGTATTTAGCAAAAATTACGATGGAGAGAGTCCTCTAGGTTTTCCATATAGAGCTGAAACTTGCTTTTGTGTAAGATGGTTGGGTTATTGAGGACTTTGTTTTTAAAAAATTCCGCCCTTTTTTGGGGATCCTGTTTCAGACATAGAGTGTGTTTGCGGACAGAGTGGTGAAATAATTTGTCAGGGGTTTCCTGATAGTAGATGTACGATAGGTAAGAAAGCATGGCAGGACACAGTAAGTGGGCCAATACTAAACACCGAAAAGAACGAGCAGATCACAAGAAAGGGAAGATTTTTTCTCGAACGATTAAGGAGTTGATCTCTGCAGTTAAAATGGGGGGGCCGGATCCGAAATCGAATGCTCGTTTACGTATGATCATTCAGAAAGCCAAGGACCAGAATATTCCTAATGAGAACATTGAACGTAATCTAAAGAAAGCTTCTTCTGCAGATCAGAAGAATTATGAAGAAGTCACTTATGAATTATATGGGTTCGGAGGAGTTGGGATCATTGTTGAAGCAATGACCGACAATAAGAACCGCACAGCCTCGGATATGCGCGTAGCCGTTAACAAACGAGGTGGGGCTTTAGTGGAGCCCGGTAGCGTTCTATATAATTTTTCTCGTAAAGGGGCATGTTATGTGCCTAAACATTCCATAGACGAAGCTTCCTTGTTAACACATGTGATTGACTGTGGAGGAGAGGATTTAGATAGCGACGATGAAGAATTCTTCTTAGTTCTCTGTGAACCTACAGATTTAGCTTCTGTTAAGGAAGCTTTATTAGCTAAGGGAGTGACCTGCTCTGAAGAGAGGTTAATTTATGTTCCGTTGCGCCTTGTCGATTGTGATGAGGAGACAGGGAAGTCGAATCTCGCTTTAATTGAATGGTTAGAAAACATCGACGATGTAGACGATGTTTACCACAATATGGCTTAGGCATTCACGAGCAGAACTTATCTGTTCTGCTCGTCTGTTCTCCTTTGCTTTTTATCCTACGGTATCAATCAGTGAGCTTAGCACTTGAGTTGTTTGGGCTGCTGCTTGGAATAAATCTCTTCCAACAGACCCCTTCCCGTCGTCATTGACTAGGGATGATAGTTTTTGGCCTTGTATCGCAAGGTTGACTTTCCCTGCAACATTTCCTAAGGCTTGGGTGACTGCGGCAGCTGCTTGGAATAGGTTGCCTTTATCTCCCCCTGTACCCGTTAAGACCTGTGCAGATCCCGGCTTGCCTGGAGCACTCTCAACGAAAGTTACGATTCCTCCTGAACCAGTTTCTTGGCGGAATTTGTTTACAATCGAGCCAAGCTGAGGCTCTTCAGTACTTACGAGATCGCCTTGCGCATCAAAGGATATGTCTAAGTGCGCACGTATATGAGGGAGCAGCTTTTCTAACGTTCCTCCTCCAGGAATTCGTCCTCCGCCACCAGTTGTTATTATGTCAGCTTTGATTGGTCCTCCCATCATCAAGGATGTGGTGGTAGCTCCTGTGCCCGTTCTTAATGTTGTAGTTGATGGGGTTGGAGGTGGTGAAGGCAGTAGTGTTTGTACGCTACCACTTCCTCCTGCTGATCCCGTTGAAGAAGTGCTTCCTTTCCATGGGGATACAACGGTTTCTTGGGATGTCCCTATTGTTTCCATATCCTGGACGATATCTCCAAGAGTTTGGTTAGCTGGGAGAGGTTCTTCTGTAGAACCACCATTGTCGCCAGGGTAAACCTTATCTAAATGTTTACGTACGGCAGCGAGGATATCTAGTCCAGAAGGTCCGTCATTTCCAACGGAAGTATTTTTATTGGATCCTGAAGAGGGAGAGGAGACTCCTCCGGATTCATCCCCAGATGAAGACGCTGTATCGGATACATCATCTCCGATACCAGAATCTGTGTCGGAAAGAGTGATCTCTTCCGCTCCATTACCTACAGCAGCTGTGGTTGTTGGATCGTCATCCCCAGCTCCTGTATTTCCTGATAATTTTGTATCCTGAGCAGAGCCTTTATTCTCTACATCAGAGATTACGTCTCCGAGAGTTTGGTTAGCTTGGAGAGGTCCTTCTGTGGAACCACCGTTTTCGCCAGGATAAACGGCATCTAAATGTTTACGCACAGCAGCGAGGACATCTGGTCCAGAAGGCCCATCATTGACAACCGATGCACCTTTACCTCCGGATCCTGATGCAGAAGCTCCCCCTGGGCCATCGCCAGACGATGGTTCTGTGCTAGATCGATCTCCACTGACGCCTCTTGCTGATCCACCAGAGTCATCATCGGTAGTATCATCAGAAGAGATGCTTTCTGCAGATCCAGAATTTCCAGATACGACGGTTTCTTTGGAAGTCCCTGTTGTTTCCATATCACGGATAACGTCTCCGAGAGTTTGGTTAGCTTGGAGAGGCCCTTCTGTAGAACCGCCATTGTCGCCAGGGTAAACGACGTCTAGGTGTTTACGCACGGCAGAAAGGATATCTTTCATAGCAGGTCCGTCATTTCCGACAGAGGCATTCTTGTCTGATTCTGAGGAAGAGACACTTCCTGAATCATCTCCAGAAGAGGATTCTGTTTCGGATATATCGCCATTGACTCCACCAGCTCCGTCAGAGTCTTTGTCTGTCGTATTGATATCATCAGTTTGGTTGTTGGTATTTATGTCATCGATATCGCTTGTATCTGTAGAGGCGTCTGTAGATTGAGTTGTTGGTGTGGTGTTAGTCGTGTTGACATTCGTATCTCCAATATTCACATTAGTTCCGCCAACATTGACATTGACATTGATGACAGGAATAGAGGATGGCGTTGGTGATGGAGCAGCTGCAGGACCAGCTCCAGGAGTTTCATTGGAGAAGGAAATGCCATCGTCTTCGCTACTAGGCCCGGCTTGAGTTCCCCAGTTGATTTTATTAAAGTCGTTGACTTTCTCAAAAATTCCTCCAAAATCTACTTGATGACCACGTCTCCAAGCAGAAGGTGTATGATCAGAACTTGTTTCCTGGCTATTCCAAGGACCATAAGCAACGCAAGTTTTGAATTTATTATTGATAATCACTGTATTGGGAAGATTGCCTCCGCTGGCCACTCCAGCTTTGGCTGACACCATAGGTTCTACAAGACTGTCCCAGTCACCAGAGAATTTGTTAAACCCTGTACAGAATTTTGCACACATGTTTTCCAAGTCTTTGATGTCGAGATCTTCTTTGGTCTTTCCATTTTGAACTTTAATTGAACAGACTTGATCCCAATTTCCGTTAGGAACAAGAATGAAACTACTTCTATCTGTATCAATGAAGACGAAATGCCCCGAGTTTTCAAGCATTTTCGACTTTACATGAGGGTTGGAGAGGAAAGTCAATAACGAGGTTTTATTTGTAGGATCGTATGAAGGAAGAGACATGTCTGGTAGTCCTTCCGGTCCAGGGCCGAATACACCCTCGTTACGAGGCCCTGTTGTGTAGGAGGAGCCTCTTAGAGAATTGAGTGCTGCTGCTGCTGCACCACCACTCGTATTTTCTGGGCCACTTGTTCTAGAGCCACCAATACTCTCATAAATATTTTCAGTAGTTCTTATCGGCTCGTAATCAGCAGCAGCATCGTCATAATTGCTGTAGGAGGAGCCTCTTAGAGAATTGAGTGCTGCTGCTGCACCACCACTCGTATTTTCTGGGCCACTTGTTCTAGAGCCACCAATACTCTCATAAATATTTTCAGTAGTTCTTATCAGCTCGTAATCAGCAGCAGCATCGTCATAATTGCTGTAGGAGGAGCCTCTTAGAGAATTGAGTGCTGCTGCTGCACCACCACTCGTATTTTCTGGGCCACTTGTTCTAGAGCCACCAATACTCTCATAAATATTTTCAGTAGTTCTTATCAGCTCGTAATCAGCAGCAGCATCGTCATAATTGCTACTGATATCTCCGTTGTTACTACCTACGTCATCGTAATCGCTAGGGATATGATCGCTTGATGAGGTAGAGCTAGTTTCTGAGCTTTCTGAAGTATCTGGAGAAGTGATTTTTCCAGCAACGGCTTGGGAAGTTTTATTCGAAGTGGCTGTGGCTTGTGTGGAAGAAGAGGAGGTCGATACAGTTACAGTGGGGGCGGAGGCTGAATTCGTATAGTTTACTACAGTCTCTCCAGTCGTTTGGATAGAAGATGTAGCCGCTGAATTTGTTGCGTTTGCTGTTTGTGTAACTGTAGCGTTTGCGGTAGTAGATACAGAAGAAGCTCCCAGAGATCCGGAAGCACCTGATGCCGAAGTGGTTGATGATGTAAAAGTTGTAACAGCAGGTTGATTACCTGATATAGAATTCGTCATAACTACAAATTAAATAAAAACAACAGCCGATTTAATTAGATTTTAAAAAGTTGTTTTTATTATTTGCTACAAAGTTTATTTTGTTTGTTTTTTTAAAAATAAACAAATGTCTCTTTGTTAATAAGATGTTTTTTTAGAAAAATAAAGTTTTCGTGAAAAATAACAGCATACCGGGTAACGTTTGTGAAGAAATGCAATAGAAGGAACTGAAATGCCTGGTATCAAGGTTTTTGGAGAAACGGTCTTAAGAGGATCTGTGCGCGTGTCAGGAGCTAAAAATGCTACAACTAAATTACTTGTAGCCTCCTTACTTTCGGATCAGCGAACGATTTTAAAGAACGTCCCTAATATTGAAGATGTTCGGCAAACGGTAGATCTTTGTCGGGTTTTAGGGGCGATTGTAGAGTGGGATCAGCAAGCACAAGTGATTGAAATTCACACTCCGCGCATTTTATTGTCCAAGGTTCCTCCGCAATTTTCTTGTGTTAATCGGATTCCTATTTTGCTGTTAGGAGCGTTGTTACGTCGTTGTCCTTATGGGATTTTTGTTCCTATTTTGGGAGGGGATGCTATAGGACCTCGTACGCTACATTTCCATTTAGAAGGATTGAAGAAGCTTGGAGCAGAGATAGTAATTAGTGATGAAGGCTATTGGGCTTCAGCTCCAAATGGTCTTGTTGGAGCACACATCACGTTACCCTACCCTTCTGTGGGAGCCACAGAAAACCTCATCCTTGCTTCTGTAGGGGCTCAAGGACGAACGATTATTAAGAATGCTGCTCTTGAAGTGGAAATCATTGATTTGATTGTCTTTTTACAGAAAGCAGGCATGGAGATTACAACAGATAATGATAAGACCATCGAAATTTTTGGATGTCAGGATTTCTATTCTGTTGAGCACTCCATTATTCCAGATAAAATCGAGGCTGCTTCTTTCGGTATGGCTGCGGTAGTTTCTCAGGGAAGGATCTTCGTAGAACAAGCGCGCCATGAGCATATGATCCCTTTTTTAAAGGTATTAAGATCGATAGGAGGGGGATTCTCTGTACATGAGAATGGGATCGAATTTTTCTACGATAAGCCTTTGAAAGGGGGAGTTCTTCTAGAAACGGATGTGCATCCAGGGTTTATTACAGATTGGCAACAACCTTTTGCCGTATTGCTCTCTCAGTCAGAAGGTTGTTCGGTGATCCATGAGACAGTGCATGAGAATCGTCTTGGGTATTTGAAAGGTTTGGTAAAAATGGGAGCGCATTGTGATTTATTTCACGAGTGTTTGAGTGCTAAGTCGTGTCGCTATTCTACAGGGAATCATCCTCATAGCGCAGTCATTCATGGTCCGACTCCTTTGCAGGCAACAGACTTAGTGATTCCTGATTTGCGCGCAGGATTTGCTTATGTCATGGCCGCACTCATTACAGAAGGCGGAGCCTCATGGATTGAGAATACCGAGATGCTGGATCGAGGGTACACTGATTGGCGAGGGAAATTAGAAAGATTAGGAGCTAAGGTTTTAGCGCGAGACTCAGTATCTGTGTATGTTTAAGGGAAGACTCGAAGAGCTTCCCTTAAATATTCATATGTTACAGGTGATTCAAGGTTTTAAGACCTAGTAAGTGCATACCTGTTGATAGCGTTCGTTCGGTAAGTCCGCAGAGATAAAGACGTTCTTGCTGAGAATCGGATCCTTCGATATGGCAATCGCGGAAGAAAGCATTGAACTTATTGGTGAGTGCATAGAGATAGTCAGTTAGGAAATGAGGACAGAGTTCTCTAAGGGTGAGGTCCAAAATTTCAGGGAAACGTAAAAGAGTAAGTGCTAACGCTTCTTCTGCAGGCTCATGAATAGCAAGAGGCTCTTCTTGAGGCAGAGATTCTAATCCCATTCTGCGTTTAATTCCTTGGATACGTACATAGGCGTACAGGAGAGACATCGCTGTATTTCCTTCGAAGCGGAGCATCTTCTCGAAAGAGAACACGTAGTCATTGATTCTATGAGAAGAAAGGTCTGCATATTTAATTGCATTAATACCAAGGATAGGGCCTTGATATGCCAGTTCTTCTTCTGAGATGTCTGGACGATGTGCTTTTAGAGACTCTTTCGCTTTTTCCACTGCTGTATCGAGAAGTTCTCGTAATTTGATGTTCTCTCCCGAACGTGTTTTGAATTTTCTTCCTTGAGTATCCAAGACAAGTCCGAATCCTACATGTGAAAAGATCCCTTTAGAAGGAAGATAGCCTGCTGCTAAGCACGTTGCTTCTAGAAGCTGGAAGTGTAAGGATTGTCCTGAGTCTGTAACGATAAGAATTCTATCGGCCTGATCTTGTTGGATGCGATAGCGCATAGCTGCGACATCGGTTGTTGCGTAATTGTATCCGCCATCACTCTTTTGAATCATGAGAGGAATAGAGAAGGCTTCATGGAATACGCATTTTGCGCCATCAGAAAGCGTGACAAGGTTTTTAGATTCTAAGTCTGCGACAACCTCTGCTAGGAAAGGATTATAAAATGATTCGCCGCGTGTATGGAGCTCAACATCCAAAATCGAGTAGATTGTCTGAAAGGATTTCTCAGAAACGGAACAGATTTGTTTCCATAGTGCAAGAGCTTGAGCATCTCCGGATTGTAAGGCTACAACGTTATGTTGGGAGCGTTTTTTAAATTCAGAGTCTTCTGCGAAACGCGCGTGAGCTTTTTTATATAATGCAGTGAGATCTTCTAGTTGATGAATCGCCTCCTGAGAGGTCTCTTGCAGATAGGTGATTAGCATACCAAAAGCTGTACCCCAATCTCCAATATGGTTTAAGCGTAAGACGTCATGGCCGACAAAGGAAAAGCATCGTGCTAAACAATCTCCGATAATCGTGGAGCGCAGATGGCCTACATGCATATCTTTAGCAATATTAGGAGAAGAAAAATCAATAATAACTTTTTGAGGAGACGCAGCACGAAACCCATTTGCTAATTCTTTTGAGAAGGTTTGGAGCTGACTAGCTAGGAATTCTTTTGAGAAAGTAAAATTGATAAATCCAGCTCCTGCAATCTCTATAGAGGAAAAAGGAGCGGGAGGAATATGCGCAACGATCGATTCGGCAATGGCACGAGGGGATTTGCGTAATACACGTGCAAGTTTCATTGCATCGTTACATTGATAATGTCCAAAATGCTCCTTAGTAGAGGGAGTGATGTCTAAGGTTAGCTCTTCCAACTCAGGGAAGGCTTGATGAATCGCTGCAGAACATAGCGAAGTCAGAAAAGAAAGAAGTGTTGTCATAAGAATCTATAAAACTAGGGGATTTCTCCAATGCATCCTTGTTGGAACCAAGTACGAAGTTCGGTGATCTTGGTCATAATGCGGTCAGTTGCTAATTGGTAAGCCTCTTTTTTATCAATAGCAGGGTTATCTATGAGGTCTTGGAATGAAATAGGCGAGCCTATTACAGTAGTCAAAGTTCTCCAAAGCTTAGGAAATTTTTGGTTCTTGCCGAAGGCTTCGAAAGTTCCTGCCACGTAAACGGGAATAACAGGGACATTGCCTTTGATAGCCAGCATACCCACGCCTACTTTGCCTTGATGAATTTCTCCGTCGGCATGACGGGTTCCTTCGGGGTAAATGATGAGCCTCCCTCCATGGGAAAAGATATTTAGAGCAGCTTTAAAGGCCGCAGCATTTCCAGCGTTTCTGCTAATTGGGTAGCATCCTAATTCACGGAAAAGCCTGTTAGTGAATGAATTAGAAAACAGTCCGGACTTAGCTAGCTGATACAATTTCCCTGGGAAAGCTAAAGGGATTATGATGGGGTCAAGAAAGGAAACATGATTCGCTGCAATAATAGCGGCTCCTTTCACGGTAGCGCTTGCTTTCGACCTCAGGATTTTTCTTCTGTAAAACAGAGGGAACAGTAAGCGAACAAGGCTTTTGGCGATAGTAAAAATCATGTTAAATGGGAGGGTATCAAAGGTAGGATTTTCTCCAGAATTTGGCTTATTGTCAAATCAGAAGAGTCAATAACTGTGGCATCTTGAGGGATCACAAGAGGATCGCACTCTCTTTGTTGATCTGCTTGGTCACGAGCAATGAGTTCTGCCATTAAAGCCTCTTTAGACAAGGAACCTTGAGGGAGGTCTTTTAGGCGTCGTTCTGCACGAATCTCTGGTTTAGCTGTTAAGAAGATTTTTACTTCAGCATGGGGGAACACTTTCGAGCCCATATCGCGGCCTTCAAATACACAATTCCCTACTGTCGCGTATTGCTTTTGTAAGGTTTGCATGTAGGCTCGAACTAGAGGCTCCTTAGAGAAGAGCGATGCAAAATTCGCTACTTCTTGAGAGCTTAACTCGGAAGTGAGAAGGTGATCTCCATAGAAAGCTTGTAAAGGAGAATCTTTAGAAAAGGAGAAAGAAAAAGGAGGTGAAGCAAGAAAATCTTCTAATGGGACTTCTTGCCAATCAGGCTGGAGGCGAGCGTAGGCAAGCGTTCGATACATGGCACCTGTGTTGCAGTAAAGAAACTGCAGCGTTTGAGCCAAAGCTTTTGCTAGCGTACTTTTTCCAGTTCCTGACGGCCCATCTATAGTGATGATCATCCTAAAAATGTCCCATTTTGAGTGATAAGGAGGATAGCGTAAACGATAGGAGTCGAAAGAAGCAAGGAGTCTAGCACATCTAGCATTCCTCCGATAGACTCCAGATCACTGCTGTTCTTAATCTGTGCATCCCGTTTGAACGTAGATTCGATAATGTCTCCAAAGAATCCACTAACGCCCAACACAGTACCTAAAGCAACGAGGATCCAAGGCACCGCAATCTGATCAGCAAAGGCTTTAGGAAGATGGGAGTAGAAAAGAAGGCTAACCAAGATAGATCCACAGCAACCAGCAATGAAGCCTACTACTGTTTTGTTCGGGCTAATGACTGGTGCAATGCGTTTTTTCCCAAAAGCTTTTCCAAAGAAGTAACTAAAAATATCAGAGCTTTTTGTTGTAGCGATAAGAAAAATCGCCCACCAAATTCCTACAAATGGAGTATCGGTATGCACAAACCCATACAAAATGTGGAGGAACAAGCGGATAGGGACTGATACATAAAGCATACAAAACAACGCGAGCCCAGTTGAGCCTATGGGACCAAGTTTATAATGGCGACTTTTAAATACTAAGCGAATCGTCCAAAAGAAGAGAAAGAACCAAGGAAGTAGGTCTATATGCTCTGGAAAATACATTTTACAACGAGCTGTAAGACAGGTCAGAGCAATGAAAATAGCGGATCCTAATGCACTATAGCGTGTGAAAGAAAATGGAAACTTGATTCTAACCATAGCCCCCATCTCATATGTTCCTAGAGCTGCGCAAGCGGAGGAAAGAAGCCCTACAATAAAGGCTGAGCTGGGATATAAAGATGTACAGAGAAGAATGACAAGGAAAGTAAGAAGAATCGAGTGGACGACCAGACGCTGACACAAATCGCTTTGAAAAATGGAATTATGATCCGAATCGAACATAGCGTTTATTTACCTCCGCGCCTTGATCGTTGTTGGTATGTTTTAATCGCTTCTAGCAAGTCATTGGCTGTGAAATCAGGCCATAACACGTCTGTTACATAAAGTTCTGTATAGGCTATTTGCCATAAGAGAAAATTACTGACACGCATTTCACCTCCCGTACGAATAAGCAAATCTGGGTCAGGAAGGCCAGAAGTGTCTAAGTAGGAGCTGATAAGCTCTTCAGAAATGTCGTTGACCGAGATTTTTTTACTTGCAAGATCCTGATGTAATTCTTTGAATGCGCGAACAAGTTCGTCTTTACTTCCGTAATTAATCGCAAAAATTAACTCCATGCGGGAGTAATGAGCTGTCGCGGAGGAGGCTTGCTCAATGTTGTTTTGTAATTCTTGAGGAAGTTTCGATAAGTCGCCAATACACCGTAATCGGATCTCCCGATCATGTAGGAAAGAGAGCTTGCTGCGCAACTGCGAGTTGAATAAAGAAAATAATTCTGCGACTTCCGATTTCGATCTAGAGAAATTTTCTGTAGAGAAAGCAAATAGCGTAAGAGCCTCCACCCCTAGGTGTAAAGCCGTGTCAACAATTTGTGGAATGCTATCAGCTCCCTGACGGTGGCCAGATATAGCACGTTTCTGACAAAATTGTTCATGTTTTCTTTGCCAACGACGATTCCCATCCATGATGATGGCGATATGTCTAGGGAGGGAATTCCCTTGCGGAAGATTTTCTTGAATTAGGGTCGCCTGTTCTAAAGCTAAAGACATACGCAGTCTGATATTCTATAGTGGCTGGAGATTTGGCTGTTCTCTGAGAATTATAGGGATCCATATCCCCCTCATTTCTAAGAAACCATCCCCATATCGCTAGTAGGAAGAGGTGGCGACTCTGGTAGAGGGTTCTTAGAACTCAGAGCAGGGATGGTACCCATAGATAATGATTATTATCAAGTCTCCTCTGAATAGAGAAACCAGTTCTTCTAAAAATCTATTTTAAGCATCAGCAAAATAAAAATTTTTATATTTGAAGTTTTGTTTTGATGGTTGCGGTTTAGCAGCTTAGTTTGGTAAAATGGACGAACGCTCTTGTTATTCATTAAGAGCAAATACCTTAGATCTCTATTTTTGCTTTCGAAGCTTTCAAGTAAGTCCGGATTATTCGGCATGATAGATTGGTTAGTTAGACAGAAATAGCGGCTTTTTTTGCGGTGATGAGCAAGGAAATAAGACATGAAATTACCAGGAGTGAGTTTTAGTTTGCCTACAGCTGTTTGGGCATCTTCAACAAAACGTCTAAGTCAAGAAAAAGAGTTCAGTTCCTTGGATCGTGTACAGTCAATGAATTGGGTGCAACGAATAGTGCCTTCATTGATCGTTTTGCTAGGGATTTCTGTTTTGGGCTGTAGCGTTCTTGCTTTCTGTACGTGTTTAACAGTTTTACCAGGACTAGGCTTAGTACTTTTGGGCTCATTGTTGCTTTATTGGGCGTATCACCAGATAGCTAATATGCGTGTTCGTATGGCTCTTTCTTTTGAAGCTTCTTCTGAAGCGCCTATTCAGTAAGCAGTTTTGAGAAACAGTTTGCTGTTGATTTTTTTAGAAGTCTTCAGTTACTCGTGATTACCCTTGATTATAAACGTTACAAAAAACATACTGAGCTACAATTTTTTTGACGTAACAAAGGGTGTGGTCCAGGGAACGCTTTCCTGGTCGAGTCGCCGGGCGAGAGTTTTCGGTTGGTTTTGGTAGACAAGCATTGAAAGCTGCCGTGTTGTCCAAAAAATTGCAGAAAAGATTCCAATCCAAATTTGTCTCTGGACGTCAAAAAATGGGGGAGACTCCGGGCTCCTTCTCTTGTCATTGAGAGGGCTTTCTTTTGTCAACATATATGTTTTGAAGAGCCTAGATCTTCCTTCCCGCTGCTTGAGCGTTGGGCTAAGTAGCTGCATTCGCAGAATTCACGAATAACGAAGAGCCTCATAATGAAGCGTAATTTTAAGCGAAATCTCAGCATTATTATTCTTGTTTTTGCTTTGGCTTTGTATCATGTGTTACCTACATGTCTATACTATTCACGACCTTTGAATAGAAAAATAGATGGACGAGAGGCTCGCAAGATTATAGAGCGTTTCACGCGACAAGTTTCGGATGCACGGAATGATTTGACGCTGCGTGTTGCGAAAATTTTATCCACGTTAAAATTACGCGGGGATATAAAGCAGCATCCAAGTATTCCTGGAGTTGTGAATGTACATTTTCCTTTAGCAGAAGACGCTGCACTATTTATTGATAATGTAGTGCACGGCGAGCCTTCTGTTCCTGTCAAGTCTGCACGATTGTATGTTGTAGGGAGCTCTGAGTTCACTGGAGAGACAGTTGTTCAAATTTCCGGAAGTTTAGTGACTTCTTTGACAGAGAAAGATCTTTCTTTTGTCTCGTATGAAGATAAAGATATTACGGTTTCGCAAGAATTAGAAAATCTCGCAACAAACTTATTTATCGAGTCAGAACGCCCTTGTGAGTGCGGATACTATTCTTTATGGGATTCTATGCCTATTGAAAAGGTTATCCATGTCACACGGAACATTTGTTCTGGCTTGCGGTTGCTCCCTGCAAGGAAGACTCAAGCTTTTCTATCTCGATGCTTGGGGACGGAGCGCGATTTTACAGCCTTTTTGGCAAGGTTGGAAAAAGCTTTACAACATGAGGAAGTGAAGGAAGCTCGAGAGGAGCTTAAAGATGCTTCTTATCTTTTACATTCTCGTAATTCACGTTGGAATTCGATTAGCCCTAAAGTCGTAGGGAATGTTGTTGATTGTAGTGAACTCTCTCCTTGTTTTTCCTCAATGTCCTTGACTGCCGATGGGAAGTTGTTATTCCATTTCGACGCGGAAGTAGCTGCTAATCGTCAACAGTTAGTTGGTAATGAGCGTTTAGATTTAGAGCGTCTGTTTGCTATGGAGAAACAGCACATAGCTACTCGCTTGAATCGTTCTGTTGAAGGGACGGAATTTGGTTTTGCTGTCCGATTAAGAGATGAGGCGGCTAGCGGTAAAATTGTTTTGCAGGGGCACAGAGTTTGTCAGCGAATAGTGGAACATTTGACTGCACTAGTCTTGAATCGTCCTATTGCGGAAACTTGTGATTTATCCACAGAAAATTTCCCTGTGTATGGTAGGGAGCCTTTGGATAGCGATACCTTAGGATGCTTTATTTTCTCGCCGGAGCGAAGCTGTCGGCATTTTTCTAAAGGTTCTGTGTACATTGTATTTAAAGGTCTACGTTCGATTGTAGCGAAGTATGAACATGCCGGTGCTGAAGAAGCTGCTCTTTTACAACATGATCTACAAAATTTATATGCATGTTTTATTCATACGGATGCAGTTTCGTGTAGTTTGGGAGAGGATCGTGTTCTAGAGATTAAAGAGCCTTTGCAACGTGTCATTCGAATTTGGGGAGAAGAGTTTGTTCAAAGTTTTGGGAAGGCATCTCTTGAAGTCCGTGATGTGCGTGACCGGTTAGCTGTAGTAAATCGTATTGAGAAGACTCAGCATGCCGAGCTAGTTCGTTGGGATGAGCAGTATCGACAAGCGCAATGTTCTATGAATCCACAGGTTCGGTTACGAGCTGCAATTCCACATAAGAATATTTTCTTTGAGAATTTGAAATTGAATATCAGAAAATATTCTCGAGGCGAGCATGTTTTGCGGTTTGGCACGGATTTTGTAGGAGGGAAACAGATTCGGATTGCTTTCCGAGATCACCAAGGGAACTTATTAACCGATAAAGCGGGGATTGATAAAGTTTCTGATGAGTTATATGCCCGTTTGAACAAACTAGGGGTGTCCGAAGTAGGGATGCAAAGGGAAGGTGATCATATACAGGTGAGCGTTCCTGGAGTAGCAGGTATTTCTTCTGCAGACATTTTAGGGACTTCCAAAATGTCTTTCCATGTAGTGAATGAGCAATTTTCCTCAAGAAGCCCTCTACGTTACGAAGTACAAACGTTTTTAGATTACCTTTGGTTTACAGCACGTAGTCTGGACGAATGTTCTCCTCAAGCTATCAATCGTTTAGCGGGAGCTCTTTTCCATGGGGATAATGGCTCAGCTCCAGTTAATGTTCGTGTAGCAGTCGAGAAGTTAAGAGAAGCTGGATTGAGTTTTTCTAAAGAGCTAGAAGGCGGTTCTGCTTCTTTAGATACACAGTATTCAATGATTGCTATTGAAAAAGAGTCTAGAGAGCAGGTTAATCCTCTCATGATTGTATTTAGAAATCATGCCTTAGAAGGAGCTTCTCTTAAAAATATCCGTCCAGAATTTGCAGTAGGAGAGGGATATGTTTTAAATTTTGGGGTTAAGGATAAAGCCACTTTTTCGGACGGTAGAGAAACGCCTGTGCAACAATTTCATGCTTGGACATCAAAGTTTTGCCAAGAAGGGGTTAGTGGTACAAAAAATGGCCTTTCTCTGGAGGGAGAGGGTGGCGTATGGCTGTCGTATTAGATGGCTACGTGATCAGCGATCCCGTGTTGAATGTTCCACTGAAAGATCATGCTAGTGTTTCTGGAAACTTCTCATACAGAGAAGTACATCGTTTAGCTGCAGATCTTAAATCTGGAGCTATGTCCTTCATCCCAGAAATTTTAAGTGAAGAAGTGGTATCTCCTGAGTTGGGAAGTTCTCAGCGTGTACAAGGAATTCTCTCTGTTGTGTTGGGACTTGTAGTGCTCATCGTACTAATGAGTGTGTACTACAGATTTGGAGGTGTTATTGCTTCTATAGCGGTGCTGCTGAATCTATTGCTCATTTGGGCTTCTATGCAATATTTGGATGCTCCACTTACTCTATCCGGGTTAGCTGGTATTATTCTAGCAATGGGAATGGCTGTTGATGCTAATGTTCTAGTCTTTGAAAGAATCCGAGAGGAATATCTTTTGACTAGAAGCTTGTCGGAGTCTGTAGAAGCAGGTTATAAAAAGGCATTCAGTGCCATTTTTGACTCTAATTTAACTACTATTTTAGCTTCAGCATTGCTGCTGATGTTAGATACAGGACCTATCAAAGGTTTCGCGCTCACTTTGATCATCGGGATTTTCTCATCCATGTTCACAGCCCTGTTTATGACGAAATTTTTCTTTGTCATTTGGGTGCAGAAAACGAGAGAGACCCAATTGCATATGATGAATAAGTTTATTGGGATCAAGCATAACTTCTTAAAAGAATGTAAACGTTTGTGGGTAGTTTCTGGAGTAGTTCTTGTTTTAGGTTGTGTAGGATTAGGGTTTGGTGCTTGGGATTCCGTTTTTGGGATGGATTTTAAAGGTGGATATGCACTGACTTTAGATTCCCATGTGTGTGAGTACAATCCAGAGCAGATGTGTTCTGTATTGAGAAAGCGTTTCCAACAAATCGGATTATCTTCTCGAGATTATCGTGTGCGTAGAGCAGATAGTTCTGAAAAAGTCAAAATATATTTATCTCAGAATGCCTTGGATAGAGTTGAGCAAATAGAAGGAGCTGGATCAGAACAGAAAGGATCGGATTATCATCTTGCTCGAGTTCTTCAAGTATTGTCTGATTCCGGAAGTTCTACTACTTCTATGGTATTTGATGCTTCTCGAGGTAGCTGGTTTAAGGTAAGTGGACAGCTTTCCAATAAAATGCGTACACAGGCTGTCATCGCATTATTTGGAGCTTTAGGAATTATCTTACTTTATGTTAGCTTGCGCTTTGAGTGGAGATATGCCTTCAGTGCGATTTGTGCTTTAATGCACGACTTATTAGCGACTTGTGCTGTGCTAGTTGCCTTACATTTCTTTTTGCAGAGAATACAGATTGATTTGCAAGCAATAGGCGCATTGATGACAGTGCTAGGGTACTCTTTGAACAATACGTTGATTATTTTTGATCGTATTCGAGAAGATCGGCGCGAAAAACTGTTCACCCCAATGCCGATTTTGATCAATGATGCATTGCAGAAGACATTAGGACGTACAGTTATGACTACCGCAACAACTCTATCTGTACTGGTCATTTTGTTATTCGTTGGGGGAGGTTCTATTTTCAATTTTGCATTCATTATGACAGTGGGGATCTTGTTAGGAACGCTATCTTCATTGTACATAGCTCCTCCGCTTCTCTTATTCATGGTGCGTAAGGAAGAACAAAATTCCCTACGGTAAATGATGAAATACGCTTGGGCGTATATGATCCTAAAATTGTGGGATGATTATGGGGCTCCTTTCCTCCTAAAGGAGGAAGGAGCTTTTTTTTAACAGGAGTTTTCCTCCGGTAGGTATATGGAAAAAGATAGTTTATCCTCCCTTGGACAAAAATGGGATTACCCTAAGCATAATGAGGTCTTTCTAAAGAAGATCTTAAAAGAGTTTCATCTTCATCCTGCGATTGCTCAAGTGCTCATATCTCGGGGATTTCAGTCTATCCAAGAGATTCGAGATTTTCTGTATCCCCAGCTCTCCTCATTGCACTCCACCTCTTTGTTCTTAGATATGGAGAAAGCTGTAGCACGGTTACTCCAAGCTAAAGCAAATAATGAGCACGTGATGATCTATGGAGATGGGGATGTAGACGGTATAACAGGCGTGACCTTGATCGTTGAATTTCTACAAATACTTGGAGTGAAAACAAGTTATTGCTGTTCCGGGACATTGTTTAAACAACATGGAGAGACAGCTTCTTTAATTTCTCAAATGCTGCAGGATGGTATTTCTCTTTTAATTACTGTGGATTGCGGTATCACAGCAGGGAAAGAGGTTCACGCTATCAATAAACAGGGTATAGACGTGATCGTTACGGATCACCATATGCCTACAGGGAAGCTTCCGCATTGCGTTGCAATGCTAAATCCTAAATTAGATAAAAATCCTTATCCAAATAAAGAGCTTACAGGAGTAGGAGTCGCGTTTAAATTGGTATGCGCAACCTATGAAGAATTGATCCAGCAGGATGCTTCTTGGAAAGACAAAATAGACCTTTTGCGTTTTTTAGATTTGGTAAGTTTGGGGACGATTGCAGATGTAGGGAGGCTTTCAGGAGAGAATCGTATCTTAGTTTCTTATGGAATTAAAGAAATAGCAAAAGGAAAACGATTAGGCTTAAAAAAGCTGTGTTCATTATCAGGGGTTGATAAGTCTGAGGTATCGTCGACCAATCTAGGAATTAGAATTACTCCAAAACTCAATAGTTTAGGGAGGTTGGCAGATTCAAGTCAGGGTGTAAAGTTACTTTTGTCTCATGATCCTAAAAATATTGGAACGATCGTCTCAGAGCTTTCTGCTGTAAATCAAGAGCGTCAGCGAATAGAAGCCGAGGTACTGCGCGATGTGGAAAGGATTCTAGCTGCGAATCCTAAGCTTACAGCTCAATCAGCTATTGTATTAGCTTCTCCTAATTGGCACTCTAGAGTAATCCCCATTATTTCTGCTCGTTTAGCGCGTACCTATAACAAGCCAGTAGCAATTATTGCTCTCCAAGATGGGATAGGAAAGGGATCTTTACGTACTATAGGATCTTTCCCTTTATTAGGAGTTCTTCGTAAATGCGAATCCTTTTTTCTATCGTATGGCGGGCATGATTTCGCTGCCGGGCTTATGATCAAAGAAGATCAGGTCGAGGGATTCAGGAAAAAATTTATTCATCTAGTGAGTTCTTCTTTGAGAAAAGATGATGCAATGCGTACGCTTTCCTTAGATGTTGGGATGGATTTCTCTCGCATCAATCGGGATTTAATTGCTTCTATGGAGCTTCTTGAGCCTTTTGGAAAAGGGAATGTATCCCCAGTCTTCTATACAAAAGCCATACAGGTGCGTTATCCAAAGTTATTAGCCGGGAACCATGTCAAATTGTATTTGAATAGTGGGGAGAGAAACTTGGAGGGGACGGCTTTCGGTCAGGGGGATAAGATTAGTCTACTCAAAGCGAATTGGAATATACCTTTGGATATCGCCTATACGTTACGTATTATGAGGCGGTCGGCTCGCGGAGCAATTCGTTTGTTGATTCAGGATTTTCGTATACAGATTCCTCGGTTGTAAATCCTTAACCCTGAATTTGTTTAGTGGTTTCGATTGGGTTTTTAGAAGTCTGTATTATCCTCTCTAGTCGTCTCAGAGTAGGGGAGAGGACAAAATCTCTCCTATTGTAAAAAACTTTACAAAACTTTGTTTCAAAAATAGCATTTATTTTTAACAAACCGCTTGATTAATAAGTTTTTTGTTGGGAAAATGTTACCTTCTCTTTTTAAGGATTTTGCAATTTTTCAGTAAGCGCTCGCTAAACTAGGAAGAGAGAATAGAGTGGAAAGGGCTTGTCCGACTTAGAGATTCAATAAGCATAGCTCTAAGAGACTGGGTTAGAAGGTCACAGAGCCATTATTCACAAGACAGGCCAAGATGAGAGGATTTATTTTTAAGTGGACGAGGGAGGACTAAACAGTCGTATGGAATGCTTACAACAAGATACAGGGGTCGAAGCAGAACAAGTTCAAGTTCAGCAGCAAGAAGAGAATGCTGTTCCTGTTACTTCGCAAAGAGTATCGATTACTCAGGCTGCCAAGTTGCATAATGTGACTCGTCAGGCTATCTATGTTGCTATTAAACAGAAGAAATTAAAAGCATCGAAGACTACTCGTTGGGAAATAGATTTGCAAGATCTAGAGGATTACAGACGTAATCGTTATTCACGAGCTAAATCTACTTATCAAGGAGAGCTTCTGTTTGATAACGAGAAAGGCTTTTATTCCGTGGGACAAGTGGCGTCCATGCTGGATGTTCCTGAACAGAAGATTTACTATGCTACACGCATTGGTGCTATGAAAGGAGAGCGTCGGGGATCTGCTTGGGTCATTCACGTTTCGGAAGTAGACAGATATCGAAACGATTATCTGAAGAAGGAAGCTGAGCGCAAAGGGAAAAGTCTTGCAGCCATGAGAGAGGGTTTTGAGGCTTTGGGCGCAGATTTGCTGGCAGACGCAGAAAATTTTATCTCATAGAGATAGAGCCTTCTCTGTAAGGGCACAGCAGGGGAGAGCTTGGGCCTCCTCCGGAATTCCGGAGGGGGGCTTTTTTTTTGTTGAAAAAGAGCTCCGAAAAACTCGTTATTTTAGTTTTGTTAAAGTCGCCAAGAATGAATCTCTCTGGTATCGTTTAGGAACATAGGGCTTTGAACGGTCCGATTTTATGCCTGATTCATAGGACAGGAACCCGGGACGGGGTGTTCATTTCATAAAGATAGAAAAGTTTCCTTTCCTGGGTTAGTAGCGAATGACTGTCCAAAATGTACGCGTTAGAGTAGCCCCTTCTCCTACAGGAGATCCTCATGTGGGGACTGCTTATATGGCTCTGTTTAATGAGGTTTTTGCAAGAAAATATAATGGGCAAATGATTTTGAGGATTGAAGATACGGATCAAACTCGAAGTCGGGACGATTATGAAGCAAATATTTTCTCCGCCCTCAAGTGGTGCGGAATTCGTTGGGACGAAGGTCCAGATGTTGGAGGAGCTTATGGCCCTTATCGGCAGTCCGAACGCACAGAGATTTACAAAAAATACGCAGAGATCCTCTTACAAACAGATTGTGCGTACAAGTGTTTTGCTACTCCTCAAGAATTGCAGGAAATGCGGGCGGTTGCCAGTACTCTGGGGTACAGAGGAGGATACGATCGCCGGTATCGTTACCTATCTCCAGAGGAAGTTCGACAAAGAGAAGAGCAAGGACAGCCTTATACCATTCGTTTGAAAGTGCCTTTGACGGGAGAAAGTGTTTTTGAAGATCAATGCAAAGGTTGTGTCGTTTTCCCTTGGGCAGATGTTGACGATCAAGTTTTGGTTAAATCAGACGGGTTCCCTACGTATCACTTTGCTAATGTAGTTGATGATCATTTGATGGGGATTACCCATGTGTTGCGAGGGGAAGAGTGGTTAAGTTCTACACCTAAACACCTTCTTCTTTACGAAGCTTTTGGGTGGGAGCCTCCGCAGTTTTTCCATATGCCGCTTCTTCTAAATCCTGATGGAAGTAAGCTTTCCAAGAGAAAGAATCCTACTTCTATTTTTTACTATCGGGATGCTGGATACAAAAAAGAAGCGTTCATGAATTTCCTGACCCTAATGGGGTATAGTATGGAAGGGGATGAAGAGATTTATTCCATGCAGCGTTTGATAGAAGCGTTTGATCCTAAACGAATTGGAAGATCCGGAGCCGTTTTCGATATCCGTAAGTTAGACTGGATGAACAAACACTATCTTAACCACGAAGGATCTCCAGAGAGTCTCTTACAAGAATTGAAGGGGTGGCTCTGGAATGACGAGTTTTTATTGAAAATTCTTCCTCTCTGTCAATCACGTATCACTACGTTAGCCGATTTCGTTGGGTTAACCAGCTTCTTTTTCACTGCGATTCCTCAATATAGTAAAGAGGAGTTATTGCCATCTTCGCTTAAGCAAGAGCAGGCTGCAGTCATGTTGTATAGCCTAGTGAAGTATTTAGAGAAGAAGGATCTATGGGAGAAAGATTTCTTCTATCAAGGATCTAAATGGTTAGCAGAGGCTTTTCAAGTGCATCATAAGAAGGCTGTAATCCCTCTGCTATATGTGGCTATTACTGGTGCAAAACAGGGACTTCCTCTTTTTGATTCGATGGAATTACTAGGTAAGGCTAGGACGCGAGCACGGCTGACCTATGCTCAAAATCTATTGGGAGGAGTATCCAAGAAAGTGCAGCAGCAAGTCGACAAAGCGTTGCAGGATCAGCCTCTTGAAGACATTAGATTTTTAGACTTCTAATTTTGAGACAATTCTTCAAGACTTGATACACAGGGTGGTGCTTTGGTAAAGAAGGTCATTTCAAATACTGCTTGAGCTAGAGAGAAATCTAAGGTTCGGGCGTGTTTGAAAAGAGGGGAGCACTTCTGGGCTAAGATGTACTCCCTTTTCGGGGGTTCATAGGAGCACCCTTGTGTCAGGAGGGCAGCAGTAGCTACAATAAAAAGGAAAAATCTTTTCATTTTTTCATCCCTCCGATTCTTGTATTATATAGTTAGTCTGTTTGTTATCTATAGTTTAGATAGATTTTAGTTTTAGTTTATTTATTCTATCGAAGTTTGTTTTGTTTGTAGGCAAACTTATCTCTTTGAATCCGAGCTGTTTATTATTTTATTTTGTTTGCTTTGATTTGCTAATTACCTGTTATTAGACGATTTGTTTTAAAAAACAATTGATATAATTTTTATTTTATAATGTAATATTGTCTATGAGGGCTAGTTTCTTTTATTGTTAAAAGAATTGCTTTTATCGATAAAAGAAACTTCAAGAGCCCTTTTCTAGAAAGGAGTCTGGAAGTTATGAAAAAAACTGCTTTACTCGCTGCTTTATGTAGTGTTGTTTCTTTAAGTAGTTGTTGTCGTATCGTTGACTGTTGCTTCGAAGATCCATGCGCACCTATCCAATGTTCACCTTGTGAATCTAAGAAGAAAGACGTAGACGGTGGTTGCAACTCTTGTAACGGGTATGTCCCAGCTTGCAAACCTTGCGGAGGGGATACGCACCAAGATGCTAAACATGGCCCTCAAGCTAGAGGAATTCCAGTTGACGGCAAATGCAGACAATAGGTAGCGCAAGTTAAGAGCCTACCCACAACAGATGTAGTTAGTAAGGAAGTTGGCTTCCTTACTAACTATTTCGGCTAACAAGAAAATGTTGAGGGTAAAAGTTAGTTAATAACAATTTGTACCCGATGGCAGACAAAAAATAATCTATGCGAATAGGAGATCCTATGAACAAACTCATCAGACGAGCAGTGACGATCTTCGCGGTGACTAGTGTGGCGAGTTTATTTGCTAGCGGGGTGTTAGAGACCTCTATGGCAGAGTCTCTCTCTACAAACGTTATTAGCTTAGCTGACACCAAAGCGAAAGACAACACTTCTCATAAAAGCAAAAAAGCAAGAAAAAACCACAGCAAAGAGACTCCCGTAGACCGTAAAGAGGTTGCTCCGGTTCATGAGTCTAAAGCTACAGGACCTAAACAGGATTCTTGCTTTGGCAGAATGTATACAGTCAAAGTTAATGATGATCGCAATGTTGAAATCACACAAGCTGTTCCTGAATATGCTACGGTAGGATCTCCCTATCCTATTGAAATTACTGCTACAGGTAAAAGGGATTGTGTTGATGTTATCATTACTCAGCAATTACCATGTGAAGCAGAGTTCGTACGCAGTGATCCAGCGACAACTCCTACTGCTGATGGTAAGCTAGTTTGGAAAATTGACCGCTTAGGACAAGGCGAAAAGAGTAAAATTACTGTATGGGTAAAACCTCTTAAAGAAGGTTGCTGCTTTACAGCTGCAACAGTATGCGCTTGTCCAGAGATCCGTTCGGTTACAAAATGTGGACAACCTGCTATCTGTGTTAAACAAGAAGGCCCAGAGAATGCTTGTTTGCGTTGCCCAGTAGTTTACAAAATTAATATAGTGAACCAAGGAACAGCAACAGCTCGTAACGTTGTTGTTGAAAATCCTGTTCCAGATGGTTACGCTCATTCTTCTGGACAGCGTGTACTGACGTTTACTCTTGGAGATATGCAACCTGGAGAGCACAGAACAATTACTGTAGAGTTTTGTCCGCTTAAACGTGGTCGTGCTACCAATATAGCAACGGTTTCTTACTGTGGAGGACATAAAAATACAGCAAGCGTAACAACTGTGATCAACGAGCCTTGCGTACAAGTAAGTATTGCAGGAGCAGATTGGTCTTATGTTTGTAAGCCTGTAGAATATGTGATCTCCGTTTCCAATCCTGGAGATCTTGTGTTGCGAGATGTCGTCGTTGAAGACACTCTTTCTCCCGGAGTCACAGTTCTTGAAGCTGCAGGAGCTCAAATTTCTTGTAATAAAGTAGTTTGGACTGTGAAAGAACTGAATCCTGGAGAGTCTCTACAGTATAAAGTTCTAGTAAGAGCACAAACTCCTGGACAATTCACAAATAATGTTGTTGTGAAGAGCTGCTCTGACTGTGGTACTTGTACTTCTTGCGCAGAAGCGACAACTTACTGGAAAGGAGTTGCTGCTACTCATATGTGCGTAGTAGATACTTGTGACCCTGTTTGTGTAGGAGAAAATACTGTTTACCGTATTTGTGTCACCAACAGAGGTTCTGCAGAAGATACAAATGTTTCTTTAATGCTTAAATTCTCTAAAGAACTGCAACCTGTATCCTTCTCTGGACCAACTAAAGGAACGATTACAGGCAATACAGTAGTATTCGATTCGTTACCTAGATTAGGTTCTAAAGAAACTGTAGAGTTTTCTGTAACATTGAAAGCAGTATCAGCTGGAGATGCTCGTGGGGAAGCGATTCTTTCTTCCGATACATTGACTGTTCCAGTTTCTGATACAGAGAATACACACATCTATTAATCTTTGATTTTATCGATGTGTAGGTGCCGTCCAGGGATTCCTGGGCGGCTTTTTTTTGTTATCTATATGAAAATAAAAGAGTTCATTTTCGGTCTCAGAGCATATTCTAGATGGGTTTTTGAAAAAACAAGTGTTTGTGTAGACTCCCTGCTCACAACCAAAAAAGGAATGTAAAATATGAGCACTGTACCCGTTGTTCAAGGAGCTGGATCTTCCAATTCGGCACAGGATATTTCCACTAGTTCTGCACCATTAACACTGAAAGAGCGTATATCGAATCTTCTATCTTCCACTGCATTTAAGGTGGGATTAGTGGTGATAGGACTACTTTTAGTGATTGCTACTTTGATATTCCTAGTTTCGGCAGCTTCGTTTGTAAATGCCATCTATCTAGTAGCTATTCCTGCTATTTTGGGATGCGTGAATATCTGCGTAGGAATTTTATCCATGGAAGGACACTGTTCTCCGGAGAGATGGATCTTATGTAAGAAGGTATTAAAGACTTCAGAAGATATCATCGATGATGGGCAGATAAACAACTCTAATAAAGTGTTTACTGATGAGAGGTTGAATGCCATAGATGGGGTAGTGGAATCTCTATCTAGAAGAAATAGTCTGGTGGATCAGACCCAATGATAAGAGATTGCTCTATAGGCAAAAGATGATAGCAGCAGTTTTTATGGATGATCTGCTGAGAGATGATGTATGGAAAGGGAGGAGGAAAGAGTTCTCCTCCCAGATTTTATTGAGCTGGAGTTTATGATATAGATTTTAGAAGGATCATATCCTTAACGATGTTCACACTTTCTTCCATTTGCAGATCGTTGCTTCCAAACGATCGATCCTGTTTGTTTGTTTTTTTCAAGTGTTGGACAAAAATCTCAAAGTTTTTGTTTTTTTCAAGACGTTCTTGGCTATTGTGAGCAAGCTGAGGAAGCATTTCTCTCCAAACCAGTTCTGGTTTTTGTAAATGTGGAGAATAGTATTTTTGAAACCAAGGACGGATGTTGATATCTAGGTCTCCCAGGTTGTCATTGATCACATTTTCGTATTGATCAGCTGGTAGAGCATACTCTAAAAAGCGTTCTCCGAGTTTATCTTCTGCATAACGTGAGGGGATAACAATGTCTGATTTCACTCCTTCGAGTTGTGTGGATTTTCCCGAAGGAGAGTAATATCTCCCCACTGTCACTTTAAAGAAATCTTCTTGACTGTTGCTTCCAGTGATAGTCTGATGTTGGATGGTTCCTTTTCCATAAGTTTGTTGATCTCCCACGATCAGGGCTACTCCGTAATCCTGGAGTGTTTGTGCAACAATTTCTGCTGCCGAAGCGGAACTTTTAGAAACCAAAACAGCTAGCGGCCCATCATAAAATTTTTGAGGAGAAATAGTGCGGTAGCGTTTTACCGAACCATCTGCATAGCGGGAGACAACCACAACCCCATTCGTTAAAAATAACCCAGACACTTTGATGGCTTGAGATAAAAATCCTCCCGTATTCTCTCGAATATCAAGAACTAAGCCAAGCAGGTTTTTTTCTTGTAATTCTCGAATGGCTTTACGTAGATCTTGTTCGCTCGATACTTGGTTTTCTCCTTCATAGAAAGAGTGCAAGGTGATCTTACCGATAATGCCATTACCGTACGGCTCGTAAGACACGTCGACACGACGACTATCTAAGAGAATTTTTTCACGACGTAACTGAATGACGTGGTCATTATTTTGTCTGTGGATATCTAAAGTAACGGAGGATCCTGGAGAACCTCTTAGAGAATCTAAAACCCCGGGGAAAGGGGTGTTTTCAATATTTTTCCCATTTACACGGTAAATAATATCACCTACACGAAGGCTACCCGTTTTATCAGCAGGGCCTCCAGCAAGGACTTCTTTAACCACAACCCCATCAATATCTTCTTTAAGCACGACTCCTATGCCACACATGCCTTTCTCCAGCTGAGCTCTCATGGATAGAGCTTCTTCCTGACTAAAGTAGGCGGTATGCGCATCTAGGCTGTGAGCAATAGATTTGATAATACGAACATGGAAGCTATTGGCCTCTTCCTCTGGAGACATTCTGTATCCATGATCGTTAATGCCGATATAAGGATTTTCATGGTTTTCAATCTGGCGGATACAGAGTTTAACTAAAGCATGTTCTTTCCCTTGATAACGATTTTTTGCTGCATCTTCTAAATAGATAGATGCGTAGGAAAGAAGAAGATCGTATTGTCTTTGCTTTACTTCTTCAATTGAAGAAGCCCAAGCGCTTGGTTTTTTCTCAATAGTATGAGACATGGCATCTTGAATTACTCGTATGGAATCAGTGAGCCAGGATGAGCGCCATTCTCTGGCTCGAGAAATACTTTGTTGGATACAGGTATCTAATTCCTTGAAAGAAGAAAAGTTATCTTCTTGATATTGCTTAAATAGGGGACGTGTTGCTTCTTCTGAAAAAGCGTGGGAGAAGACCTCGTCTTGAGTAAGGTACGCTTTGTGAGAATCAAAAGAACGAACATAATCTTCCAAAGATCGAGAGAGAATGTAAGGAGAGATCTGTTGCGTATCAATATGATGTTCGACTAGTTTATCTACGGTTTTGCGGACATCTTGTCGTCGAAGAGGCTCTGCTGAAAACGCAAGTTGTGGAAATAGGGTTAAAACTAGCAGACAAAAGCGAGCGAATCTCATCATTACGAATATCTCTATTAATCGTGATTATTCGTATCTTCGACAGGAGTTCCGCAAACTTGAGTCGGTATTTGTTGTATAAAAACCCAAGTACTTGGTTGTTTACCTACTCGCTCTGAAAAAAAACTTTTTTTTCTCAGAAAGGAAAGGTAACGGAGGGTTATTTTTCTTTTGTGACAAGAAAATTTATATTGGAAAATAGTGGAAGAGGAATAGGTCTGTGAGATAGCCAGTTCTTCACATTATAGATAAGAGCCATAAGAAAGATGCAGAGTGCTGAAAAGGCTAGAAACATCCCGATGACAAAAAATGCTCCAGCAAAAGGAATAGTGGTTTGAGGAAAAAGACCAATAATAAACAGGACTGCCGAACACAGCGTGAACAAAAGGCTGCAGGTTAGCATTGCGGTATTTCGAAAAAACGTAACACGTTGATTTTGCGGCGATACCGGAGTTGAAATTTGTGAATATTCTTGAGTAGGATTCACAACAACTTTCATGATACAAGTCTTGTTTTCAAGTTTTTGAACTAACAGTATTCGAAGAAAACATTTTATCAGCAAGGATTTAACTCTTTTTTTATTAATTATTTTTAGGGAAGGCTTGTTTTAAGAAAATCTTTTGGAGGAAATGTTTTTTAATAAAATTGTTATAGAGATCGATAAACTCTTACTAGACCTAGAAATAACCCCTTGCAAACAAAGATATTCTTATTCTATATTTCCCTGTTTGTAAGAGAGGTTGAATCGAGAAGAGTACATGCCGACGATTAATCAGTTAATACGTAAGAAGCGTCAGTCTGGCGCAACTAGAAAGAAATCTCCAGCTTTACAAAAGTCTCCTCAGAAAAGAGGGGTCTGTCTTCAGGTAAAAACTAAAACTCCGAAGAAACCTAACTCAGCTTTGCGTAAGGTTGCTTGGGTTCGTTTGTCTAATGGACAAGAGGTAATTGCCTACATCGGTGGAGAGGGTCATAATTTGCAGGAGCACAGCATCGTTTTAGTCCAAGGCGGAAGAGTTAAGGATTTGCCAGGGGTGCGTTATCACATCGTCCGAGGTGCTTTAGATTGTGCTGCCGTAAAAAATAGAAAACAGAGCCGTTCTCGCTACGGCGCAAAGCGTCCTAAGTAGGCTGGTTCCCTAAACCTAAAGAAAAGAAATACGAAGAGGTTGAGTTTATATGTCAAGACGACATGCGGCTGAGAAGAAGGTCATTCCAGGCGATCCTGTTTACGGGAGCGTAGTCTTAGAAAGATTTATTAACAAAGTAATGTTGCACGGGAAGAAGAGCATCGCTAGAAAGATTGTTTACGGTGCTTTAGAGCGTTTTGCTAAAAGATTAGGCTTAGAGAATCCTTTAGAAGGATTCGAAGAAGCTTTGGAGAATGCGAAGCCTGTTCTTGAAGTGCGTTCTCGCAGAGTTGGTGGTGCTACTTACCAAGTTCCTGTTGAAGTGGCTCCTGATAGAAGAAGCTGTCTTGCTATGCAATGGATTATCAAGCATGCTCGTTCTAAGCCAGGGAAATGTATGGAAGTCGGTCTTGCTAATGAGTTGATCGATTGCTTCAATAAACAAGGGGCTACGATTAAGAAACGCGAGGACACCCATCGCATGGCTGAAGCAAATAAAGCATTTGCTCATTATAAGTGGTAAGATAACGTTTAACATTCGTGTGTGAGAGGCAAAAAAGTTCGATGAGCGATCAAGAGTTCGGTTTAGACGCGATTAGAAATATCGGTATCATGGCGCATATCGATGCAGGTAAAACAACAACAACAGAGCGAATTCTTTTCTACGCGGGAAGAACTCATAAGATCGGTGAGGTCCACGAAGGTGGAGCAACCATGGACTGGATGGAACAGGAGCAAGAAAGAGGAATTACCATTACCTCTGCTGCTACGACCGTTTTCTGGCTGGGTGCAAAGATTAATATTATTGATACTCCTGGGCACGTTGACTTTACTATTGAGGTAGAGCGTTCATTGCGAGTTCTCGATGGTGCTGTTGCCGTTTTCGATGCTGTTTCTGGAGTCGAGCCTCAATCCGAAACTGTTTGGAGACAGGCGAATAAGTATGGAGTGCCTCGGATTGCTTTTGTAAATAAAATGGACCGTATGGGCGCGAATTACTTTGGCGCTATCGAGTCCATGAGAGAAAAGCTGGGAGCTAACGCTATTCCTGTTCATTGTCCAATCGGTTCTGAGAGCCAATTTGTGGGAATGGTAGATTTGATCTCTCAAAAAACTCTGTATTTCCTTGAAGAGACTCTAGGAGCTAAATGGGAAGAGCGCGAGATTCCTGAAGATTTGCAAGAGCAGTGCGCAACGCTGAGAATGCAATTATTAGAAGAACTAGCTACCGTTGATGAAAGCAACGAAGCCTTTATGGAGAAAGTGCTGGAGAATCCAGATTCTATCACAGAAGAAGAAATCCATACTGTAATGCGTAAAGGAGTGATTGAAGGTAAAATCAATCCAGTTCTTTGCGGAAGTGCTTTCAAAAATAAAGGTGTTCAACAGCTTCTTGATGTTATTGTGAAGTGGTTGCCTTCTCCTCTTGATCGTGGGAATGTTCGTGGGATTAATTTGAAGACTGGAGAAGAAGTCTCCTTGAAGCCTTCAAAAGACGGTCCTTTGGCTGCTTTAGCATTCAAAATCATGACTGACCCTTATGTTGGACGTATTACTTTTATCCGTATTTACTCTGGAACTTTGAAGAAGGGTTCTGCCATTCTTAACTCGACCAAAGATAAGAAAGAGCGAATCTCAAGACTTCTGGAAATGCATGCTAACGAGCGAACCGATAGGGACGAGTTTACTGTCGGAGACATTGGTGCGTGTGTAGGGCTAAAATTCTCAGTAACAGGGGATACTCTTTGCGATGAGAACCAAGAGATTGTGCTAGAACGTATTGAAGCTCCAGAACCTGTGATTGATATGGCAATTGAGCCTAAGTCTAAAGGGGATAGAGAGAAGTTAGCTCAGGCTTTGAGTGCTCTCTCTGAGGAAGATCCAACTTTCCGAGTTTCTACTAATGAAGAAACAGGACAGACGATTATTTCTGGAATGGGTGAATTGCACCTAGATATTCTCCGTGATCGTATGATCCGAGAGTTCAGAGTTGAAGCTAACGTTGGTAAGCCACAGGTTTCTTACAAAGAGACGATCACAAAAACAAGTAACAGTGAAACGAAATACGTTAAGCAGTCTGGTGGTCGAGGACAATATGCTCACGTTTGCTTGGAAATTGAGCCAAATGAACCTGGAAAAGGAAACGAGGTTGTCAGTAAGATCGTCGGAGGGGTAATTCCTAAAGAGTACATCCCAGCTGTAATTAAAGGGGTCGAAGAGGGATTAAATTCCGGAGTGCTGGCTGGATATGGATTAGTCGATGTCAAGGTAAGCATTGTGTTCGGATCCTATCACGAGGTGGACTCTAGTGAGATGGCCTTTAAGATTTGCGGATCGATGGCTGTAAAAGAAGCTTGTAGAAAAGCTCTTCCTGTGATCTTAGAGCCTATTATGAAAGTAACGGTTATTACTCCAGAAGATCATCTTGGAGATGTGATTGGAGACTTGAATCGTCGTAGAGGTAAGATTTTAGGTCAGGAATCTTCCAGAAACATGGCGCAGGTCAGCGCAGAAGTTCCTTTGAGCGAAATGTTTGGATATATGACCTCATTGCGATCATTAACTTCTGGTCGAGCTACGTCGACTATGGAACCTGCATTCTTTGCTAAAGTTCCTCAGAAAATTCAAGAAGAGATTGTTAAGAAGTAAGGAATATATGAAGCAGCAAAAACAAAGAATTCGGATTCGCTTGAAAGGTTTTGACCAAGGGCAACTCGATCAGTCTACAGCAAATATTGTTGAGACTGCTAAAAGAACTGGAGCTCGTGTTGTTGGTCCAATTCCTCTACCAACAAAGAGAGAAGTGTATACGGTGTTGCGATCTCCTCACGTAGATAAAAAATCTCGTGAGCAGTTTGAAATTCGTACTCACAAACGATTAATTGATATTTTAGATCCTACAGGAAAGACGATTGATGCTTTGAAAATGTTGTCTTTGCCTGCTGGAGTAGATATTAAGATCAAGGCTGCCTAATTCTTTTGATTTAAAAATGTCTTTATTTTCTAAATTCAAAGCTCAGTGGATGTTTTTACATTCACGTGAGCTTTGTTCTTCCACATCGGATATTGGGAATACTTGTTCGGATCCTGTTTTTCAGGTTTTATGTAATCCGGTTCGTTCTGAGATTTCCTATAAAGTTGGGGATTCTTTGGGGGTATTCCCAACAAATCCTTCCATATTAGTCGATTCAGTTCTAGATGCTTTACAGTATGGCCCCAGGTCTCCTGTCGTATCTCGGCATGCAGATTCTGTTCTCCCTCTTCACGAATTTCTTACTAGTTACGTAGACTTAGATAAAATTCCAAAATCGTTAAGACCTTTTTTCCCAGGGGATTTAGACGATACCTGGTCTTTAGCTGAAGCTATTTTGGTTTACCAGCCGCGTATTCCTTTTGAAGAGTTTATTCGGAGTGCGATGCCTTTATTGCCTCGATTTTATTCTATAGCTTCTTCTCCAACATGTTCTCATGGGAAGCTAGAGTTGCTCGTGCGCTGTGTTAGTTTCCAAGGTAAAACGCAGCTGCGCTATGGATTATGTTCGGCTTTTTTATGTAAGGACTTACAAGAGGGAGAGTCTTTTCGTGGGTTTATACAACCGACGCGGCATTTTACTTTGGAGCAGAAAAATTTTGGGAAACCTTTAATTATGATCGGAGCAGGGACAGGTATCGCTCCGTACAAAGGGTTCTTACAACATCGAATATACCATCAGGACGTAGGCTCCAATATTCTATTCTTTGGAGAGCGTTTTGAGAAAAGTAACTTCTATTACCGGGATTTTCTCCAGGAGCTGATCGTTTCAGGAAAACTCCAGTTATTCACAGCCTTTTCCAGAGATTCCGAGTCTAAATTGTATGTTCAGAATGTTATAGAGCAACAAAAAGAACTTATACAAGAAGTCTACGAACAAGAAGCTTTCTTTTTTGTTTGTGGGAAAAAAATCCTTGGTACGGAAGTTAAACGTGCTTTAGAGCAGATATTAGGTCCTAAGGCGGTACGAGAGCTGATTGCACAGAAGAGACTAGTTTCAGACGTATACTAATACCGACAATATTCCATAATAGTTAAAACACAAAAGCATTGAACACCATATCCTTGTCCCATGGCAGTTAAGCCTTCTCCAGAAGTGGCTGTAATGTTAATGGAATCTAGAGGAATGTGAAGAACCTCGGCTATTCTCTTGCGCATACTCGGTAACTGAGGGAGCAGTTTAGGACGCTTCCCTTCTATAGTAATAGCTAGATGCGAGACTTGTTGTGTAGGTTTTAAAGAGGCGACAGCTTCTTGTAGATAGACTACGCTATCGGTAATGCCTTTTGTTTTCAAAAGCTCGTCAGCCAGTCCTCCCAAAATACCTTTGTGCGTTACAGACGAAAACGCATTACATATAGCATGGAAGACAACATCTCCATCCGAATTAGCTTCGAATCCTGGAGTATTTTCAAAAATAATGCCACCTAATATGCAGGGCTTGGGATCTTCGTCAGGGAGAAAACGGTGACTGTCCTGACCAATACCTACACGATATATCCATTCAGGATCTGGAAGAACAAAAGAAGAAGGGATTTCGGTCATGTGCTTGCAAAGGGGACAGGAATTATATGCTCTCTAAAAGAGGTAAGATCTCTTCACAACTTCTTGAAGAGATCTTCATTAAAATAAATAGAAAGATTGTTATCAACATCCTGTCGGTTCTTTAGTTGAAAAAAGAATTTTGGAAGGAGGAGTGTGAAATATCTGTTTGAATTCTGCTGCACTAATCTCTCCTAGACACCAGTGTTCTTTATCAGGGAGGCAGGGAAATAGTTGTGCATAGGCACGAACGATAGAAGGGCTAGTGAGAATAATAGTTTTATGGGGAAGAAAGGTACTTACGGAAAGTGTAATGGGTTTAACTGTGTAATGAGGATAGGAAAAGGAGGAGAAAGGGAGTGTTTGTAGAAGAGAGCGGAGAATGGGACGAGCGAGTACAGAGTGAGGATAGAGTAGGGAGGAGCTGGAAGGAAGAGTCGATAGGATGGGAAGAAATGCTTCTGCTTGAGGGAATGCGCTTTGCACAATATTAGCTTTGGGGAGAAAGGCCTTTACACGAGAAGAAGTGGCTTCTCCTATGGTAACGAAGGATTTATTCCTGAACAGGGATAAAGGGATTCTTTTCCTAATGGAAGAAAAAAAACAAGCGGTAGAAGAGGGGCTTGTTAACAAAATATGGGAAGTTGATACAAGGAACTTCCTAGCATGTCGTATTTGAGGAACGTGTTTTGAAAAAGGGACTATGCGAATAATAGGCTGAAAAACAGCAGAATATTGTTTAGCAGAGGATGGATTGAGGCCTAAGTACAGAGGCATGATCGATGAGGGAGATCTCTTGTGTAAAAGGTTTCATGTTAGAGTTTTTTTTAAATAGAAGAGAAGCTTTTTTCCTAGTAGGAAGCTTCTTGACTTTTGCTGTAAGAATATGATCAACTGAAGCTGCAATGGTATTAAAGCACCTTATGGTAAGCGACTAGGGAAAATGGGGCGCTTGGTAATGGTCTTGGAAGCATCGTTTCTTTTTCTTATAGTTATAGTTAAAATAAATCCTCTTTCTCCTAGAAAGTTTAGACTTTCTCATCAAAAGATTAGATTCCCATAAAGGATAAGGGAGAGTGGGTAGAGGATAAAGAGTGCCTCTGCAAGGTCTTGCAAGGTTTAATCAGTGGAGGTGGAAATATGGCATCGTTATTGGATAGATATCTGAGAAATATTTCCGACAAAAGTCAGCAAAATTTGGCATCAGTGGCCTATTTAGCATCATTAGATCATCTGTTACACGCTTTTCCATCTATAGGACAGAGCATTGTACAAGAATTAAAGAGTCAGCGATCTCGTTTAAAAATGATTGCTTCAGAAAACTTTTCTTCTCTATCTGTGCAACTTGCTATGGGGAATTTACTTACAGACAAGTATTGTGAAGGGAGCCCATTCAAACGATTTTATTCCTGTTGCGAGAATGTGGATGCAATTGAATGGGAATGCGCAGAGACGGCAAAAGAATTATTTGGTGCGGAAAGTGCTTTTGTTCAGCCTCATTCTGGAGCCGATGCGAATTTATTAGCGATCATGTCGATCATTACACAGAAGATCCAGAGCCCTGCGGTTCAACGGTTGGGATATAAAACGATCAATGATCTGCCTGAGCAGGAATACGAAGCATTAAAAGCTGAGATGGCTCAGCACAAATGCCTAGGCCCCTCTTTAAATTCTGGAGGGCATCTGACACATGGGACTGTGCGCATGAATATCATGTCTAAATTAATGCATTGTCTCCCTTATGAGGTGAATTTAGATACTGAATTATTTGATTATGATGAGATAGCAAAAATAGCGAAAGAACATAAGCCCACCGTTCTGATCGCAGGGTATTCGTCTTATTCTAGACGATTAAACTTTGCCACCTTGAAGCAAATTGCAGAAGACTGTGGCGCTGTTTTATGGGTGGATATGGCTCATTTCGCAGGCTTGGTTGCTGGAGGTGTGTTTGTAGGAGAAGAAAATCCTATGCCTTATGCAGATATCGTGACAACGACGACGCATAAGACTTTGCGAGGGCCAAGAGGTGGATTGGTTCTAGCTAAAAAAGAATATGCAAATACCTTGAACAAGGCTTGTCCTCTAATGATGGGCGGCCCACTTCCTCATGTTATAGCTGCTAAAGCTATTGCTCTGAAAGAAGCTATGACGATCAATTTCAGGAAGTATGCGCATAAAGTGGTAGAGAATGCACGGACTTTGGCTGAAGTGTTCCAGCGGAACGGGCTACGATTACTCACTGGCGGGACAGATAATCACATGTTGATTATTGATCTAACTTCTCTAGGAGTCCCTGGACGTATTGCAGAAGATATGTTAACCTCAGTAGGTATCGCAGTAAATCGTAATACTATTCCTTCAGATGCCTCTGGGCAGTGGAAGACTTCTGGTATTCGATTGGGGACTCCAGCTCTGACAACGCTAGGGATGGGCAGTGCCGAAATGGAAGAAGTTGCGAATATTATCGTGAAAGTATTGCGAAATATTACTGTGAGAAGCAATGCTGAGAGCGGTTCTAGTAAAAGTGAGGGAGAGCTGTCAGAAGGGATCGCTCAGGAAGCGAGACAACGTGTGGCTGATTTATTAGGAAGATTCCCTCTTTATCCTGAAATCGATCTGGAAACGCTAGTTTAGTGGGAGACTCTATGCCTGAAGGGGAAATGATGCATAAGTTGCAAGATGTCATAGATAGAAAGTTGTTGGATTCTCGTCGTATTTTCTTCTCCGAACCTGTAACGGAGAAAAGTGCTACAGAAGCCATCAAAAAGCTTTGGTATTTGGAACTCACCAATCCTGGGCAGCCAATTGTATTTGTCATTAATAGCCCTGGAGGGTCTGTTGATGCTGGGTTTGCTGTTTGGGACCAAATTAAAATGATCTCTTCTCCTTTGACTACAGTTGTTACAGGTTTAGCAGCATCTATGGGATCTGTATTGAGTTTGTGTGCTGTTCCAGGAAGACGTTTTGCTACGCCTCATGCGCGCATTATGATTCACCAGCCTTCTATTGGAGGAACCATTACTGGTCAAGCCACGGACTTGGATATTCATGCTCGTGAAATTTTAAAAACAAAAGCACGCATTATTGATGTGTATGTCGAGGCAACTGGACAATCTCGAGAGGTGATAGAGAAAGCTATCGATCGAGATATGTGGATGAGTGCAAATGAAGCAATGGAGTTTGGACTGTTAGATGGGATTCTCTTCTCTTTTAACGACTTGTAGATATCTTTTATATTCTGGAGCAGGAAACAGTTTCATTTTGGGAGAATCGATGCCTTCTCTTGAGGATGTTCTGTTTTTATGCCAGGAAGAGATGGTTGATGGGTTTTTATGTGTAGAGTCTTCTGAAATAGCAGATGCTAAACTCACTGTTTTTAATAGTGATGGATCTATCGCATCTATGTGCGGGAATGGGTTGCGGTGCGCAATGGCGCACGTAGCCCAGTGCTTTGGACTTGAAGATGTTTCTATTGAAACAGAACGTGGTGTTTACCAAGGTAAGTTCTTTTCTATGAATCGGGTATTGGTTGATATGACATTACCTGATTGGAAAAAAGCTGAGCGGAAATTAACGCATGTGTTGCCTGGTATGCCGGAACAAGTATTTTTTATTGATGCAGGGGTTCCGCATGTCGTGGTTTTCGTTTCTGATTTAAGTAAGGTTCCCGTACAAGAATGGGGGTCTTTCTTGCGTTATCATGAAGATTTTGCTCCTGAAGGTGTAAATGTAGATTTTGTTCAGCGGAAGAAGGATGATCTACTGCTTGTCTATACTTATGAGCGAGGTTGTGAGCGAGAAACCTTATCTTGTGGGACAGGGATGTTGGCAAGTGCTTTGGTTGCAGCGGATATCTTTTCTCTAGGACAAGATTTCTCTATAGCGGTGTGTTCTCGTAGTAGAAATCTGATTAAGATTTTTTCTGAGAAAGGCAAGGTATTTTTAGAGGGTCCTGTGAGCCTATTGAATCGTAGTGAGAACTTTGGGTGGTTAGAGCCTAAATCAAGACGTTTTGGATAAAATTGAGGATAACACAAGAGAGAGTTGCTATCTAACAGAGCATCCCCTATACTGGAGCCTATGACGACATATCCTGTACCTCAAAATCCTCTTTTATTACGCGTTCTACGCCTGATGGACGCCTTCTCGAAGTCTGATGACGAGAGAGATTTCTATTTAGATCGGGTAGAAGGGTTTATCTTTTACATAGATCTTGATAAAGATCAGGAAGATCTAGATAAAATTTATCAGGAATTGGAAGAAAATGCGGATCGGTATTGCTTGATTCCAAAATTGACCTTCTACGAAATTAAGAAGATCATGGAAACTTTTGTAAACGAAAAAATTTACGATATCGATACTAAAGAAAAATTTTTAGAGATAGTGCAGTCTAAGAATGCGCGAGAGCAGTTTCTAGAGTTTTTATATGACCATGAGACTGAGCAGGAAAAGTGGCAACAGTTTTATGTTGAGCGTTCTCGTATTCGCATCATTGAGTGGCTTCGTAATAATCAGTTTCAGTTTGTCTTTGAAGAAGACCTTGATTTCTCTAAGCACATTTTAGAACAACTGAAGGTACATCTATTCGATGCCAAGGTATCGAAAGAGTTAACACAGGCGCGTCAGCTTCTTTTAAACAAATCTAAAGTATACTATTCGAACGAGGCTTTAAACCCTCGTCCAAAAAGAGGGCGACCTCCTAAACAGTCGGCAAAGGTTGAAGCTGAGACGACCATATCGAGCGATATCTATACAAAAGTCCCTTCGGTGGCACGACGTTTTCTATTTTTACCAGAGATAACATCTCCTTCTTCGCTTACTTTTTCTGAAAAATTTGATACAGAAGAAGAATTCCTCGCACACTTGCGAGGAGGAGGGCGTCTGGAAGACCAGTTGAATTTAGCTAAGTTTTCTGAGCGTTTTGATTCTTTGCGAGAATTATCCGCTAAGCTTGGTTACGATAGCGATGGAGAGACTGGGGATTTCTTCGACGAGGAGTACGACGACGAAGAAGAGGAAATCAAACCGAAGAAAACTACGAAACGTGGGCGTAAGAAGAGCCGTTCATAAGCCTTGCTTTTAAGGTTTGGTAGTTTTACTTCTCTAAAATCCAAATGGTTGCTGTGCCAAAAAGTAGTTTGCGTTTCCGGATAGGGCGTAAATGCGCTGCATGAAAGATTGCTTCGAGAGCGGCATCGCGTGGGAGATCCCGGATACTTTCTTTCAGATACGAATAAGCATAGCTGTTCCCAGAATAAAAACGGCCGACGCTAGGAACAACAAGATTTAGATAGAGCTTGTGTAGCAGGTAAACTGGGTTATATGTTGCTGGGCGTGTCAGTTCTAGAATACCCAAGTGTCCTCCAGGTTGTAATACTCGATACACTTCCCTAAGAGCCTCTAATGGATAGGATAAGTTCCGTAATCCATAGGCCATAGAAGCTAAACGAAACGTATTATCCGGAAGCGGCAAGTGTGTTACGTCACTCGTAATATAGGAGAATGGAGCTGAGGGGTGGCGTTTTTGGACGTTTTCTAGCATTTTTGTTGAGAAATCAACAAGAGTTGCTGAGGCTCGAGGATAGTTCTGGACATAAGATAGGGCTACCCGGCCTGTTCCTGCACATAAATCTAATAGATGGTTAGTTTCTCCTAAGAGAGAAACCAAAGCATTGTTCCAAGCTATATGCAAGCCTAATGATAGAATACCATTGATTTTATCATAGGTAGGCGCAAGAGAATCGAACATGATTTGGATATTTGGCTTGTTGTGGAAGTCGGTCATAATAGTCTCTAAACTGTTCTAACCCTGCAAAATCCTCTTCAGAAAGCTCATAGCGACATAAAGTATAGTATTCTTGCATAAGCGATTCTGGGAGTTTTAGTAATGCAGCTGCTTTGCTGGTAATATCTTGTTTATGATTCTGAAAATAATTCAATGCGGAAGAGAACTCCTGTTGAAGCTGAAATGAAATAGTTGAAGAAAGGCTGAGAATCCCAGCAAAAACAAAAGGTTTTGCAGTCAGGTCATACCAAGAAGCTGCTAGGTCATAAGTGTGGAATCCTGGGATTATAGGATGGCGTAATGCCGTATCTCCTATCAATAATAAAGCATCATAGTGTTCAGCTTGTGTAAGAATGCTGTCCGAGGAAAGTAGGGTAACGGAAGGGAACGGAATATTCCATAGGTTTTCGCATAGAACTCGTAGCAGCAAAATAGAAGAAAGACTCTCTTTAGTAGCCGCTATATGAGGAGCTTCCTTAGCAAAAAATTGCGAAGTAGCATGTAAGTTTACGCTTAGGATTTTTTTATAAGCCGCGATCCCAAAGGAAGATACTCTGTGTAAGGGAGAAGAGAATGTTGCTGCTACAGAGGTTAACGCATAATCTATTTCTCGTGACAGGAGTTTAGGCACCAGATTGGTAGGGGTATCCATAAGCAAGGAGACGCCTGGAGCTTGTGATAAGCCGCTAGAAAAAGGTAAAGCGTTAACGTAGCGTACACAACCAATGTTTAAACGGTCTTGGAATTGACTAAGCATGGGATACGACCATGTTGTATTATGAGATGGGACATCCCTTCAATATCCATACGAATAGGCTCTTGGGAAGAGGCCATTCGAAATACCTTTTCTCCTTGGTGAGTGGAAGACAAATCATTGGCTCCGCATGATAACAAGTGTAGAGCAACGTCGAGACCTAAATAATTCCATAGAGCTTTAATATTAGGGATGTTGTCTAGGAATAGTCGAGCAACTGCAATAATAGTTGCAGGAGGAATCGAGTGTCTTGAAGTCATTTTGTGTAGACGCTTTCCTAAAGCATTATTCTCTGACGCAAATTTGAGGAGGATAAAATTCTTAAAGCCAGAAGTTTTGTCTTGAAGAGCGCGCAGTTTACTCATATGTGTCATTATATCTGCAGGAGTCTCTCGATGGTAGCACAGCATGGTAGCATTGCTAGGGATTCCTAAGGAATGCGCTGTTTCATGGATCTCTAAGAATCCTTGGGAAGATAATCTGCCTCGCGAGAGGGTCTCTCGGACTTCATCGACTAAGATCTCAGCACCCCCACCAGGAATAGAATCAAGGCCAGCGATACGCAAGCGTTGCATGACTTCTTTAACTGGGAGATTGTCTAATTTTGACAGATAATCATACTCGATAGCTGAGAGCGCTTTAATATGTAGATCTGGGAAATTTTGCTTAATTTTGGAGAAGAGCTCTTCATAGTAAGCAAGATTACAAGAGGGGTAGCATCCTGCTACAATATGCGTTTCTGTAATGGGAGAAGGGTTTTCTTTTATAGATTGTACGAGTTGATCTGGAGTAAAGAACCATCCTGTAGGGTTCCCTGGTTTGGCATAGAAAGAACAAAACGTACAGTTAAACTGACAGAAGTTTGTAGGGTATAAATAAAGGGTCGACGAGTAGAAAACTGTGTCACCAACACGATTGGCACGAATAAGATCAGCAAAGCTCCATAAAGCTTGTTGATCCTCAGCATCAACGAGAAGTAATTGTAAAGCTTGTTCTTCAGAAAGACGCGCTCCAGATAAATAGTCATCAAATAAAGTTTTAAGACATGCGCTTTTAGGTAGGATTCGAGCTGGAAGAGTCGTCATAGTAGTTATCAGTTTGTGAGTTTTGCTTTTCACGGGGACAAGACTTCTTTTTCTGACAGCAGTCGCTGCGGCCACATCCTTTAGATAGGGGTCTTCCTAGTAGGAAAGACCCTATCAAAACAGCTGTTACTCCTATACTGAGAAGGGCTGTAGCGCAACAGACGAGTAGAAATAAAGAAGTCATGAAGGCCTTATTTTAGTTAAGATCTATC
Source organism: Chlamydia trachomatis A/HAR-13 (assembly GCF_000012125.1). Taxonomy (NCBI): domain Bacteria; kingdom Pseudomonadati; phylum Chlamydiota; class Chlamydiia; order Chlamydiales; family Chlamydiaceae; genus Chlamydia; species Chlamydia trachomatis. The sequence continues at coordinate 498,146 of NC_007429.1, read as the reverse complement.
CAAATAGGAGAGCTCCAAGCCATAGCTCCATTCTCTTGAGTGACTCGTAAGTAGTAAAAAGCAAAAGGAGCTCCATTTTGAGGACCTTTTAGAGTGACTTGTGCAAAAGGAGAGAGATCGTCGTACTCATACTCAAAGTTATTTCCATCTGGGTGGAAGGTATGGAGAATATCCTCATTGCGGATGATTTCGATCGACGCAATCTTGGCAGTTCCTGCTACATATCCCGAAATATGTCTATTGATCACGAGCCCTGGTTTAATGGCTGTGGAGAGTTCGGAGCCCATAGGAGCAGATGTAATCTGGAAATTCACGATAATTCTTTGGCCGGTTGTAGCATAGCATTGTCGTTGGTATAATGCCTCGAGTAAGGAATCCCGAGAATATTTATTGCAGATCACAGCTGTTAATCCAGGGGAGTATTGCTGTTGATCGGAATCAAAAAAGTGATTGTATAGATTTCTATCATCAAGACCACCGGCTACGAATCCAAAACGCAGGTTTCTCTTTAAAGCAGATAGAACAGTTCCCTCTGGATTTTCTGAGTCGATAGAACCTTTAATAGGGAAAGGGTTTCCTTCAGCTTCAGTTCTTTCAGAGCATCCCCAGGCATTATAAATTTCAACAACTCTTTCAAATTCAGGATGGAAATTATTAAAATTGTATCCAAATTTCTTTGAAGCAGTGAAGCTGGGGATTGAGATTAACTCATGACTAGTTGATTGCTTATATAGCTTAGATAAAGGAAATAGTTTGCATTCTTTATGTTTCCCTGGGGATTTGGGTTCCTTCATCAGCAATACTTCACGAATTCCCTCGCCAGGCTCTTCAGAAAGGTACTGTGCTCCGGATAAGGCAATGAAACGATCTTCTTCATTAAAATCAGCAACGGTTTGGTTAATGGTTTTAATGGTTTCTGGGGTCAGGCCATCTTGAATTTCGAAAGAGGATGTTGCAAAAAAGTTTAACGCGCAGTCATCACGAAAATAACGCAAGCAAGACTCAATATTACCTTCAGAGTCGACACGTTCAGATTCTCCATGTAGAAGCCCCCACAAAAGATGAGAGGAGGTTTCTGCAAAACATTTGATAGGCGCTGATGTAAAGACCTCTTTTGTTGCTTGATTGCGTAGTTGAATACGATAAATACCTGGTTCATTGAAATACAGGTTTGGAAGGATCACAAAGCCTGTTTCAGGGATGAACAATTGCCAATTGAGGTTTTCGCGAAGATGTTCGTACGAAAGCTCGATATGGGTCTCTTCTGGGGAGAAATTGGTTAAGTTCCCAAATTCATCTTCGAAGCGCACTGTAATATCAAAGCGTTTGTTTTTGATCACATAAGAAGGAGCAAAAATCCGGATATTTTTTAATACATTTCCTCTGATATCCATTGTGAAGATATCGGGATCTTCAAAAGATCCTTTCCCTGATGGGTCAACATAAAGAGAGAAAGGTTTACGGCGTTGAGTAAATAATTGAGCACCATTACCTGAAGAGTCCTCTTGAGGGAAGTTGGGAGAGGAGCCAAGAATAATAGAGAAAGTGTCCCCAGCTTCCACATCACAAGGGAGAGTAAATTCGAAAGTAGGGATATAGCCTCCGGGAGCATACACAGCTTTTGCAGCCACAATATCCTCGGAAGGCGTTTCTAAATAAATTGTATTACATGGTTGAGAAAGATCTGTAGAAGGAATCTCCCAGTCTATAGGGCGTCCGTCTATTCCCAGGTCAAATTTTAGCAATGTGCCTTCGGGAAGGAAATTAGCTGAAGAATATTCGAAACGCCAGGTAGAAATTTGACCAGCCCTAGCAACTGAAGGAGTAACGTAACAAACAGATCTGCGCATAGCAACTAATATATAAGTTCGAGTAACCAGGAAGTCCTTTATCTGTAAAAATTTTGCTTTCGCATGCTTTACAGAGGATCTTCAAAGAAAAGGCTATGTTACACCAAAAATTTTTTCAGGACCACACAACTTTGATAACTACGCATCACTTGAAAAGAGAGCGAGTTGAAGGTAGGGTTAACTGTTTTCTTTCGCTAAAGCTTGTAGAGCTTCATTCACAGAGTCGAAGACCTTAAAATAAGACAAAAAGCCTGTGACATAAAGAGTCTGTTCCACTGTTTTAGAGACAGAAGTGAGAGCAATTTTCCCTGCATTTTTCCCTACTTGGTGATAGCTTTGTAAAAGCACGCGGATACCTGCACTAGATATGTAATCTAAATCTCCGCAGTCCAGAATAATGTTTTTCATGCCATTGGAAAGAGATTCAGAAATACTTTCTTGTACAGCTGGAGAGGAGACACCATCGAGTTTCCCTTGTAAATGAAGGATGCCTGTTTGGCCTTGTTCTTCTTTCTGAAAGTTACTCATTGGGATAGGGCTCCTAAGATTAAGTAGTTAAAAGGGCTGCACTATATTCTAGAGATTGCACGAAAAGGCATGAAATATCACGATCAAAAGCACCTTTTCGTAATCTCCCTTCTACTATGGCTATACATTTTAGGACAACAGCTACAGAGAGTGTGATTTACTAGTGTTTCATTGAGAAGTAGTTGTATTTAAGATAAAGGCTTTCTTCTTCTTGGAGTGATTTTCATTTTTTCTACGCTACGGTCAGAGCAAGATAAGATATCTATAGCAAAATCTTCATAGTAAATTTTCATTCCTTTTTCAGGTACGGCACCCAATTTATGGAATACATAGCCACCAAGAGTATCGTAACTACTTTCATGTTCTATATGGAGTCCAAAGCACTCTTCGGCATCGGAAATGTTCATGCGTCCGTCTACAATCCAGGCATTTCCTATTTTTTTGTGGTGAACATCTTCTTGGTTATCGTATTCATCTGCAATTTCGCCAAAGATTTCTTCGACGATATCTTCCATAGAGACAAGGCCTTCTGTAAATCCGTATTCATTAACGACAATCGCTAGGTGACAACGTTTTTGACGAAATTCTTGTAAGAGTAGAGAGGCTCTACGTATTTCTGGTGTGTACAAGGGAGGATAGGCGATCGATGATAAAGGTTGGGAGGTATGAGGATCCTTATAGTAAACAGGTGACAGATCTTTTACGAGAACCATTCCTGTGATGTCATCAATACTCTTTGTGAACAGAGGAATGCGGCTATAACCTTCGTCTATGATTAGAGGGAATGCTTGAGAAATCGGGGTGTCTCCTTGTAAAGCAAAGATGTCAGCTTTGGGAGTCATAATTTCTCGAGCGATCATATGATCGAGACAGGAGATATTCGTGGATAGCTCATTGGGAGGTTCTGGAGGAGGGGTCTGTTGCATAGCAGTGATAGAAGGTGTTTTAAAGCCAGCAAGACAGTTTTCCAAGGTTTTAACTGTAGATGAGGAAACTTTGTAGCTGAAGGAGTCGTCCGAATAGCCTGGGCAAAGGGGTAAGAATTTGTAAATAACTAGAGCGAAAGATAGGAAAATGAGCCAAAAAATTGAGGGAGACAGAGAGAAGAAGTTATGGATGTACTGGTAGACTGGGGCTCCAAGCATTCCGTAAATTAAACAAAGGAGAGGAAGAACTTTAGGACAAGAAGAGAAAGGGGGAAGGCCTTCTCTTCCGTATGCTGAAATAGAGGCTCTGCGGTGAGTTGCTGAGCCGAGGAAAAGAAAAAGAACGATAATAGCCAGCAGAATATATAGCATGATGAGGGGCGAAAAAGCCAGCTCCTGTAAAAGAAATTATTGGGAGAGTCCACAAAAAGACTCGAGGCTTACTTGCATGTTACGATAAAAATTTTTATCGATATAGAGATTTCTAGAGGGAAGCGAAGACTTTTATACTGCAGGACGTAATAACGCCTGGTGTTCAGCTAAAAAGGAAAGGGATACATCTTCCTGTTCTTGCATGATGCGTTTGTCTTCATCGGTTTGATCATCATACCCTAGCATATGCAGTAAGGAGTGGACGACATAGCGCGAGATTTCATGATACAATTGGTCTTCGGTATATTGTTCCAAGAATCGCATAGCTGCTTTAGGGCTTACAAAAGCCTCTCCTAAAACATGAGGAAAGGAAGCAATTCCAGGCTTATCTATGGGAAGAGTAATGGTATCTGTTGGGGAAGGATCAGAAAATTGCTCGTCATGGAGCTGAGCAAGAGCTGTGTCGTCTAGAAAATAAACATACACCTGATCTGTAGAAACTTTTTGTAGTTCCAAAAACAGAACAACAAGACGCTGAGCAGATTGTAAATCTATGCTAACATCTTGTTGTTCGTTAGAAATAAAAATTTGAGGAGAAGATCGATCCAAAATAAGCAAAAAAAATATAACTTACTTGATTGCAGGAGTCTTAAGAAGCCCTGTGGCTTTTTTAGCAGTAGCATCGTCCCAGCGTCCTAATTTACGTAACACTTCGATGCGCTCAAAACGCTTAAGAACGTTTCTCTTAGTCTCTCCCTTGACGGACTTCCCGTAACTACGATGTCTAGACATGTTATTTCTCTAATAATTAACCAATTTGAGGAACAAAAACGCCAACACCTTTTGCTGTGTTAGTGTGGGCCTTAAAAGCAATTCTTGGAGCATCTTGTGGATGCTGAACAGCATAAACGGGCTTGCGTTTTTTTGGACTTTGAGCTCTACGGCGAGCTTGTTTACTCATTCGTGTCATAAAATAACCCAACAAGATCCTTCTGCCTTCCTGAATGGGAAGGGATTTAAAAAGAAAATAGCAACTCTGCTGTTGCTTATGAAAGGAACAGAATAGTAGAGCGCCGTTTTTTTTTCAATAGAGCTATGAGTCTGGTTCCCACTAAATTCCCTTCTTTTTAAAAAGAAGATAATGATTAGGGGGACTAAGACTGTGGGTGTATGAAAGGTGAGGTAGCGCAGGGATCTGAGTTTAATACTCCACAAGAGATTACATATTTAAAGGCGTCTTCGATTTTCATATCCAAAAAAGTAATGTCAGATTTTTTGAATAGCGTGAGAAACCCTGAAGTAGGATTCGGAGTAGTTGGGATAAATACGGTAATCATAGGATCGTCAGCATCCCGTGAGCATATGGTTGGAGCTTCTCCGGCCACCAGACCAATGCATAAGACCTCCCTATTAGGGAAAGGCACCATAACCACTTGTTTAAAGGATCCTGATTGAGACCCAAAGATTGTTGTCATGACCTGTTGAGCAGCCTTATACACTGTTTTGATGATTGGGATTCTGTGCAGGATTTTGTCGTACACGGACAACAAAGATTTGAAAATCATAAGGCGAGCAAGGAAGCCTAGGAGAACTGTGGTAAAGAAAAGTCCGAATAGAAGTACAATTTGTAGACCAAATCTAAGGAAAGCTCGGTATTTGGTATAGAAACTAAATTTTTCGAACACATCGGATACCATGCCAACGAAGGGTTGTGTAAGAAAATTCATAATCATCCCTACGACTGCAATGGTAATCGCTAAAGGGAGAAGAATAACTAGGCCGGTAATAAAATGCTTTTTCATAACACAAGCTCCTTTGGCAGGGGAATTCCCGCTCTCTTGGAATCCTAGGCGCAACTATAGCTAAATCCTCTATAACTTGTAATGCGTTTTTGGAACGGTCTATAGAAGAGGGTTTTTCTCACGAGGAATTTTTAAACGAGTTTCAAAGAAAAGGTGCATGTTAAGAAATATCATTGATTTAAAGCGGGTATTTCTCTAGAATAGCCCCGTGTATGGCTAGATAGCTCAGCTGGTAGAGCAGAGGACTGAAGATCCTTGTGTCGTCGGTTCGATCCCGGCTCTGGCCATCCCATGAGTATGCGGGTATGTCCGCTAATGGCGTTTAGAGAGTTTTGACGGAGAACTCTCTAAATTTTTTTGTGACAGATTTCACATTTGCGCAAAAGAGTTAGAAGATTTCTACAAGCCGCTTGTGTTGTTTTGCTCATGTCCCAAATAAGAAAAAAAGGGACAAGTCTTTTCGAATATAGTGGAAGTAGTTATATTTGTTGTTCGCTTCGGGATGGTGTGTCCTTAAGCGCTAACAGGGGCTCTCCGGCCAAGTCAGGCGCTTTCTTCTAGAATGGAGAGTTTCAACAAGTAAAGTTTATAGGGAAAGAATTGATGGAGCCTTACGCTGTAATTCAGACTGGAAATAAGCAATACCAGGTTCGCAAAGGTGACGTTATAGACGTCGAACTGTTGGATGGGATTTCTGAAGAGAACAAAGAAGTCCTTTTTCAAGATGTATTATTTACTTTTGACGGAGAAAAAGCTTCCGTTGGTGCTCCAACAGTTGGCAACGCTGTAGTGAAAGGAGAATTAGTTTCTTTCGTTCGCGGAGAAAAGGTTGTGGCTTACAAGTACAAAAAACGTAAGAATTATCACAAGAAAATCGGCCATCGTCAAAATTACCTTCGGGTGAAGATTAGCGATTTGGTTATGTAAATTGTAGGGAACATAAAGGGTTTTTGAGTCATGGCACATAAGAAAGGTCAGGGAGCAAGCCGTAACGGTCGCGATTCCGAATCAAAGCGTCTTGGGTTGAAAGTTGGCGCAGGGCAGAGAGTTTCTACTGGAAGCATTTTGGTTAGACAACGAGGAACCAAATGGCATCCTGCAGTAAACGTTGGTAGGGGGAAAGACGATACGTTATTTGCATTAGTGGATGGTATCGTTGTAATGAAAAAAACAGATCGTACTTACGTTTCTGTTATCCCACAAGCTTAGTTCATTTTTATTTATAATTCAGTTTGTTCAAGCTCTGTTTTTGCCTACGTGTAAAAATAGGGCTTTTTTTGTTTGTTCCAGGACGAGTCATGTTTGTTGATCAAATTACATTAGAGTTGCGCGCCGGGAAAGGCGGTAATGGTGTTGTAGCTTGGAGAAAAGAGAAATATCTCCCCAAAGGAGGCCCCTACGGCGGTAATGGGGGGAATGGGGGCTCTATTCTTATCGAAGCAGTGACGAATATGTATTCATTTGAAGAATACCGTAATCTTAGTTTCCTTAAAGCTGATGATGGGCAAGCCGGTGCTAGTAATAATCGTACAGGAAGAAACGGTAAAGACTTAGTATTAAAAGTTCCTGAGGGGACTCTCTTACGGGATGCAGCCACTGGAGAATTGATACACGATTTCACCAAGGATGGTGAACGTATTGTTGTCTGTCAGGGAGGCAGAGGAGGTAAGGGGAATGTTTTCTTTAAAACATCGACTAACCGAGCTCCAACAAAAGCTACTCCAGGTAAACCTGGAGAAATTCGCTTGGTTGAACTGGAACTCAAATTAATAGCTGATATCGGTCTCGTTGGATTCCCTAACGCTGGTAAATCAACCTTATTTAACACTCTTGCACGTACAGAAGTGAAAGTCGGTGCCTATCCGTTTACCACGCTACATCCTTCATTAGGTTTGGTTCATCAAGAAGGAATGCTTTATCAAAAACCTTGGATCATGGCAGATATTCCAGGAATTATTGAAGGAGCGTCGCAAAACCGGGGATTGGGATTGGATTTCCTTCGGCATATTGAACGTACGCGATTACTGTTATTCGTAATCGATATCTCTGGAATAGAAAGACACTCACCCGAACAAGATCTTAAAATCTTAATGGGGGAGCTCTTGGCTTACAAAGAAGAGCTAAAGGATAAAGACATGGTCATCGCTTTAAATAAGATCGATCAGCTACTGCCTGATGAGCGCGAAGAACGTGTAGCTCTTCTTAAACAGCAGTTCCCTGATCAAGAATTTATTTTGCTTTCAGGGCTGACAGGAGAAGGGGTAGATGCATTGTATGATCTCTTCAAGAGTAAACTCAGTGAGTAAGCTCCTCCCATGAGAATCGCTATGACAGGCCCAACTGGCAAGTCTAGGAGATAAGCAAGCATAATTCCTAGGAATGAGCAGACGATATTTAAGATAGATGCGATGTAAATGATGTGGCTCATTTTGTAGGAGAAACGACAGGCTATTGATACTGGGAGGACTAACATGCTCAACATTAGAATAACTCCCATGACATACATAAGAACAACAGTCGTAATTGCTGTTAAGATAAGCAGCAATAGGTACCAAGTTTTTATGGAGTAATGATTCAACGCCATGTATTTCTCATCGAAGCATAGGGCTAAGAATCGTGTGTGACAAATGGATACGGTAGCAACGATAAACAGATCTAGGATCCCAAGGAAATAAAGATCTTGTGGGGTGACCCATAAGATATTGCCAAAAAGAAAATCAGAGAGCTCTGAGTTAAAGGAAGGGAGCTTAGATATACATATAATGCCTATAGCCATACCAATGGACCAGATCATAGAAATGATGGAGTCTTCGCGTTCATGGTATTTAAGATGGACATTCCCAATACAGATCGCTACGAAGATAGCACTAGCAATAGCCCCGTGTAGTGGGGATATAGGGAGATTAAATTGGTATTGAAGCCATAGGGCGATACCAACTCCTCCTAGAATGGAATGTGCTATGCTTCCACTAATCGACACAATGCGTTTCACTACAATATAAGAGCCTACGATTCCTGCAGCAATGGAGGCGCCGAAAGCCGCCAGCAGCGAAGGGAATAGAAGAGGCGGGAACAAAGAACAGAGAATAGAGATCATGGGCATTTCCCAAAAGTGTTGCAGCAGAATCTTTCTGAAATTTTAGTGGTGTCTGCTAAAGTTGTTAGTGTTTTATTCATGAAAAAGACTCGATTGAAACAACCTGCTGTGTGGTGCAGATCATGAGTGATCATGAGGATAGTGCAGTGTTTATTCAGAGCGGAAAGAATCTGTAAGATTTTTTGTTGATTGACGGGGTCGATATTGGCTGTGGGCTCATCTAACAAAAGGAATTCAGGACGCGCAGCCAAAGCTCTAGCTAGGAGAACACGTTGAATTTGGCCTCCTGACAAATGGGAAAAGCAAGAGTCTTTATAATCTATCAGATCAACGGTAAGAAGGGCTTCTTCAGCAGCTTCATGATCTTCTTGTGTATAACGTCCATACCAAGGCAGTGTCGCCAACCTTCCAGACAGAACAGTTTCCTTTACAGTGATAGGAAATGCTGCATCATAGGAAAAATGTTGGGGAACCCAACCTATGGATAGAGGGCGATGATCTTGTACAGAATAGGTAGAGATGCTTCCACACACCGGTTGTAATAATCCCAGCATGAGTTGGGTGAGAGTTGTTTTTCCCCCTCCATTGGGCCCAATAATTCCAATGAAATCCCCAGAATAGACTTCGCAGGAGACGTGGTCAACAATTAGGGGACCGGTTTTCCCATAGCGGAAGGACACATTCTCTAATAGCATTTGTTTTGTCATAGATTTGCAAAAGCCGTTGCGATAGCTAGTAAATTATTGAAGACATCTTCAGCATAGGGATCCAATAGAATAGGCGTCATATTAAACTTCCGTACTAAGGCGGCGCTACTACGTTTCCCCGCATGCTTGAGCAAAATTACAGAGTGCAAGTTGTGATCACGAATGGTTCGCTCTACACGAACAACATCTTTAGGAGATAACTCTGAGTGGTTAGCTCGCTCGATAGTATGTTGTATAAAGCCGTAATCTCTACAAAAATAAGCAAAAGCTCCGTGGGTAACTAGAACATTGCGTTGTGATGTACTAGAAATAATAGAAGAAATCTTTTGATCCAAAAGATCTAGTTGAGACTGTAATAGAGAACAGTTTTTACGGTACAGAGTTTCGTGTTCAGGGGCGGTCTCCACTAAAGCTTCTGTAATGGCCTGGATTTGAATTTTTAGGTTTTTAGGACTTAACCAGGTGTGGGTATCAAAACTAAGAAAACGCTGGCAGCAGGCCCCATTTGTAATTTTATCGATATTTGCTGCTAGATCTACTTGCTTGCACGAAATAATTCTCTCACAAGTTTTTTCAAATCCCTCACCAATTCTAAACCAAAGTTCAACCTGGCGGATCTTTTCTATATATTTAGGCGAAAGCTCATAGTTATGAGGGTCATGGTTGTCCATAACAATAGAGAACACCTGACAGGTATCCCCCGCGATTTGTTCCACAAGAAATTTATAGGGGACAATGCTGACCAAAATCTGCTTGCGAGTAGAAACCTCGTCTCCATAGGAACAAGTGATCCCCAAAGAAAAGAGGAGTAAAAAGAGTAAACGCATATTATCTTAAAATATTAACAACGAACCATTATTCTATTGTTGAGTAATTTTGTTCAATGGCTTGTCTTCCAAACAATTTTATTCTTTAGGGAAATCGCGTTAAATCATTCACATATAAATTTTTTAGTAATGTGGGGTTCAGAGCAGAGAAGCTTTAGAAAACGGGGTGAGGAACAGTTTTTTAAAGAAAAAGCAAAAATTGTACGAAAAAAGCTGGAGATAAAATCTTAAAAAACTAAGAATGTTCTTTCTACTGTCTTTTTGCTGGCGATAGCCGAGTTGTTTGGAGAGTAGTAGTTTGTTTTCTTGGAGAGATGTCCGAGTGGCTTAAGGAGCACGCTTGGAAAGCGTGTGTGCGTTAACGCGTACCGAGGGTTCGAATCCCTCTCTCTCCGTCTGACACATTTGCTCGCGTGGCCCTCACCTCTGCAAGTGTGTCTTTTTTTTGTTTTGATTCTGTTGTGATTTTTTAGTGAGAACAAGAGTTGTTTTCTGGAGGCAGGGATTCCTAGAAGGCAGCCCTTGCGAGAGCTGCCTTTCCAGGATATTTATTTAGAATGTCATACGAGCACCGCAGTTCATCATATGAGCTAGTGTATGTGCGTCTGCTTCTATCGTGTAGGATCCATACAGAGTCCACAAAGGTCCCAGGTACAGCTGCGTGCTGTATTCTCCGCGAGCTGAGTTTCTTGTCGGTACTCTACAAATAATTTCTCCGCCTTCTCCTGAAGAGAGCACTTGGTATTTGCATGTTGGAGAATTTCGATAGATTGATGGCATGTATGCTACAGAGAATCTGTTGTACATCAAAATATCGTTACCAGAGAGCTCTCCTTCGAATGCTAACCCCATAGGAATTGCTAAGTTTCTATAGGTGCAGTTGTCGAAGTAACGAGGATCGTATTCTGTTTCTGTGAATTGTTTCTGACGGATACTGGAGTATTCCAATTCTCCGTAAACAGTGATACGTTTAGTATCCCCTTGTGCAGGAGTTTTTAAGACAGAGGAGACACGGAGAGCTGTCAGCCATCCTAAGTCTTCCCATTCTCCTTTGTTTCGTTCACGGATCGTTGGATAGTGAGTCACTGTATCATGTTTGATATATCCGTAAGAGATGACTCCTTGTAACAATAGCGGTAGCGATTTTTCCGTTTTTTTATTGATTACAAAGTGGAATGGTTTGCCTCCGTATACCGATGCTTGGTAAGAATATTCGAATCCTTTGTGAGTGTAGTTATTCTCTCTTTTCAAGGATTTTGTTTTCCCGATCATCTTACTAAATGCAGCTCCAACAATCACATCATGGGCTGGTTTAGCATCTAAGGCAACAGAAGCTCCTCTGCTGTAATAAGTGAATTCTTCAGAAGTAGGTGTTCCTACTTGCGATAGCATCGTTCCTAGTCCTGATATCCACAGGTTGTTATAGCTAACTTCCTCAAAGCGAGCTAGATTCATTTTATCGTTGAGCAAGCCTTGTTTGACTGTGACCATTGACATTTGAGATCCCAGAATCGAGTTCGCATAGAAATGATTGTCTCTAGGTACATAAGCCCATTGCCTATAAGAGTCAAATTTCCAGAGCACTGAGATCGTTCCATTTTGTAGTTGATCAGGATCCAGAGTGAGTGTTCCTGTATATCCTTTCTGAGGAGCAATATCACCCGTCAGTACTATTTTCTGAGCTTGCATTTTTGATGAGTCTGTAGGGAGCACTAACAAGGAGATTTGTTGGTCGGATCTTAATGCAGGGTTCTGGAAGAAGGTCCCATTAGGATCGATGAGTTTAATTTCTCCTCCTAGGATTACTTGGTTGCTTGTTGTAGTTGTAGCCGTTGGTGTTGTCGTAGGTGTGGCTGTAGCTGCAGCGGCAAAGTTTCTTGTACGAGATGTGTGTGCAGCAGCTACTGCAGGAGAAGACGATCCATTCGCGCTTTCTCCTTGATTCGAGGCGTCATTATTATTTTGCTCCTCGGTATCATCACTATTCTGGTTACTTTCACTATCTGTAGATGGGGTTCCACCGCTTCCACTTGTAGTAGTGTCTATGATTCTCAATTCTGGAGGAGTAAAGATATTTCCTTCAGCAATACCATTTTTCTCTACGCTGGATAAATCAATGGTCATGTTATTTATGACCAAAGCTCCATCAGCAACAGTCTGGTTCGAAAGAACAGATCCAGGTGTCATAACGAGAGAAGAGCCTTCTTTCTGCTCAAAAGAAATGACATGAAGCTCGGTATTTGGCTTCAATACAAGAGATCCACTGTGTAGAACTACGTTTTGTGGAATATAGGATTTATTTTCATGTAATTCAGAGGAGAACAGAATCGTTCCTGTAAACGCAGAGTTTACAGTTTCTGAATCCTCAGATTTATTAATATCGAGAGTATCGTAGGCAGTCGCCTGTGTACCTGTTTTCTTAGTAGAGGTCCGGATTGCATCAAAGAAACTGATCGTTTTCCCTTTTGCAGCTTGCATGGTTAATTTAACATCTCCCGCAATACTACAGAAAGTAGAGGTTCCGGTATCAGAAGAAGTAGGACGGTATTCATTGTTTCGGAAACAAATATTTCCTCCTGAAGCAATGAGTTTCAGGGGAAGGTTATCCGTCTGAGATCCGTTTGAGCTTGCTATTTGTCCAAAGATAGCAGCACCATATTTTGTTACATCTCCTGAGGTTGTGGCTGGTGTGCCTTCTGTAGTTGTGCTTAGCGTTAGGGTTACTAAGTTTCCTGTGAAGAGAACAGAGCCTAAAGACTCAATAGATGCTTCTTTTGTAAAGTAAATCGCGCTTCCTTCTTCTAGAGATCTGTTTTGGTTAAATGTCGCAGTATAGGCTTTAATGGAAACGACAGGTGCGTAAATAGTAGCTCGTTTTAAAGCTTTATTTTTTTCAAAGTAGTAGGAGCCAGACTCTAATTTCACTGTTTCTGTATTTTGTGTGCCTGGCACCAACCCAATAGCAGATCCGAGGTCAGCAACGTTTTCTAAGAAATGAGCCCCTCCTGATAGAGAAACAGTAGAAGTAGCTCCGATAGCTCCTCCAAAGGTGTCTTTTCTCTGAGTATCTGTAGCGTTATTAGCATTGTTTGTTGCAGAGTTTTTAGAAAATACTACAGGAGTAGCAATGGTTACAGTAGGAGAGTAGATAGCTCCTCCAGCAACCTGACCTGTTGTAGATTGAGAAGAGACAGTATTCCCGGAGAAGGTGACAGTTCGTCTAGAGCTCCCGCTATCGAGATTAAACAATGTTTTAGCATAGACCGCACCTCCGAGGACGTCAGATTTGGAAGAGGAGCCTTCTGTGGTGTTATCGATAGCTTTGTTTCCAGAAAATATTCCTTGGCCAGAGAAGTTCTCAATCTTAACAGTTTCTCCATAGATAGCACCTCCTCCTATTAAAGTAGGAGTTTCTGTTGTAGAACCAGCTTCTGGCTCAGTCGGTTCTTCAGAGTTTCCAGCGCTATCTCCAGATGAGGAAGAGTCTGGATTATCAGAAGATGCAGTAACGTCTGAATCTGAAGAAGAAGTGACAGGCTCTTCTGAACCTGAAGAATTAGATACGGGGGAGCTATCAGTACTCGCAGCATAGCTTTTAGCTAAACAAGCGTTTGCAGAGATAGATTGATCTCCTGAGGGAGCCCCTGAAGAAGCTGCTCCTCCATCTTGAGGAGTAGATGATCCACTTTCAGAGGACGATGAGACACTCTCGTCAGTTATTTCCTCTGTGTAGCTATCAGATGATTCGTCTGTGTTTTCGTTAGATTGATCAATATTACTATTGGGAAGGGCATTTTCTTCATTAGATTGTGTAGAATCTTGTAGTTGTTCTCCAGATTCAGCGTTTCCAGTATCTGATGTGTCTTGAGACTCATTGTTAACATCACCAGTCCCTGTATCAGCAGTATCCCCTTGAGATCCTTCAAGGTTAGTGTTAGCCGAACTTCCTTCTGTATTAGAATTCGGATCTTCTGTTGCTGTAGACTCTTCTCCTTCTACTGGAGGAATCTCTTCTGGAGCTTCAGGAGTGCTTTCTACTATTGCTTTAACAGTGTTATCTGCAAAAGTGAAGGTAGACTTGAGGTTAGATAGAGTAACCGTTTTAGAATGAATAGCCCCACCTTCTTTAGCAGCAGAGTTATAGTGGGATAAGAGCGATCCAATTGCATCAAATTCTACGCTTTCAGTTAAACAGAGACCTCCTCCTACATCCTGGGATGAATTCCCTGAAAGTTCAAGATTGTTAATACGGGAAAGTTTAGCTTTTTTCCCGTAAATAGCCCCTCCTTTTTTCGCAGAAGTGTTTTGATTGATAGCGACATTCAAAATGTTCTCAATCGACACGTCTATATCGCTATTAGTATCAGAAGTTTCTGTTTGATCCGTTTGATCAGACTCAGCCTCTGTTAGAGAAGGGGCTGCCGGTTCTGCCGTAGAGGCAAAGAATCGATTTATTTTAGCAGAAGCAACTACTTCAGGAGTGCTTGCAGGCGAGGAGGAAGAGGGGGTAGAAGATTCTGGGGTATCTGTTATTGGTATAGACGTTGGATCTGTAAAAATAGCTCCTCCAGACTCCTTTGCAGAGTTTCTAGTGAGAGTCACCGTTTTTAAATTAGATAAAGAAAGTTTGTTAGTGCAGATACCACCACCGTGCCCTTTAGCTGTATTTTCAGAGAAAATCACTTCTCCTACGAGAGGGGGAGTAGTTATACTTTCACTAGTTGTATTAGTAACAGACATGGTTTGAGTAACGTAGGCTCCTCCTCCATGTTGACCTGCCGAGTTTTTCAAAACCTGTAGGCTATTCGTGTTGGTGCAAGACAAGTTTTCTTTAGTGAATACACCTGCTCCAGAATCGGTAGCTATGTTACTGACAAAATCTATAGTCCCTGTAATTCCAGTGATGGTCAAAGATTTTTCTGTATAGATACCACCACCTTTACCTAAAACATCGTCGGGGCTAGGAGTTGATTCTGGTGATTCTGATACTTGTGTATCTTCTGTTTCAGACGAACCGTCTTGATTTCCATTTGACTCAGTCTGTTCCGTTTCTGGAGTGCTATCCAGTGTATCTTCGGATAAGCTATCAACGCATTCTGCGAGCAATACGATCATTTCTTCATCCAGACATTGTTTTACTGCTGTTGCTCCTGCAGCATTCCCTTGGAAATGTACATTGTTGCAATCACTGATTAACATATCCTGTTCTGAATAGATTCCACCACCACCTTGTTCCCCACCATTGGAGGAGAAGGTTGCTTCGGTAACATTTTCTAAAGATACTCGTTCTTTTGCATAGACGCTACCCCCTTTCTCGACCGCGATATTTACTTCTACTAGTAGAGATTTTATGTTTTCAAAGACTACCTCTTTCTCTCCATAAATAGCTCCTCCGTTTTTGAGGGCAACTCTGTGATCAAAGATAACTTCACCTTCTCCGAAGAAAATACTATTGTCATGGAGTTCTATGCTTTGATTAGAGAGAGAGTCCTGAGATTCTGAGATAGTTAGTTTCTCTCTAGCATAAATGATTCCGCCATTGTCTAGTTCTTCTTCTGTTTTCTCATCAGTTTCTCCAGAAGAGGGAGCTGAATCTTGTGAATTCTCAGTATTTTCTCCAGATGAAGATGAAGACACTCCTTCTGTCGTTGGAGAAGCTTCACTACTACTACTAAGATGTTTTCTAGGTAATCCGGAAGATGTCGAAAAGTCATAGAATGAAACACTATCAGCAGCTCGATACTCTGTGTTGTCTGCTAGCATCATATCAGTAAATGCTTGAGAAGTTGAATATCCTACTTTGCTAACATTGCAGTCGGTATTCTTTATTTGATCTTGGATCGAGCTCGCCTCAGTAACGGAGGAGAGTGCTGCAGCAAATACAGCAGTAGCTGACATAAACTTCATAATTTAAATAACCTAATTGAACAGCCTACGATGATAGGTGTTGAATAGATCATAAATGAAAAAAAATCAAGTTTTCTCATAAGCCCAAAAAGGCCTAGAGAGATATGTAAGAGGGGTTTTCTTTGTATTAAGAGATCGTAAAGGCCAGCCTTTTGAAGAGGCTGGCCAAAAAGAATTAGAAGATCATGCGAGCACCGCAGCTAGTCATTTGCGATAGCGTATACATGCCTACATCGATAGTATAGTTTCCGTAGAGAGTCCAGAAGGGACCAAGATATAGTTGAGTACTGTATTCTGCTCTAGCAGAGGTTCTAGTTGGCACTCCGCAGATAACTTGACCAGCTTCATTCGAAGACAATACCCGATATTTACAGACAGGATTATTTCTGTAGATAGAAGGCATGTAGGCTAATGCAAGCTTATTATACATAAGAATATTACAGTTCATGATAGCTCCTTCGACAGCGCATCCCACAGGAAGCGACAGATTTCTGTAAGCACAATCATCGAAGTGTCTTGGATCGTAATCGATTTCTGTGAACTGTTTCTGGCGAATGCTGGAATACTCGAGTTCCCCATAGACAGTGATCCGTTTAGAAGAATCTTTAGAAGGTTCTTTAAGATCCATAGAGATACGAAGATCCGCTAACCATCCTAAATCTTCCCAATCTCCTTTATTTCTTTCATGGATAGAAGGGTAAAGTGTTGTTGTATCATGTTTAATATGTCCATAGGACACGACTCCTTGTATTAGGAAAGGAAGTGCCCAACCATGTTGCTTATTGAGCAAGAAATACAGGAATTTACCTCCATAGACAGAAGCTTGGTAAGAGTACTCAGAGCCCTTATGGAAGTAATTATGCATTTTTTTGATGGCTTTGGTTTTCCCCACCATCTTACTAAATGCAGCTCCTAGGATAAAATCTTGTCTAGGTTTGGCATCGATGGCAACTGAAGTTCCGCGGCTGTAGTAACTGAATTCTTCGGAAAGAGGAGTTCCTTGTTGAGCTAAGAAAGTTCCTACTCCTGAAACCCAGAAGTTATTGTAAGCGATATCATCGAAGCGGGCATTATTCAACATGTTGTTGATAAGCCCTTGCTTCACAACAATCATTGAGTTTTGGGAGCCTAAGATAGAGTTCGCATAAAAATGATTATCCCTAGGTATGTATACCCAGCGACGATAGGTATCGAATGTCCATCTGGCTTGAAGTTTCCCTGTTTGTGGATTAGAATCTAATGTCCAGGTTCCCATGTACCCTTTCTGAGGGAAAAGATCCCCAGATAAAGTTAAATCATAGACTTGGACGTCACTTGTGTCAGTCGGAAGCTTAATTAGTGGTACATCTAGATCGCTTCCTAATATAGGGTTTTGGTAAAAGTTTCTATTAGGATCTATTAAAGTAAGGTCTCCTGTTAGGAAAACTTTGTTCTCGCTCATAGTTGGAGTAGTTGCGGCAGAACCTGAAGGCGCTGCTGCAGAAATCCTTTTAGGATTTGTTGGTATACTACTGCTGACCCCGCTTCCTCCGGATGCACTAGAGGTCGTGGCAACGATACGTAATTCTGGAGGAGAGAAGATTTCCCCTGCTTGAGGAGTCCCCATACTGGAAAGATCAATCGTTAACCCATTGATAGCTAGAGCTCCGTTAGCTATGTTTTGGTTAGATAACACAGCTCCGGGTTCCATAATTAATTTAGACCCTTCTTTCTGCTCAAAAGAGACTACGTGGAGTTCTGTTTTCTCTTTAAGAACTAAAGTTCCGTTGTGAAGGATTGCATTCTGTGGGATGTAAGATTTGTTTTCATGTAATTCAGAAGAGAACACAATAGTTCCTGTATATGGATTACTCTTCTCTTCTTTATTAATATCTAAAGTTTCATAAACTTTTTGTGTTGAACCTGTTTTTTTGGTAGAGGTGTGCACACAATCGAAAAAGCTAATAGTCTTCCCTTTAGCGGCTTGTAGAGAGAGTTTGACGTATCCTGCAATACTACAAAACTTGCTAGCGGGAGTATCACCTTGGTTATTCTGTAAACTGTTGTTGCTAAAAGTAATGTTTCCAGAAGAAGCAAGAAGGGTTAAAATGGCATCTGTTTGAGACGATTGAGTGGTTCCTGGATCTCCAAAGATGGCTGCCCCATAGTTGGCAGTATTTGTATTTTGTCCAGATGTTGCAGAACTAGCTTGTGTAGCTGTAACGTTATTTCCTGTAAAAAGAACAGATCCTAAAGACTCAATCGTAGCATTTTTTGTAAAGTAGATAGCGCTTCCATCATGAGTGGATGTATTTTGATTGAAGGTAATATTATTCCCTTTAATGGAAACGCTAGGAGAGTAAATCGCTCCACGTTTATTAGCTTGGTTTCTTTCAAAAATAAAAGAACCGTTTTCTAAAGTAATTTTTTCTGTAATGCTATTTTGAGATCCGCTAGTTGCACTGGGTGTATTTGCATTAGCTAGAGTTCCTATTGCAGCTCCTAAATCAGCCGTATTCCCTGAAAATCGAGAGACTCCAGATAGGGTAATGGCTGTCCCTGCAATGGCTCCTCCAATGGTATCTTTAATAGAATTTCCTGAGGATCCATCTTCAGAAGAAGTCTTTGGTGTAGCCATAGAGGCTGTATTGTTAGAGAATGTCGCAGGACAATTCAATGTAACAGTAGGGGAGTAGATCGCTCCTCCCGCTATTTGCCCTGTTGTTTGAGATTTCCCAGTGGAGACACTGTTCCCCGAGAAAATATAGGAGGTTCCAGCATCGGAAGATCCAATAGACAAAGAGGTTTTGGCATAGATGGCTCCTCCTTGTACGTTCAACGATGATTGGGAGGGATTGTTATCGATAGCTTGGTTCCCAGAGAACTGACAAGTCCCGCTACATTGAGAGAATGTAACCTTTTCTCCATAGATAGCTCCTCCTACTACACCTGAATAAGTTGGTGTTGCTGGAGATGATGGTGCGGCTGCTGCGGCTGCTTGTAGGGAAGCAGCAGCTGCAGCAGGTGCTGAAGCTGTTGTTGCGACTCCTGTGGATGAGGAGTTTGCTTTGTTGTTCGAGAAAGAGAAGCCTGATTTCAGATTAGAAATATTTACAGTTTTAGCATGTAAGCCTCCACCTTCTTTCCCAACAAGGTTCTCTGTTACAGATAAGGAGACTAGGGTATCTAGTTCTAAAGATTCTTTACAGCAGATACCTCCACCTATCTCTGTAGCGGAGTTCTCAGAGATATTCAGTTGGTCTATGCGGGACATCTTGGCTTTTTTAGCATAGATTCCACCGCCTTTCTTAGCAGTGTTTTTGCTGATAGTCGTATCAACTACATAATCGATCAATAAGTCTGTATCAGCATTAGGATCTTGAGTTTCCTTATTAGAGGTTGCAGGAGAGGCTTGTGAAGAGGCTGCTAGTAAGGTTAATGAAGAGACGGTAGAAGATGAAGGTGTGCTTAGAGCAGTTGAGACCACTGGGGCAGACTTGGGAGTAGACGTCGCGGCAGAAGCTGCTGCGGGCTGTTCTGCAGTATCCGCCGTTGGGAAGCTATCTGGGCATGTGTGGGCTCCACCACCATTTTCTGCTGCAGAATTCCCGGATATAGAAATGCTTTGAAGGTTAGATAAGGCAAGACGTTTTGTACACACGCCTCCACCATTACCTCCTGTAGATTTATTGCCAGTAATGACTGTTTCACCATGTACAGGCGTGATTCCTGGAATTGTTTCCACATCAGAGGTGTAAGTCTGAGAGATTTCTTTGGTAACAAAGGCTCCACCACCATGTTTTTCTGATGTGTTATTAATTAAACAGAAACTATCCAGTCCTGTCATTGTAAGAGCTTTATCTGTACCTTTTATGAAGAGTCCACCGCCCTCTTCTTTGGCAGTATTCTCTTGGAATAGAGTCTTCCCTGTCAAATTAGAAAGGGTGATGTTGTCTTCTCCGTAGATTCCTCCACCTTGTTTATCGGAAGAGTTTTTCAAAAATTGTAGACGGTGAGAGTTTTCACAAGTAAGGGTTCCTTTTACGTAAGCACCACCTCCAACATCTGTCGCTTTGTTATTTGCAATTTCGATAATTCCTGTGATGTTAGTAATCGAAAGATTCTTATCAGTATAAAGCCCACCGCCTTTAGCTGTGGCTGGAACTGTTTCTGAGGTATCCGAGTCTGAGCCAGAGCTAGAGTCTCCTGAGTTGGAGACTGTAGTTGCTCCAGAACCAGATTGAGGAGAGGAAGAGGCCCAAGCATCTGCATTTCCTGCAGATGCTTGAGCTTTTGGTAAAGTGATTTTTTTTGTTTCGAACGTTCCAGCTTTATTGTACTTAATGCGAATTTCTTCAAGATCTTGGAAGTTTATATCTCCTTCAACATATAGAGCCCCACCACCTTGTTTACTGTAGTTAGAATTAAAAAGACTCTGTTTAGAAGATTGAATTGAGAGGTCACCTTTAGCATAGATAGCTCCTCCCTTTTCTTCAGCACCGTTAGTTTGTACTTTTAATGATGTAATATTCTCGAAAGAAACATCTTTCTCAGCAAAGATCGCTCCTCCATCTTTAGTAGCTTTATTTATTGAGAATAGTACCTCTTGAGAGTCTGCGATAGTAAGGTCGCCTTTAGCATAGATAGCTCCCCCAGATCCTGGCTTATGAGAGGGAGTTGATGTTTCTGTATCGGTTTGAGCAGCAGGAGTAGCTGTAGCACAAATAAAGTGACTTTGAAGATTAGCTGCTGCGGGTTCAGCTCTACTGGAACTGGGGGAAGACACCGAATCATTTCCGCTAGAACTACTAGAACCCGACGTTTCGCTTGCTGTTTGAGCTTTAGGTTCTGTAGGTTTCTTAACAGGAGCAGGAACTTCTGCAGAGTTGGAGGAGAAAGTCGCTTTAGTAATCCCTGATAGGGAGATTGTAGATCCTCCAAAAATCGCTCCTCCGGATAGCTGGGATAAGTTATTTTGGATGGTTAGACCTGTCAGATCTGTAAATAGCAGCTCTCCTTGAGAGAAGATAGCACCGCCTTCACCAGTCATTTTTATCTCAGACAGAGTTAAGGAACCTTCTGTTCCTGATCGTGTCATAAAGGACAAAACTCCGGAGTGCGCGTTATAAAAGGCGCCGCCACCTTTAGGATCAGGAGTCGTTGTTGTAGAGTCACTATCCTCAGAAACGGAAGCAGTCTCTCCGTTAGAGCTAGAGGAGTTTGAGTTCGTGGGAGTTGTTGTATCGGTAGTAGGAATGTTGGTAAATTTTGTGAAAGATGCGTTACCAGAGACGATATATTCTGCCCCAGCTTCTCCAACTGTTTCAGTAAAAGTGGTAGAGGAAGAAGTTCCTACGCGAGAGAAATTTAATTCTTTAGGTTCTGGGAAGCAAAACCCTGAAACTGAGGGGAGAACAGCAGCAAACACCGCAGTAGCTGACAGCCATTTCATAGAAGACAAACCTATTGAATATGTACGAACTCGATAGGCGTTAGATAAATCAGAAAAGTAAATTAGGCAAGGTATTCCTTGCCTAATTTACTAGGAAGATACAGAGGTTTTTAAAAATAGTTCATCTCCAAGGTTATATTAGAAGCCAACATAGCCTCCGCAGGATAAGCTATTGGAGAGGTTCTTCCCTTCACGGTTGATAGTATATGCCGTGATGTATAAGGAACATGCTTTATAGCGAAGAATCAATTGATTTGCCAATGTGTGTGCAGAGGTTGGAACTGAACAGCCATTGGTAGTCCAAGCAAAATCATTCATAGCCAGGTGAGCAAGAGTGGATGGGTTTTCTCGTTTAATATCTCGAGAGTAACCGATGGATCCCTTACCTAGTAGAGCAAAAGAGCTATTCCCTAAGCAGAATTCATAACCAATCCCTATGGGGATGGCGATGTTTAGAAGTTTTGTCTTGGAAAAACTTCTTGGGTTATAGCCTGTTTCAGTAAAAGCTCTTTGCAAGATATTTGTGGCTTCGATGTTGGCGAATGAGAATACGCGCATAGTTTGATCATATTCTAGGAATGTATAAGAGGCTCCTAATGTTCCTCGCATACCGAATGTATCCCATTTCCCATAGGTGTGATCTTTTTTGGAGCATATGCGGACCATCGCGTTGTGATCTAAGGCTGCACATAATGTAGAATTGACAGTAAGGGGTCCCCAGACATGGGTTAAACCGACATTCTGAACAATTCCTTCTGAAGTGATGTGTTCTGGTAAGTCTGCAACGAACGAATCTCCGAACATATGTGAGCCTCCTCCAGAGAGTGTCAGGGAGGGAGTTAAGCGTATGATAGAGGTTCCTGTAGCTCCTAAACGAGATATAAAACTTTCTTCTTCTGAGGAGTGGGTAGACATTTCTGCTCCAGTTCCTCCAATTAAAACTCCGAAGTATGAAGTAGGAATAAGAGATCGATTATTACATAGATGATCGCTTAAGTTATGAGAGGCTGTCTGTAAAAGTAAAAATGTGCTCCATAAGGAATTAGGAACGGCACGCCCCACTCGATTGGATTCAAGGACATATTCTCCTGTTGGGAGCCAAGAAGCTCTTAATATTTTTTGTTTAGTATTGTTTATAGTATTTGGCTGCCAGCTAAAATGCCAGGCTCCTTGGAATCCTGATTGTTTGTTCGTAACTAGAGAATCAGTAGTAAATTTGGAGATATCTACAGTTTTATCAGAGGTGAGCAAGATTTCCATTTGGTATGGTGATGCTGCAGTATCGCGATTTTCGTAGAATAATCCTTCAGGATCATGGATAGATGGGGATCCGGATAATCGTAAAGGAGCGTTGCCGGCACGGATCTCTGCTTGAAGATTAGAAGGAGAGATATCTACTCCAAAGCTTAAACCATTAATTTCTAGGGGTTCTTTGCTGGATATGTTGCCATGGAAGAACGAGTTCATCGTGTATAGAGCCAAGGAGGATCCTGGAGATAAACTGATACGTCCTCCGGTCTGTTTGAAGCTTTGGACAATCAGATGGGCTCCATTTTCGATAGATAGGGTGCCATTATATAGATGAACGGGTTGGTTAAAAATCGATGTTCTATTTGCAACATCTTCCCTAGCATCATCTAAAAGATTCGCACCCGAGAAAACGATCATACCCTTAGGTGAGAAGAAGGGAGTTTCATACTCAGGAGCATTGATTTGTATAGGGGAAGATGATGCTGACAATGCCATGACAGGATCAAAGAAATGAATAGAATGGTTTTTGTTCGCTGCAAGTTGGATTTTATAGGGAGCTTCTTTGATTAAGATAGAATTGTGTCGATCTAGGGAAGCTTTTTTGGTGATATGAAGCATGGTATTGCCGCTAAATGCAATATTACCACTATGAGCAATCAAGGTTAGAGAAGGTTTTTTCCCTTCTAGAAGAATTGCTCCTC
Organism: Chlamydia trachomatis A/HAR-13; assembly: GCF_000012125.1. Classification (NCBI taxonomy): domain Bacteria; kingdom Pseudomonadati; phylum Chlamydiota; class Chlamydiia; order Chlamydiales; family Chlamydiaceae; genus Chlamydia; species Chlamydia trachomatis. Next base: position 474,747 of record NC_007429.1, on the reverse strand, counting down.
CTCCAAGATCTCCGGCAGCATTATCGGAAAAAATGATGGTATTATGAGCAGTAATTGAGCATTGAGAAGAGGTGATGGCTCCACCGCCTTCTTTAGCGGTATTTTTTTCAAAGCGAATAGTATCTTGATTCTGTTCTAAGTTCACATATTGCGCGTAAATCGCTCCGCCTTTCTTATTCGCATGATTTTGAGAGAATAGAATGGGGGATGTTTGTTGATTCGCTTTGAAATTACTTGTGTATATAGCTCCCCCGTTAGCTATTGTTGTGTTCTCTTTAAAGGCAAGAGGTCCTGCATTTCCTAAGAACTCGACAAGGCCATTCTTATTGTAGATAGCACCTCCATGCACAGCGCTATTGCCTTCGAAAGTAATTTGTTGGTTATTAAGAAAAAGAATTCTGGATCCTGCGAAGTCACCGCTAATTGCTCCTCCACGACCACTATGTTTCATTGATGAAGAAGTTACAGCTTGGTTATTGGTAAAGATGATAGCTCCACGTTGATCTACAAAGGATACGCTTCCTTTCATATCTCCTTGGAGCTGGATAACGCCACCATTCCCTTTGGTGATATTATTGCGGAAGGCAATGTGGTGGTTGTTTTTAAAAGAGATGTCCTCTTTCGCAGTAAAAATTCCTCCTGTGCTTTCAGATCCAAAAGCAACAAGTTTTCGTAAATCAGTAAATTCAATAGAGGATTCAGAAAAGACTCCGGCTCCAAAACCATTGATATTAATGTGTTTAAAATGAATGGACGCAGAAGAATTTTTTCCTAAGAAGGAAATTTTCCCTGCTAGATTCCGAAAGGCTCCCCCTGATGAAACTTTATTTAGTAACGAGAAATCACTGAGTATGAGTTTGCGATTGATGATGTAATTAGTGCCTTCAGGACAGGAAGAGATCATGGTAAAGGTATCTCGATCTTTACCTTGTTTATGTCCAGAAATAGCTAATTCCATTTCTGCAAACGAATAAGGAGCATAGACGATTAGAGCTCCTAGTAGAAACTTGGGAATAAGAGTAAGATAAGGATGATGTACTAAGAAGTTTGTATTTGGAGATTGAGAAAGTTGTCTTTGATCGTAGTGAGCATGGATTTCTATAACTCGATTCATAAGTTCCTTTGTTATAAACATCTTAAGACATTGTTTTGAACGGGAACTATAAACAGAAAGCGCTTTTCTAGCGATCCAAGATTTTTTATAAGTCTTTGATAATCTATTAGGAAGCTGTTTCGAATATGAGAGAAAGACACTCTTTCATAGAGGATGCAGATTCATTGATTGCTTGATACACATCTCTGCAAGAGTCTTTTTGTTTTTCTTGAGCTTGAGATGTTTTCAGAATGTTTAGAGCAGCAGCAACATCTTCATATTGAAAATCTTTTTTCCCACCTATGAATTCAGGAAAAATCGTTCTGCCTAGAATGATATTAGGGAGCGAGTAGGCTGGAAGGATAATATTAAAGATATACTTAGCTAAAAAAGTATCCAAAGGTCGGAGCTGGCAAGTGACGATCGTAGGAGTTAGATTGAGAGCCGTTTCTAGGACGATAGTTCCACATTTGGCGAGGGCAAAATCACATTCTCTCATTAATTCATAACGAAACTGGGAAGGAACAATATGACTGTGCAAACACCGATTCTGTTGAAGCACTTCGAGGATAAGATGGTCATATTCCGGATTTGCAGACGATACAAGTAAATGGTGTGTGGATGCAAGAGAGGATGCTTGAAAGGCCTGCACTTGAATGGTTAGATTACGCAGGATATCGCTGCGACGGCTACCAGGAAACGCTGCAATGAAAGGTTTATCGGTAGGAAGATGGAGCTGATCTTTCCAATTTAGATTGGGAGAAAAGCTTTTAATTGTTTCAGAAAGAGGATGCCCTAAATAGACTGTACGCAGAGCTGAATCTTTGAATAAGTTTTGTTCAAAAGGAAGTATTAGTAAAAGCAGGTCTAGATATTTTTCCAAAACTGTTTTCCGTGAAGGTCTCCAAGCCCATATGCTAGGGCATACATAGTGAACAATCTTTCCTTTATATCCTCGAGAGCGTAATTTTTTTATTAATAAGAAATGAAAATCAGGGAAATCAATGCAAATCACTGTGCGCGGATTTGTTTTCAGAATATTTCTATAGAGAAGCTGATAGCGGTACCATAATTTAGGTAGTGCTAAAAGTACTTCCCAGAATCCGCTAACCTGAAATTTCTCCATAGCGAAAAGTGCATGAAAATTCTGTGCACGCATTTGCGGTCCCCCCACGCCAAAGCAATGAATATCAGGGTATTTTGCGTGCATTTCTTTTAATAAATTCCCTCCCAAAGTATCTCCACTATGTTCGCCCGCAGAAATAAAGCAGCTATTGCTAAAAGGTTTGCGGAAAGCTTCTCGTGAAGCGATACGTAGATTTGCTAAAGAAGGGAATAACCCGCATCCATAACATAACACGTTTACGAGGTCCCCCGTTCTTAGGAAATAGAGAAGGCAGATAGATCCTCCTAGTAGGCTTGCTTTCCAAAAAGGAGCGGGCAGGGCGGATTGGTTTTTGTATTCGAGATAGAACCACTGGATGAAAAATCTCAATGAGAAGATCGTCAATCCGATACATCCTATCAGCTGCCATGACAAACTCGCTTCTGGTAGATTCAAATGGAGGATATTTGGGGATGCCATCCACGTCATATGAGGGAGGTAACGCGTTCCAATAGCAAAAGATACCGTGATCGCTGTTGCTACTGAGACTAGTAGAGAAGCTATTTTCGAAACAGGAAGGGGATTTAGAGAGGCGATATTCAGGTTCCGGAAATAAATAATCAGATTAAACGAATGCAACAAAGCAATAGGATACTGACTTTGAATAAATCCATGGCAAATCATGAAAACGGCGCCGGTACCGGACAGATACCAAAAAATCTTGGGAACGACAGAATACCCTTTCTTTCTAGTTAAAGACCATTGAACACAAAAAGCTGTGCCAAAGAAGAGGTTGGCGAATAGTCCTAGAGGGTATAACCAGAGTGTAATTTTTTGGGGAAACATAACAACTCATTGTAGTAATCGATAGGGGAGAAGAATTTTCCCAATTTCAAATAGGAATGGTCATTCCGATGCTAATTCATAATGTTTAAGCCACTCTCCATAGGTAGCCTCTACTTTTGGATACACTTTACTGCGGATTTCTAGTAAGTAAAGAGCTTCTCGGAAGTAGGCATGGCGTAACAATCTTCTATTGAAGAAAGATTTTTTTTCTTTCTTCATAGCATTCAATGGGGTCAGCCGGTACTGCATTTGCAATAGCAGAGTTGTCAAGATGAAATTTTTCTTGGAACAACTAGTAAATGAGTCGGCAAAAAATTCAGTCAAAAAGTTTCGAATATAGTCAAAGATACTTTGGATAGTCATCGTTGGGTATTGACTATATTTGTACCGCACATTGAAGTTAACAATAGGGAATAATAGGATCGCCAGCAGAAAGTGTCTTTCTGAACAGAACGAGCGTTTCTGAATTTTAGTGTCTAATGCTGTTAAGCAAGCGAAAGTCTGATCTTGCAGAGTCTTACTTAAGCTAAATGCCTTAGCCATGTAAGGGAATAAAATCTCTAGGACTCGATGTTCGGAAGCTAGCTGGAAAAAAATGGTAGACTCCCCAGAACTCAAGACTTTGATGATTTCTTCAAAGACTCGAGGTTGAGAGCTTTTCACAAGTTCGTGACAAGATTCTTGAAGAGCTTCTAGAGTTTTAGGATCTACTGTAAAAGCATAACGAGATAAAATTTTTAATAGGCGCAGCATGCGCACAGGATCTTGTTTGAAACGAAGGAAAGGATCTCCAATAGTTCTGAGATAGCGACTTTTTAAATCCTCAACACCGCCTGTGTAGTCGATGATAATTTCTGCGCTAGGGTCATAAAAAAGGCCGTTAATCGTGAAGTCTCTGCGTAATACGTCTTCTTCGGCAGATCCCCAAAGATTATCTTTTGTAATTAAGGAGTCTTCTTCGTTGCTACCAGATCTAAAGGTAGCGACCTCTATGATTTGGTTTGGGAAACGGATGTGAGCCAAACGAAATCGTTTGCCTACAAGAATACAATTTTTGAATAACGTTTTGACTTCTTCAGGTTTAGCAGAGGTTGAGATATCAAAATCTTTTGGTTCTGTCTTCAACAACAGGTCTCGGATACAGCCTCCGACAATGTAAGCTTCGTACCCAGCTTTTTTCAAAGTTCTTACAACGGAAAGCGCGTGAGTGGAGAAACTTTGCAGATCAATATTGTGGTCTGATGGATAAAATATCGTAGGAGTAAGATTAGAATGAGAATTTTTGCTGAGCAAATCTAAGCCTCTGGGCGAAAGAAGTTCTTGGTTGCAAGCCATCATTATATGACATTGAAAGTTAAAAAGTCTGGAGGAATTTTGTCCTTGAGCAAGAAGGCTTTTAGAGTTCTCTCCAGGAAAGCTCTTCCTATAATAGAAAAAATTACGTTTACAAGGGCAAAATCACCTATATGTTTCTAAAAATTTTCAAGGGTTTAGAGGACCATATATAAGGCACGTCTTTTTGATCATCAACAGCTTTATGACTCTCTCTCCTTTTATGAGGAGAGAGTGGACTCAGAAACCTCGAGAGTTTCCGCCTCTTTTTTGGGGAAAATGAGCTCTTTTCGCATTAAGAATACCCCCAATAAATTGAGGCATAGCAATAGAGCTCCCGAAACAGACATAACAAGTAATGCTGTATCCTGTGGAAGAAAACAGAAAGCGGGCAGAGCTATAATTCCATAGACGGTATAGAATTTAGATCCTTTGTTTCCGCAGATGAAATTTGCACACTTTTTCCCTACAAGGAAATATGAAATAATGGTGGTGTATCCTGTAGCAAACAGAAACGCGGGAAGGAATACACGAATGTAAGGGAAGTAGAAGGAAAGAGCCTGTTCTACAATTTCTGATCCCTCGAGTCCTGCTCGATGCCACACTCCAGAAGCAAGAACGATAAGAAGACTTAGCGTACATACGAGGTTGTCCACAATCACTCCGACGATACTAAGCTGCGCTTGTGTCTGAGGATTTGTTGCAGATGTTTCACTTTGGATAATGGAATCAAACCCAATACCAATATCTCCTGAATAAGCTGCTCTAGATAGTCCTTGACGAATAGTGGAAGCCACTGTACATCCTGCAAATCCTCCGATCGCTCCATGACCTGTAAAGGCCGATCGGAAAATACTAGAGAATAGCGCGGGGAGAGTATGGATTTCTTGAATCAAAATATAAAAAGCCATTCCGCAGTAGACCAACATGAAGAAGGGTAAAACTAGGGAACAGATTTTTCCTATCCGCTGCAAGCCTCCTTGCACAGCATACATAACTAGGAAGAGGAGAGAAGCAATGGCCATCAATTTAGGGACATCCCAGCAAGAGGCCAGTGTATTGGCAATAATTGAAAATTGGTAGATCTCTACCCCATAAATACAGAGGAGAACAGCAACGATAACGGAAACAATGCGGGTTCTATAGGCTTTATCAAGGAAGAACATAGGGCCGCCATGATACACATTATTGGCATCAGACTGACGGAATTTAATACCTAGATAGACTTCGGAGTATTTAACTATAGACCCTAGGATTCCAGCTATCCAAACCCAAAAGAGAGCTCCAGGTCCACCAACACTAGCAGCTGTGACTATCCCAACAACGTTGCCGATGCCGATATTCCCTCCTGCGGAAGCAAAGAATACTTTTAACGGATGAACACCTTTCTTTTGGTTTTCTTTTTTTGACGAGGCTTCTTTTGAAAAATGGTAGAATAGCTTGAAAAACGCAGGAAGTTGAGTAAATTGTGCAAATTTAGATTTGCATGTGAACAAAACTCCGAGCAAGAGAATCAAAACAAATGCTATGTATGACCAAATAAAGTCATCGAAAGCGGTCAAAAAAGACAGAAACGCGCTCATAAAATATATGATTAAAACTAAAATTCCTTGAAAATTACCCTATATTATCTCTTTTTTCCTTTTTGTTTGGTAGAGAGATCCTTGAAAGAAAGAATTTTTTGTTAAAAGTATTTTTTACTTTCTTTAGTGAAGTATAGGTGACCAATAAGAAGGAGGGTTCCTATAGAGATAAACGCATCTGCTAAATTGAAGGAAGGAAAGCGCCAGGAGTAATAGCTAAGAGAAAGGAAGTCGACAACCTTACCGTAGAGTAAGATATCACCCACATTCCCTAGAGCTCCAGCGAGGATCAAGGTTAAAGCAACTCGTGTTCTTCTGTGTAAAGACTTATATTTAATTCTCAAGAATAAGGCTAGGCCTAGGATTACGCAAACGCGGAAAATAAGAAGAGGGATTTTGTATTGAGTAAAGAGTCCAAAGGCTGCTCCTTCATTGAAGGAGGGAATAATGAGAAAAGAAAAATGTCCCCACACGTAGCTATAAAGAAAAGCTGAGGAGTGAGGGGAGAGCTGGCAGCTCTTGAGTAACACAACTAGTTTTGAGACCCAATCAATAGAGGCTAGGAGAAGGAGAGTAAGGAAGGTTGGGAGAGAACGGGTCGGCATTGTAACTAGTTTCCAGAAAGAAGGCCTTTTTCGAATTTTTCTTGTGATTTCACAGTCATCGTAGCGTAAGGGATTGCCATTAATCTTGCCAACGGAATTTCTTCTCCACTTACATCACAAATGCCGTAAGAGGCTTCTTCAATTTTTTCTAAAGCACGATCAATTTGTCTAAGAAGTTTATACTCTTTAGTAGTAACTTCCAGGCTGATAGTTCGATCAAACGTATCTGTGCCTTGATCTGCTTGGTGCTGAGAATAGCCTGTTGCCTCATTAGGTTTTTTGACCTCTTGAGCATTCCCTTCTAGAGTATGAGACAACTTAGCCTTCATTTCTAAAAGACGTGTTTTAAAATTGGCTATTTCTTCGTCTGTTAGGGGCATACAATTCTCCTTTTCATGTCTGTTTTTCACCATCTGGTGTTGCAGATAATAAGACTTCCATTAGCTCTCCTACATCCTTAAATCTTCTGTAAACACAGGCGAACCTAATGTACGCAATCATATCTGCTTTTTTTAGATATTTCATTACTAGTTCGCCTATTTCTTTGGTAGAGATTTCTCGATTTTGTTTTCCAAGAAGATCTTGTTTGATATTAGAGGCGATTGCTTGTACTTGTTCTTGTCCAATTCTTGTATGGCTGGAAGCTGCTTTTAATCCATTGACGAGCTTTGATTCTTGGAAGTTTTCATAACGACCGTCTCGCTTTAATACCTGTACAGTTAATTCTACTGTTTCAAAGGTTGTAAATCTTTGGCTGCAACGTAAGCATTCGCGACGGCGTTTAATCGCGTTTGACTCTGGTGCGTTTCGAGAGTCGATAACTTTAAGCTCTCCATGGTTACAAAATGGGCATAGCATGGGAGATTCCTCCTAAAATTCAAATATTAGATCCTTGTTTACTACGATAGGCCCTTCAGAAATGAAAGAAAGAGGTAGCTTGGGGGATCTAGTAACACAATTCTTGATTGTGATTTGTGGTGATTTTTTTTCAAAAGTCGCCTAATATCTGCAGGACGCTCAAGATACCACGGTTTTTATTTTAATGGATAAAATCCTGTGTCTTGTGTTGAAAAGAACCTCTTCTTAGAAAGGTTTTCTCTACGGGCGGTCTCGGAGTATAATTATTTTTTGATTATAAGTAACCGCTGTTTGCCTTGATCAGATCCGGAGAGGGCTTTTTCGTGTATCTAGTTTTTCAAGATTGCTAAAAAGTATTGTTGTCACGACCTAGCAAAGGTATTTAATTGTCTATGTTTTCAGGCATTATTCAAGAAGTCGCACGGGTAGATCTTATTCACCATCTCGGGGATTCCATGGAGATTGGAGTTTTTGCTCGCAAGTTGATCGATGTGGTTCCGGGGAGTAGCTTCTCTGTCGATGGCATATGTTTGACTCTGGTCAAACGACAGTACGAATTACTCTTTTTTGATGTGACTGAAGAAACCATGGCTTGGACTACCATCAAAGATTATACGGTGGGAACCATGGTAAATTTAGAACGCTCGGTTCGATTAGGAGATGAAATAGGAGGACATTTTGTCTCTGGGCATGTCTGTGGGATAGGCACTATTATTGCTATAGAGAAATCCTATATGTTTTTTAAGGCTCCAGCTAATTTAGTGCCTTATATTTTAGAGAAAGGCTTCATTGCTATTGATGGCATCAGTTTGACAATTGCACGAGTTAAAGGGGACATCTTTTCAGTTAGTTTGATTCCGGAGACTCGAGCGCGCACCTCATTGGGTTATAAACAGGTGGGTGCTCACGTGAATATGGAGCCTGATATGATGACAAAAATGCAGGTGGACACAATTATGCGTTTCCATGCCGAAAAAGAGATCAGCAAATGATGGATTACGAGTTGTTAGATAGTGGGGACGGTAAGAAACTAGAGCGATTTAAGGATGTTTGCTTAATTCGTTCTTCTGCCACGGCTATTTGGCCAAAGAGCTCTCCCTCCTTATGGGGGCAGTATTCTGCTGAGTTTGTTCGTATGGGAGAACAAGGGCAATGGCGGTATCGCAACAGAAATCTTAAAGAATGGTGGATAACCATCGATTCTGTTTCGTGTTTATTGAAGCTGACTCCTTTTGGTCATGTAGGTATTTTTCCCGAGCATGCTGGGTTCTGGAAAGATTTACAACCTTCTGTAGCCAAGCCTTCATGTAGAGTTTTGAATCTCTTTGCTTATACTGGAGCTTCTTCTATTTTCTGTGCTCAACAAGGAGCAACAGTCTATCATGTGGATGCTTCTAAAGCAGCTGTTAAGTGGGCCCAAAAAAACGTGGAAGGGAACGCTTTTCAAGATAAAAGGATTTTTTGGATCATAGAAGATGTGTTTTCTTTCTTGAAGAAGGAAATTCGTCGAGGAAAGACTTATGATGTCATTCTTTTGGATCCACCTACCTATGGGCGAGGTCCTGATGGAGAAACATTCAAAATAGATCGCGATTTTTTCCCTTTATTAGAGTTGTGTTCACAGCTCCTCTCTAGTTCTTTCTCGCATATGCTGATTACTTCACATACACCGGGACATACTCCCGAGTTTTTGCATTGTTTAGCTAGAAGAGCGCTTCTTATGCTTCCTCTCCAAGGGTGGCGTTTAGGAGAAAATTTTTGTGGTGAGGGGAATCAACGGTTGCCTTCAGGGGTGTTTGCGCAATGGAGTTTATAGGGAAAAATAATGCCCGTGTTAAGAGTGCTCTTGCTTTAAAGCGCCAGCGGGCACGTAATAGCACATATTTTTTATTAGAAGGGTTTCGAGAGATTCATCGAGCCCTAATTTCTGGATACCGTTGTTCGCATGTATTTTGCGGAGAACTAATTGCCGATAAGGAGATAGCTCTTGATCGCGAGCTTACTTCGCTTGGTATTGAAAAGTTGTATTGTTCTAAGGATATTTTGGAAAAACTGTCGTTTAAAGAGAATCCCGAGAATTTTATTGCTGTTTTTGAAAAGAAAGAGCTGTCTTGCCAAGAGTTTTTAGGATTGCAGCGAAAGAATCAGGCTCCTTTTTATTTGATTGTTGAGCAAGCAGAAAAACCTGGAAATATAGGAGCTTTGCTAAGGATCGCAGATGGAGCAGGGGTGGATGGAGTCATTCTTTGTGATCCTGTAGTCGATTTATACAATCCCAATGTAATTCGTTCCTCTTTAGGTACAGTATTCACTATGCCTGTTTGGCAAGCTTCTTTGAAAGAGGTCTTGGATTTGGTTCATCAACAAGAATGGCAGGTTTTCACAACAACTCCATCAGCACAAACTTTTTATTTTGATCAAGATTTTTGCCAACCGATGGTTGTGGTGTTTGGCTCAGAAAAAGATGGGCTGTCGCCTGATTGGTTGAATGGAAGTTTTTGTAACATAGCTTTACCTATGTTAGGGAAAGCAGATTCATTAAACCTTTCTTCTTCTGTTGCGGCTGTTGCTTATGAGGTCGTTCGACAAAGAAGTATAAGAAATCTTTTATGATTCAAGTTTTGAAACTTGATTTTTAATGTTTTATATGCGATCCTTCAGGATGCCCTCGTTTGGAAGGCTACTTGGGTAAAGAGGACGAAGAGTCTGTCTCAACCCTTTAGGGTTGTCATAGTTTTTGCAGGTTGTTCGTTTAGGAAGAACTTGAGTAGGGCGCCCATGAGATTCAGTTTCTTTTCTGGTATTCGAGACCTTTTCCGTCATCTCATCATATCTGCGACTTCTGGAGCCTTGTCTGATCGTTTAGGCTGGCTTTGGGCAGTCATAGCTAGAGTGTTTTCTGGCTCTGTTTGGCTGCGACATAAGATTGCGAAATCTCCTCATCAAGTACAAGCAACAGTGGTGAGTGTAGGGAATATCGTTGTTGGCGGGACAGGAAAGACTCCTTTGGTGTTATGGCTAGCCCAAGCACTGCATGAAAGAGGGCTTTCTTGTGCGGTGCTTTCGAGAGGATACAAAGGGAAATATAGTAAGAAAAAAGCATTTACTATTGTGAATCCAGCGCTTCACACCGCTTCTTGTGTTGGAGATGAACCTTTGCTCTTAGCCAAGTATTTGCCGTCAGGGACGGTACGGATACAAAAGGACCGAAAAACCCTTGCGGAGAAGAGTGCTGGGGATTTTGATGTTTTGTTGTTGGACGACGGATTTCAATACAATCGCCTTCATAAAGATGTAGAGATTGTATTAGTGAATGGTTCGGATCCTTTTGGAGGAGGCTCGTTTTTCCCAAAAGGAAGACTTCGAGACTTCCCAGAAAGATTGGCAAAGGCGGATTACGTCATGATTAATGGTAGATGTTCGCCTTCCGATCAACGTGAGTTGGATCGATTGCACCCCGCAAGAGAAGATCGTGATCGAGCCTCAGATTTCGGAAATTGTTTGGTTGAATCAATCTGTAAACATGCCTCGAGATCATTGGGAAGGTCTAGGTGTGGGGGTATTTTGTGGGTTAGGGTTTCCTAAAGGATTCTTAGCTATGTTAAGAGATGCAGGGATTCATGTTTTAGGTACGTATCTATTACCTGACCATGTGGGCATAACAAAGCAAGAGTTAGAACTTTTTTGTAAGAAAATCATTTTGCGCCAAGGAGTTGGTATCCTGTGTACAGAAAAGGATAGCGTAAAAATAGGAGCGCTTGCTGAAGAAATATCATTGCCGGTTGGAGAAGTCCGCATGCGGTTTTCTTGCGTTTGCAATGAAAGACGAATGGTGGCCATGTTGGATGCAATAGAAGCCATCCAGAAGAATAAGAGGGTAACTACATGAAATTATGGATGAAAATTTTTATAGGCCTAATTATCGGGGTTGTTTCCGGCTTAATTCTGGAAGACAAAGCAGTTTTTGTGAAACCTTTTGGGGATATCTTTTTAAATCTACTCAGCATGGTAGTATATCCCTTAGTCTTTTGCTCTATGGTTTTGGGGATCGCTTCGATTAGCGATATGAAGAAATTAGGGCGTATAGGCTTAAGAAGTTTGGGTTTGTATCTAGCGACAACTTCCGTTGCTATTGGTATTGGGTTAGCTTTTGCTCTGTTTTTCAGTCCTGGAAAGGGGTGTGATCTCCAAGGTTTTAATGCAGTGGATCTTGCTTCGTCCGGATCATCTGGAGGGATGAATTTTTTAGCTACATTCGCTCAGGTGTTTCCTTCAAATCCTTTACGTTCTTTTGTAGAAGGGAATATCCTACAGATCATCATCTTTGCTTTGTTTACAGGCATTGCTATGCGCTTAGCTGGAGAAGCTGCTCGCCCTGTGGAACGTTTTGTTCACGGGTGTAATGAGATTATGCTGCGCATGGTAAATATGATTATGTCTTTTGCTCCTTATGGAGTTGCAGCAAGTATGGCTTGGATATCTGGCAATCATGGTCTGACCGTCCTACTTCAATTAGGCAAGTTTCTTGTTGTCTATTATTTAGCCTGTATATGTCATGCTATATTGATATTCGGGGGCTTAGTTCGATTAGGGTGCAGGAGCTCATTTAGCAAGTTTTTGTCGTCGATGATGGATGCCATTTCTTGTGCTGTATCGACTGCTAGTAGTTCTGCAACACTGCCTGTTACTATGCGCTGCGTTTCAAAAAATCTCGGCGTTTCTTCAGAAGTTTCAGGTTTTGTGCTCCCCTTAGGTGCGACTGTCAACATGAATGGTACGGCAATTTTTCAAGGGATGGCCGCAGTTTTTATTGCTCAGGCATATAATTGTCCTCTTTCTTTAACTAGTTTACTTCTTTTAGTTGTGACTGCGACATTCTCTGCTGTAGGAAGTGCAGGAGTCCCTGGAGGGGGAATGATTACGTTAGGGTCTGTGCTCACTTCTGTGGGACTCCCTATCCAAGGGATCGCAGTCTTAGCTGGGATCGATCGTTTGAGAGATATCATAGGCACTCCTATGAATATTCTAGGGGATGCAGTTGTTGCTTTATATATTGCAGATGGAGAAGGTGAGTTCTCCTCTTCTAATGAGGGTGAAGAGGATATCCTTCCTCAAAATGGTTAGAGATCTTTTAACGAAGAGGGTTTTCTCTCTTCGTTTTCTTTAAGGTTTAAGCGTCTTTTCTGTGGTTTCAAAAAATGTTTAGTGTAACATAGGGAGTGCTTAACCGCCTTCAGGTGAGTGTACAGATTTTCATGTTATTAAACCCTCAAAAGGCATTTTTTATCTGTAAAAGCCAGTTGATAATCTTCTTCTCATATTGAGTTAACAGAATACTAAAGCCTTCGAGTTCAGAAATAAGGAGATTCATGTTCGAGTTTCGATTTCCAAAAATAGGGGAGACCGCATCTGGAGGTATTGTTGTCCGATGGTTGAAACAGGTCGGAGATCCTGTTCAAAAAGATGAGCCATTGATTGAGGTCTCAACAGATAAGATAGCTACAGAGTTAGCTCCTTCTCAAGCTGGCATTTTGGAGGAGTGCCTGGTTCAGGAAGGGGAAGAGGTTTTCCCTGGAGATATTCTAGCGCGTTTGCTAGAAACTGCTGCAGCGAATACTCCTGTAAAAAGCCCTGTGGAGAATCCTGTTAGAGAAGAGAATCATTCTGTAGATAGAGAGCAGAAATGGTTCTCGCCCGCAGTATTAGGATTTGCCCAAAGAGAAGGGTTAGATCTTCAAGAATTACAAAAGATCTCGGGGACAGGAGAGGGGGGACGGATTACTCGTAAGGATGTAGAACACTATCTTTCCGACAAGAGAGAACCTAGGGATCCGATCTGTTCTAAAGAGGAAAATAGAATTCCTTTGTCACCTTTACGTCGGGCTATCGCTTCTTCTTTACGACAGTCTTCAGAAGAGGTGCCGCATGCTTCTCTGGTTGTTGATGTAGATGTTACAGATTTAATGAATCTCATCTCTGCGGAGCGAGAGAGATTTACTGCTGCTCATGGAGTGAAACTCACGATCACCAGCTTCATTATACAGTGCTTAGCTAAGTCTTTAGAGCAGTTCCCACTGCTTAATGGTTCTTTAGACGGGGATACGATTGTCCTCAAGAAGGCTATAAATGTAGGAGTTGCTGTAAATTTGAATAAAGAAGGAGTAGTTGTTCCTGTTATTCATAATTGTCAGGATAGGGGTCTTGTAAGTATTGCTAAGGTTCTTGCGGATCTTTCTTCAAGGGCGCGATCTAATAAATTAGATTCCTCAGAAACGAAAGGGGGAAGCGTCACTGTAACCAACTTTGGTATGACTGGAGCTCTTATTGGCATGCCGATAATTCGTTATCCGGAAGTAGCGATTTTGGGGATCGGAACAATTCAAAAACGAGTGGTTGTACGTGATGATGACTCGTTAGCCATTAGGAAAATGATGTGTGTCACTTTAACTTTCGACCATCGAGTATTGGATGGAATTTACGGTGGAGAGTTTTTAACAGCTTTGAAAAATCGCTTAGAGTCTGTTACGATGAGCTAGAAGATATTTTTTTAATATAGCGGTGAAAGTAATGTACGTACCAGGCATTGCAGAGAACCTTTGTTTAGATATTTTTCATAAGCAAAAACAGGTTATTTCTCAGTATTTCGCTAGCTTTCATTATGATTGCGTTCATCAGCTCACAGAAAAACTTCTTTGTCATCAGGGATCATTATTTTTTTCTGGGATAGGAAAGAGTGGTTGCATCGCCCGTAAGTTAGTGGCGACGATGCAATCTTTTGGGGAGAAAGCCTTTTTCCTTTCAGGAGATCTTCTCCATGGAGATTTGGGGGTTGTTTCTCCAGGAGATATCGTTTGTCTATTTTCAAATAGTGGTGAAACTCGAGAGATTTTGGAATGGATTCCGCATTTGAAGAATAGACCCGTTTTTCTTGTTGGTATCACTGCTGCACCGTGCTCGAGTTTAGCCGCTTTTTCTGATTTTGTTATTGTACTGCCAAAGTTAGAAGAGTTAGATCCTTTTAATCTTATGCCTACAACCTCAACCACATGCCAATTACTTTTTTCTGATCTTCTAGCAATGACACTGTTACGTTGTCGGAAAATTTCCTTGTCGGATTATGGGAGCAACCATCCCAGTGGACAGATAGGCTTGAAAGCGAATGGGAAAGTCAAAGATTATTTGTACCCAAGAACTGAAGTGCCTTTCTGCTCTCCATTAACTACTGTTGCAGAGTCTCTTCCTACACTTTCTTCGTATGGATATGGGTGTGTCTGTGTAGTAAATGAGCTTTTCGAGTTATTAGGGATATTCACAGATGGAGATTTACGTAGAGGATTGTCTGAATACGGAGGAGATATTTTAGCTTACCCGTTACAACAGATCATGACACGTAACCCTAAAGTTATTTCTGAGGATTCGGATGTACTATTGAGCTTAGAAATGATGGAATCTGGAAATCCTGTGACCGTGCTTCCTGTAGTTGATGCTCAACAACAACGTTTCATTGTTGGGCTACTACACATGCATGCGTTAGCACGTGCAGGATTATTATAATAAAAAAAGCTCGGAAGAGCGAGTAAGCCGGATTCTGTCGACAAGCACGAACGGAAGTTCTTGCTTGCGGGCAACCATTCATCTAGGGAGCACATTACTGTACTCCTCAAGCGATTATGAAAAAGCCTGTGCCTTTCGTTAGAAAGGTTGTTTGCAGAAACAAATAACTTTTTCTCTTGCTTCAGATGGGGTTTACAAGTCTGCTAGGTCTCCCTAGCAGCTCTTACTCCTAAAGTAAGATTTTTCAGCCTGTCTATAAATTATACAATTTATAGCGGAGTGTTTTCTGTTGCACTTTCCGTAGCCTTACGGCCCCTGGAATTTCTCCAGCATCTTTTCTTATAAAGTCCGGACTTTCCTCTGGTACTCATCTTTTTTAAAAAGCTGGTTTCAGCGGTTGCCTTACTCTTCCGATTAGTTCGTTATACTGCAGTACGACGACGACGACGTTTTGTAGTTGCGCCTTCTGCTGATGGAGATTGCAACTCTTGCCAGTAAAGAATTCTTGAGCAGTGTTCACAAAATACAAGATGATCTTGTTTACGTACCAAATTCTCATGTTGCGGGGTAAGAGCTATATGACAGCCACTGCAAACACGATTTTCGATAGGGACAACAACTCGGTCTTTCTTGTTGTTGAGCAAGCGCTCGTAGATGCTAAATAATTCTGGATCTGTCGTTTCTTTCAGCTGTGTTCTCTGACTTAGTAAAGAACGACCTTCTTCATTAATTTTTCGAATATTCTCTCGAATTTCTTCTTCGATAGCACTGCTACTATTTTCCGTAGAAGAGAGACTTTCTTTCAGAGAGATAAGAAGATCTTCGCTACCAGCTTGCTTATCCATAAGATCGCTAAGTTGGTGCTCCAAAGTGCGACGCTCTTTATTAGCTGCGGTCATCTCTTGGGTTAGAGCATTAAACTCATCCATTTTTTTTACAGCAGCTTGCTGATTTTCTAATTTATTGATCTGATCAGAAATTTCTTGAATACGTTTTTCTCCGCCTTTGATCTGATCTTTCAGCTTCTCCATTTCTTGTTCTTTTTCTTCCACCTTGCGACGGATATCCGTTTTTAAAGCTTGAATTTTAGCGAGCTCGTTCTGATGTTCTTTTTTGACCCGCATTAAACGGATCATTTTAATATCGAGCTCTTGGATAGCCAAAATACTTTGGAGGGCGTCATGCATGGAAATCTTTCCTTACCTTGATATGAGCTTGTAGTGCCGGCCAGTCTCCTCCAACTCGGGAAAATCTGAGGAACGCCTTCAAAAACTTCCTAAAAAGGGAGTTTTGAAAAAAGACGCGGACGAGTCTGCCTAGACGAAACGGCAAGTTTACCGATTTTTCTGCAAGAAGTAAAGCACGTTTTGTTTAAGAAAATCTTTTTCAATGGGAGAAAGTCGGTCAGACAAAAAATTCATGTAAGGAATAATTTGAAGGATCTAATTTTTCCCACTGCCCTTCTTCGTTTTGGTAGCTCCTTTTTTCTTTTTAGCAGGACTCTTTTTCTTTTCTTTAGTCGTGACAGATTCTGTTTTTTTCTTTTTAGAGGTACGCTTTGCTTTAGCTTTAGTTGTGGCTTCAACCAACGTCCACTCGATAGACTGTGTGAGCAAGGTGACAGAAGCCAGTTGCACAGAAATAACAGCTCCAGGACGCAAATACTCAGGAAGTTCTTCTAATCCTATTTTTGTTTGAAGGACGTACGCTTGAGGTAGTTTAGCCGCAGGAATGAAACCTTCATGACAAAATTCTGGGAGGACAAAAGAGATCCCTTCCGGGGATGCCGTAATAATGAAAGCTTTATAAAGAGTTGCAGGCTGCTCTTCTATGAATTTTTTCAAGAAGCGAGCCTTCTTAATATTTACAAAAGCTCCCTCAGCTTTCGCTGCAATGCGTTCTTGGGATGAGCAGGCTCGAACAATTTGTTCAAGATGCTCTTCTTCTACAGAGAGAGGATGGAAAAGCAGTCGGTGAACGATCAAATCCACGTATCGGCGGATCGGGCTAGTAAAGTGTGTGTAGTAGTCTAAGCACAGACCGTAATGGCCTTTGTTTTCCGTAGAATAGGAAGCCGTCTTCATACTGCGTACAAACTGAGAATGAAGGATTGGCTCCAAAGGATGGCCTGCAGTCGTTTCCTGCAATAAATATTGGTAATCTGGTTCTTGCGCCGGGGTTTGTGTAATGGTGAAGCCCATAGCCTTTGCTGTCTCTTGAAACACAAGGAGACTTTCTTCATTAGGAGGTTCATGTGTGCGGAATGGCATGGTTATTCCCTGATGGGAAATGTGATAGGCTATCACTTCATTCGCTTTCAGCATAAACTCTTCAATGAGTTTATGAGCAGCTGTTTGTTTGTTTTCGATAAGGGCTACAGGCTCTTGTAAATTATCAAGAGACATCGTGAATGAAGGAAGAACGAGACGCGTGCATCCACGTTGTTCTCGGATGTCAGAAAAAATACGGCTCAATTCAGCCATCTTTAAAATGGTTTTAGAAATAGGGTGAGTCTGTTTTTTCTCGATAATTTCATCTACCTCATCGTATGTCATACGGTATTTACTACGAATGACGCTACGCAAAATTCGGTAGTCAGAAAGGAATCCCTCTTTAGAGAAAGTCATAAATACGGATACAGCTAAGCGATCCACATTAGGTTTTAAGCTGCACAGATTGTCAGAAAGGGCTGAAGGCAGCATAGGGATGACTTTTCCAGGGAAGTAGATCGAGTTGCACCGTTTAGCAGCTTCTCTATCCAAAGCGGAATTTGGAGTCACGTAGTGGGAGACGTCCGCAATATGAACACCTAGAATATAGTTTCCCTCATGATCATAAGTTAGTGAGACTGCATCGTCAAAGTCCTTAGCAGAGGAAGAGTCTATGGTGAAACATAACAAATCTCGGAGATCTTTCCTCGAGTGTAACGCTTGTGTTACGTGCTTTTGTAAGAACTGACTAGCTTCCTGTACCACTGCATCGGGGAACTCTTCTGTAATAGAGAATTCGGCTTTAATAACAGGAAAATCTGTCTTAGCATTAGAGATATTGCCTATAAATTCCAGCATAGCCAAGGGAGGTGGTTCTTTACTGGGATAATTCTCCTTCCACACAGGAGTTTTTAGTAACAACCGATCTCCTAGTTTGTAAGTCCTTTTAGGTAAGAGCTCGGCTTTTAAAGGATGTTCAGGGCCTATGGTATTCACACAAACCATAGCTAGAGTTGGATTGATAAGAGAGACAATAGTCCCTACTAAGACTGTTTTCCCTCGAGAAAGAACTTTATGAATGACCCCTTTTCTTTTTTCTCCTCCACGAAGAGAAAAGGGGAGAGCCACGAGAACATGATCTCCATCCAAAGCACCTTTTAAGTCGCTAGCTGAGATGAAAATATCAAAAGGATATAACTCCGGTTGATCTGGGGATACAAATCCAAAGCCCTTTCTAGAATGGACGAATAAGGTACCAGGAACCAGAACTTGCTTTCTATTTTTTAGAAATTTCTTTTTGTTTTTAGCTTTTCCCACAAGCTAAACTCCATTACTGTCGTACTGCCGGTACATTCTTACTTCTCAAACCCCCAAGGAATGTTTTTGCATCTTGAAGTCTGGGGTTAGTAGGGCAGCCGGTTTTTGATGATGCAACACCTCTTAGAAATGGTGTTTATGCCATAACAGTCAAGATACGTACTATCTAGCATACATGAACAAAGGGATTAATTACTCTTAAGAAAGAAGAGAGAAGAGGGATTTTTTAAAAAAAAGTTGCAAGAGCCCCTTTTTCAAGAGGCTCTTGCTTAAGGAAGATAAATAAAGCATCTTACTCAGGTTTATCAACAATTTCAACATCAGCATCTTCAATGTTGTCTGTAGAAGAGGCGCTTCCTCCTGCTGGAGGTCGTGTGCTGAAACTATGTTTTTTCAGATCTTCGGAGTTAATGTTTGGCCCTCCTTGAGCATTCGCTGCAGAAGATGCTGCTGCGGATGCGGATTGAGCCTGCATAGCTTCTCCGATTTTTTGCATACGAGTACTCAACTCATCAGAAGCTGCTTTGATAGCTGTTGTGGAAGCATCTTCTTTGATTGCTTGGCGTACTTTCTCAATATGCTCTTCAATTTCTTTAACAAGTTCTGCAGGAATTTTGTCGTGGTAATCTTTCACAGCTTTTTCGGCTCTAAAGATCATTCCATCGGCTTCATTTTTCACATCAGAAGCTTCTTTTCGTTGTTTGTCTTCCTCTTTATGAAGCTCTGCATCGCGGATCATTTGTTGAATTTCATCTTCTTTTAATCCAGAGCTTGCTTCAATACGGATTTTTTGTTCGCGTCCACTAGCAGCATCTTTAGCAGAAACGTGTAAAATTCCGTTGGCATCAATATCGAAGGTTACCTCAATTTGTGGATGGCCGCGAGGAGCAGGAGGAATGTCTGTTAGATCAAATCTTCCAATTTCCTTATTGTCTTTCGCCATAGGCCGTTCACCTTGAAGAACGACGATAGTCACTGCTGGCTGATTGTCAGCGGCTGTAGAGAAGATTTGCTTCTTCTGAGTAGGGATTGTAGTGTTTCTCTCTACCAAAGGAGTCATGACCCCACCTAGAGTCTCAATTCCTAAAGAGAGGGGAATCACATCCAACAACAGAACGTCTTTCACTTCTCCGCCGAGGACACCACCCTGAATAGCAGCTCCAATCGCTACAACTTCATCTGGATTGACGCCTTTATTAGGCTCTTTACCAAAGATCTCTTTTACAACTGCTTGTACCGCAGGCATTCTGGACATTCCGCCAACTAGAAGAACATCATCAATGTCAGAAGCGGACAATTTAGCATCTTTTAAAGCCTGAGCACAAGGTTGTTTGGTTCGCTCAATGAGAGAGGAAGCTAGGTGTTCGAATTGAGCGCGAGTTAGAGTTAAAGCCAAATGTTTAGGTCCATTAGCGTCGATAGTGATGAATGGCTGATTGATTTCAGTAGACGATACACCAGACAATTCTATTTTTGCTTTTTCAGCAGCATCTTTCAATCTTTGCAAAGCCATGTTATCTTTGCTTAGATCAATGCCTTCTTGTTTTTTGAATTCATCAAGCATCCAGTTGATGATGACTCCGTCGAAGTCGTCTCCTCCCAAGTGAGTATCCCCGTTGGTTGAGAGAACTTCAAAAACTCCGTCACCGATTTCCAAGATAGAAATATCGAAAGTTCCTCCTCCTAAGTCGAAGACGGCGATTTTTTTGTCTCCTTCCTTATCAATACCATAAGCAAGAGCGGCCGCTGTTGGTTCAGGAATAATGCGTTTAACATCTAATCCTGCGATACGTCCAGCATCTTTTGTAGAAGCTCTTTGAGAATCGTTAAAGTAAGCTGGTACGGTGATGACTGCTTCCGTTACTGTTTCTCCGAGATAAGCCTCAGCAGTTTCCTTCATCTTCATGAGGATCTGAGCGCCGATTTCTTCTGGAGTGTACAGTTTTTGTTCCACATCAAAGACCGCATCTCCTTTCGAGTTAGGAGCAACTTTGTAGGGGACTGTTTTAATTTCAGATTCGACTTCAGAGAATTTTCTACCGATGAATCGCTTAGTAGAAGCCAATGTTTTTTCAGGATTGGTTACTGCCTGACGTTTTGCAGGAATTCCAACAAGAGTTTCGCCACCTTTAAAAGCAACGATAGAAGGAGTAGTACGAGTTCCTTCAGAAGAGGCAATAACTTTAGGTTGGCCACCTTCCATAACAGAGACGCAAGAGTTGGTCGTCCCTAGGTCGATACCAATAATTTTGTTAGACTTTCTTTTTTCGCTCATATTGAACACCTAATTTCTAGGATAATTATTCTTTTTCTTCGTTACTGTCTGAGTTTCCTTTAGCAGGAAGTTTTGCTACTTTCACTTTGGCTACGCGAATAGGACGATCTCCTATCTTATAACCTTTAGTAAATTCCTCCAAGATAGTCTCTTCTGGAATTGTTGTGGTTTCTTCGATTTCTACAGCTTCATGCAGGTACGGATTAAATAGTTCTCCTTTCGAGGAATATTCAACCACACCTTTCTCTTCGAAGATTTGCTTAAATTGTTGAAGGATCATTTGGAATCCTATAGCCCAATTTTTTACTTCTTCAGAGGCTTGAGAAGCGAATCCCAAAGCCTTTTCCATACTTTCGATAGGAGGAAGGAAATCCATAAGAGTATTTTCTACAGCATACTGCATCATTTCTGTGCGTTCTTTCTGTAGTCGTTTTCTTGAGTTTTCTGCTTCAGCGAGAGCCATCAGATATCGATCATTCTGTTCTTGCAGCTCAGCCTTTAAATTGGCGTTTTCTTGCTGGAGCACTTGGAGTTCATTGTCAGGTGAAGGCTCGCTAGTCTGAATTTCTTCCGACGAGGTATTTGGGGTTTCTGTCATGATAGCTCCTTAGCAGGTAATAATTTTATAGAAGAGCTCCGAGTCAACTCTGCTGGTCTTTGTGAGCATCTAGGGTCAGTCGGGCAAGGTCTTCTGAATGACAATTTAAACTTGTAAAAACTTTGAGTTAGAATGACTTTTAGTCGTTCTGTGAATAAGGACAGTGTGCCGAATACCTGTTGATAAGGCAGGTTCATGGGACCTAGTACACCGAAAGCACCTAAAGGAGTATGGTCCATGTAATAAGGAATAGTAATTACTGCACACGAAGGATCGGTATTCCCAACGATATCAGCAAGCTCTCGACCAATAAATGCGGTAGGAGTTTCCTTATGCAGGTAAGTATTTAAAAGTTGACACATGTGTTTACGGTTTTCAAAGAAAGCGAGACCTTGAGCGAGCGTTTCAGGCTCTTTGAAAGTTCCGTATTTGAGTAATCTGGATAGGCCTGTTTGGTACAGATCTTCCTCGCTAAAATGGCAGTAACGAGTAAGGTAACGGACCACAACTTCATTATACAAGACCATCCCTAAATCTTCTTCTTTTTGAGAAAGAAGACCATCGGAAGGTTGTTTGCGTAAGTAATTTTGTAGAAAACCCTCAATTCTTTTTAAAGAGTTCTCAGGTAGTTGTTCAGGTAGCCAAAGGACATCTGTAAAAACTTGCCCAAACTCAGTTGAGAGTACAAAGACTACGCGTTGATCATCTATAGCTACGAGTTGAATATTAATAACGGAATCGCTTTCAAAACGAGGTGAAGAGAAGCAGACAGGGAGTTGCAGAATATCGGAGAGCACCTCTGAGGCTTTTTGCAGATCCTTTACGATATTTTTGCTGTATTCCGGAAGCTCTGTCAGTTTTTGTTGGATTGCTAAGATTTCTTCTTGCTCAAGAAAAGGCACGTTATGATCCACATAATAACGAAAAGCTAGATCTGTGGGGATCCTCCCTCCGGAGATATGATTCTTTCGTAAAAATCCATCCGTTTCAAGCTGAGCAAAGTAATTTCGTATCGTTGCCGAACTCAGATCGGAACAATAAGTTTCCTTAAGAAGTTTCGAGCCTACTGGTTGGCTACTCTCTAGGTAGAGCTTAGTGGCCATAAGTAGAACATACGAAATCTTTGAATCTTTTTTCGATGCTCGCAGTTGGGACATTTCTATTCTATTTTCCATAAGTCGGTGTCATTATAAGAAAACCGTCTCCACTGGTCAAGAATTTTAGCGCTCGCAACTAAAGAGTGCTAGTTTTGTTCTTGGAGTGGGGGGATCTTTCTTGTATGACAAGGAAGATTTTTAGAGCACCAATCCAATAGGTTTTCAGGAGAAACATTACATTTTTCTCCTGAGCGTGATTCGATTTCTAATAAGCCTGTACTTTGGAAAGACTTCCCAATGATCAATTTGTACGGGATACCTAGTAAATCGCTGTCTTTTAACTTAAACCCAAGGCGTTCATTGCGATCATCTAGTAGAGGCTCAAAGCCTTCAGTATTCAGGCTTTGATAAAGTTGTAAGGCGGTGGCTTCTCCTTCCGTATCACCACCGTTATAGAGAATGGTGATGGAGAAAGGAGTTACAGCTAAAGGCCAAACCAGTCCTTTGTTATCAGCGAGCTGTTCTATGCATGCAGCAAGGGTTCTCCCTACTCCAATACCATATGTCCCCATCCAGCAAAGCTGCTTATCTCCATTTTTATCCTGGAACCCTACGGAGAAGCTCTCCGTATAGCGGGTCCCCAGATTGAAGATATGAGCAACTTCGACGCCTTGGAAAATTTCATAGGGAGCTCCTCCATTTTGAGGACAAAGGTCTCCAGCTTCTGCTAAAAGAAAGTCTCCGAAAGCTGGAAGAGGGATATCGCGTCCCCAGTTCATATGCTTGCAGTGCACGTCTTTTTGGTTGTTTGCGCAGATGAAGTTAGTCATTGGGCGCGTTGTTTCGTCTGCATAACAGGGGATAGGACAGTATAAAGGTCCGATAAATCCTTTTTCAACATGAAGATGCTTAAGGATCTCTTCCTCAGAAGCCAGCTCGCAGTCATCAACTTGTAGGAAAGATGCAACTTTGGTTAAGTTGATCTGACGATCCCCTCGGATACAAATCGCAAAGAATTTCTCCGAGTCTTTTTGGCGAGTTTTAACAACTAAAGTTTTCAGTATTTTATGTTTAGGGGTGTTAAAAAAGACTTCTAAGTCTTCAATTGTTCGAATGTTAGGAGTCGCAACTTCTTCTACAGGTAGAAGGTTTGAATCGTAAACATAGGATGGAGGGATTGCTTGTGCTGCTTCTACATTCGCTCCGTAAGACCCACTCACACAGATCGTGTCTTCTCCTAAAGAGCAGAGAACATGGAATTCCTCAGATTTCCCCTTACCAATTTTCCCTCCATCTGCAGCAACAATTACATATTTGAGATTTAATCGATCAAAGATGCGCTGGTAAGCTAGACGTAGCTTTGCATACTGTTCTTCCATTTGTTCTGGAGAGTCAGAAAAAGTATAGCTATCTTCCATTAAGAACTCTTTGGCACGCATAAGCCCAAAGCGAGGTCGGATTTCATCTCGGAATTTGGTTCCGATTTGGTATAGGTGGATAGGGAGCTGTTCTCGTCCTGTTAGCCACTGAGCCACGAATTCAGAGACAACCTCTTCGTGGGTAGGGGCTAAACACATTGCCTTATTTTCTCTATCCTTAAGCACATAGAGTAATTTTTCCGATAAAAAGGCCTTCCAACGACCGGTTTTTTCCCATAGTTCTGCTGGTTGCAGGAGAGGGAGACAGACCTCTTGTCCTCCAATAGCATTGAGTTCTTCACGAATGATTTCGGTCATTTTTAGGATAACTCGTTGGAAGAGAGGTGTGTATGAGTAAATCCCTTTAGATGTTTTGAAAAGATACCCTGCTTTCTGAAGAAGCTCGTAGGAAAGAACAGAGGCTTCTTTATTTGCATTTTTGGAAGTTCTGTAAAACAGGAGGGACGTTCTCATAGGGAAGGAAGTGCTTTATATTGTTTCGTGTGGAAGAGCATCTTAGCATAGGAGTGTTTCTAGATCAATCTCTGTGATTTTTTTGTTCTTATTGGATTTTAACTAGTTCAGATTCTTTATTTCTTAATAACTTGATGTTTCTTTTGTTTGTTTCTTAAAATTAATTTAAGCGTTTTTGCAAATTTTGTTTTTAAATCTCTATGTCTTCTATACAAGGAACATCGGGTTCTTCTTCTGAGAGGCTTCCCAATTCTAGGGAAGACGAGGGGATGAATCCCGAAGGGGTCACACCCTCTGGTCAGACTATTTCTTTCTCTGCTGTAGGGAAGAGTACCTCTGCAGAAGATATTCAGCAGCTTGCACTTCCGATTATTCAGTCGGATGCAATGGCATCTTCTCCAAGTGTGGGAGGAGCAGTTGGCGAGGTTGAAGTCGCTGAGATCATCGCGGATGTAATGGAGAAGAACGACGCGAACGTGCAGAAACTGGATGAAGACATGGAAGCTCTACTGCAAGCGATTTCTTCTAGTGAAGAGCAGCTAGAGTCTCCTGGGGTAAGAAATAAGAGCGCTCTGAAAGGAACAAATCGTTCTAATTCTCATCGAGAAGAGATAGCTAGAAACCAGAGACTCCGCTCCCTTTCTGTTCGTCATGGGCTTGCGCATAACCGACATTCATTAAGAAGATTAGCTAGAGGAATACGTCATCACGCAGGACTAGTAACCGCGTCTTTTGCAACACTACATAAAACGCTTCGTGCAGTTCCTCAAGAAGATCTCAAGTCCATTTTAGGTAAGGATAGCGATACGGTTCTAGCTCGCATACATAAGTTAGGATTAGAGGTCAATGAGAAAGGGGAGTGGAGACTTCGAGCCAACGGAGAGGTCGGCTCTATTAATCAATCTATCTGCAACTTAGCTCGTTCTGCGGAACGTTTACATGATGACGGACCTTTGAGCATTAATGACCAAGCTTCTGAAGAGGAGGTAACGGCATGCTGTTCTGCAGGAAGAAGAGCCTGTCAGTTTTTGCAAGAGCATTTAATGGGTGCTTTGCGAGCCATTTACTACCAGATCTTGCGTTTCTTTCATTGGATATCGAGGAGGGTAGAGGTTGAGCCTGAAGACACAGACTATTACATGCGTCCAGGCATATTCATTAACCCTTACGCGTCGTATTTAAGTTCTAGTCCTTCTGTGGAAGACCCTCGTTCTCTACGGGACCGCTTGCGGGATGGGGGAGCTCTGTCCGGAGAGGATACTCTATTCTCTATGCCTCAAGATGAGAGTTTAGATTCGGAATCCGTTTCCGATGATGATAGAGGATTTCAATAGTAGGATTAAGGGATTTGTAAAGTCACTAATCCAGTATTATCTGCAGAGTGGAAAGAGATAAATTGGTGAGCCGGAGCCATATTAAATGGAAGTCCTAAGAACCGGATAATTTCCTCATTGAAAGTAATTTTGGAAAGGATCGGCTCTGCGCTAATCTGGTTCAAATGCTCTTCATTGTTTTTCTTGCTGAGCAAATAACGAACGATACAGGCTATTTGTTTGCCTGATAGTTTATAATCAACGCTACATGCTGCACAAGCACCTTCCATAACAAGGGAAGAGTCATCTGTGATCAGAGGAATATTTTCTTTTAAGATGCTTTTAATGAGCGTCGTTCCCATTTTTTCTGATAAGGAAGAAAGAGGAAAAAAGACTGCGGAAGGACGATTTTCTGCAATAAACTGAATGCGAGACGACATGTTGGCTGCAGAAATAGGAAGTTCTGTCACTTTAATGCCTGACGCGCGGAGTTTATTTGTAATTTCTTCCTGTAAGGAAGAAGGGAAAGGTTCGTGGGGTTGTAGATAAACCAACGAATTCGCGTTGTTGGTTACCGCATGAATCGCGAAACAACATTGGTTTGTGTCTACGCTATCATTAACCCCGTATATATTAACCTGCTCTTTTGGGAATCGGAGAGCTTCTCCTGCAGGGACAACAGCATAAATGATCGGTTTTTGTGTTTCGATTTGACTCATTACTTTAGTTGCAATGGGGCCTAAAGTAATGATCATGACAACATTAGGGTCTTTATGAAGGGTGCGAGCGATTTTTCTTGCTTTGACTACATTATCCTCAGCATTAAATAGAGAGATAGTGGGCATGTTCCCAAAGCTGGTCAGTTCTTTTTGACAACTCTCTATGCATTCACTAAGAGAATTATGGGAAAAGGAAGAGAAGATAGCAATGCTAGGCGTTATTGGTTCTGAACGAAAGGAAACAACAATGACGGAAATAAAAGAACAAACTAGGGAACTACAAAAAAGATAGCCACAAAATTTTCGCAAAAGCATACAAACCTTATGATTGCAGAGCAGGAGCCATTTGTAAACGTTCGCAGGCTGCTAATATGTCTTCACGTTTCCCTAAGGAAGAGAAGCGTACAAATCCCGAACCACTACGGCCAAATCCAATTCCGGGCGTAATTGCGATATGGTACTCTCGTAAGAAAAAGTCAAAAAGATCTCTATCAGAGATGTTCGCTTGAGTGGGTTTGACCCATAGATAAGGGGCGTGTTCCCCACCGAATACTTCAAATCCAGTTGCCAATAGCGCTTTTCTGAGTAGGTCGCTATTTTCTCGATAATAGTGGATCGCTTCAAGTTGAGGGAGAATGGACAATCCTGCAACGCCAGCTTCTTGAGCGGGGATAGAAGCCCCATTAAAAGTGGTTGAAAGGAAGCGTTCCCAGTCTTGAATCACAAAATGGCCGTCTGCATAAGTCAATTCTTGAGGGATGACGGTCCAACCTAAACGAATGCCTGCAAATCCTAGAGGTTTGGAGAACGAATTGATTTCTATTGCACAAAACCGTGCATCAGGAATTTCAAATATACTTTTAGGGAGAGAAGGATCGGAAATGAAGGTGCTATAAGCTGCATCAAATAAAATGAGAATCTCGTGTTCTATTGCATAATGAACGATCGCACGTAGTTGGTCTTTATTTAAAACAGTCCCTGTTGGGTTATTAGGAGAACATAGACATAAAATATCGATGTGAGTGTCCTCTGGAAATTCTGGGAAGAATGCATTTTCTTGCAAGCAAGGGAGAGCGATAATTTCCTTTGCCCCTGTTAAGCGAGCGATATCGAGATATGCAGGATAAGAAGGATCCTGAATAGCCACTGTTTGATTGGGACCAAAAAAGGATAGTAAACGGAAGAGATCTACTTTTGCTCCATCCGAAATGAAAATTTCTTTTGCATCAACAAAGCCGCGATAGAAATCTTCCGATAATTTTTGTCTTAATGCAGGTAGTCCAAAGTCTGGTCCATATCCGCGACAGGTTGTAGGAGAGCTCAAACGGGCAATAGAGCTGGCAAAAGCCTCAGCGACACTAGCATTTAGTGGTTGGGTGGTATCTCCAATAGATAAATTAATAACTGTATGTTGGGGATTTTCTAAACGAAATTGGGCAACTCTCTTCTGTAAATCTGCGAATAAATAATTTTTTGTTAATGATACGAAGTGAGGGTTTCTTTTCATAAACCACCTAAAGTCCATGAAACACGGGAGAGTCAAAATGGTGGACGGTAATATAAAGATGAGACTCTCATCTGTCCAGCGTAATTTTTAGAGAGCACTGAGAAAAGCTAGAAGCCATAACTTAATCGAAAGCCATAATAATCGCATTCTTCTCGGACAAATTGTCCTTCGTGGGAGAAACCTTGGTGGTATTCCAAT
The DNA here is from genome assembly GCF_000012125.1 of Chlamydia trachomatis A/HAR-13. NCBI lineage: Bacteria > Pseudomonadati > Chlamydiota > Chlamydiia > Chlamydiales > Chlamydiaceae > Chlamydia > Chlamydia trachomatis. The sequence continues at coordinate 446,645 of NC_007429.1, read as the reverse complement.
ACAGCGCGCACTTTTCTCCCTACATCCTGGAATTTGGACCACTCCATGCCTACTATATAAGTTTGGTCTATAGAAAAGTCATGCTCTTCCCAAAAGCGAAAATGCATAGCAAAGACGGGTTGGGCATGAAGGTTGTCTTCCCGTAATCCGAAAGGACGTAGTTCGATACCTCCTTCAAAGTAAAGAGGATCTTCAGGGAATGTTAAATCTCGACTAATGATATACCCAATACCTCCATAAACACGGATCTGTGGAGTGTAACGAAAAGAAGCAAAGAAATCGACGGCTTCATCGCTTCGATTATAACGTTTTTTAGGAGGTAACTGGTTGGCAAGAATAAATTCGTCGCCAAGATGAGAAGAAAGATGCCATAGTCTGAAGCGGTAGCTCCATTTGTTCACTGCAAAGTTGCACAAAGCGGCGACAAAAAAGTCAGAGTTGACCATGCAAGCTTCTGGATGATCCAGGTCGAAAACAGAGAATACAGCTCCTTGGAGACCAATATCCATGTCTCCATGGAATCGGGAGATATCAAATAATCGTAAGAAGATGAAATCTCCACCGAAGGTAGCAGAGCCAACACGTTTTCCTAAGACTTCGTCGTTAAAACGGATACCTGCACTATTAGTTGCTTGTCTAGGATCTGCTACAAGAGGCGAGAATAGGATGGTATTCTGTGGTAACCAAATAGCTTCTTTTCCACAGACCTTTGTACAGAAAGAACGTTGTTCTGGAAGAGAAGTCTTTCCATGAGGGCCTTGATGATGACAGGTTTGATAGGATGCTTGGCAGATTTCTACGGAGTGAATGAATGGAAGGTCTTTAATTAGGTTGATAATGGCGTTGCGCGTAACATCATCTGTAGGAAGAGAAAATAAGTAAGCAGTTTGGTTTTCAACGATGACCTGGCAGCAGCTATCTAAGAAATGCATATCAATGAGAGCCTGTACATAACCAGAGTGATAACAAGCATCATCAGCATGAATGATGTTTTCTGGGAGTTGATCCGTGTGGGTGACTTCTTTCCAATTATTCTGGCAGTCGGGACAAGAATTCGGTTCTTTAGCAAACGCTGCCTGTAACAAAGTAAAATAGATTGCGCAAAAGAAATAACCGAAACGTAGAGGTTTCATCATGTTAGTGTGGGTTATGAGACAGCCGCGTTATAACTCGGAAGCAGAGAAAAAACAAGATTTTTAGGAGAAGAGCGCTCGAGTGTCGGCTTCTTTCGGATTTGACTAAGAATTTTAGGAGGCAATGAAATCCAGAATGAGTATGCTTGTTGGTTAGTTAATTGTGTGAGGAAACGTAAAAACGGTGCGTTTTCTTTTAAAACTCCTGAGTAAGGAGAAGGAGAATATTTTGTTAGAAGGCTTTTGGGTTTTAGAGGTTAGGGTCACTACAAAGGCGCGAGAGAATAGAGTCGTATGTTTGGAAGATGGTATATTAAGAGTTCGGGTAACTGAAGTTCCAGAAAAAGGTAAAGCCAATGATGCTGTTGTGGCATTACTTGCAAATTTTTTATCTATTCCTAAAAGCGATGTTACTTTAATAGCGGGAGAGGCCTCTCGTAGGAAAAAGGTTTTATTGCCTAGATCTATAAAGGCCTTCTTACTTGAGCAATTTCCCTCAGAATCTTCCTCCACTACAGGAAAAAAATCCTAAGGGAATTGTTGTTTTAGACGATCACTAATCCATCTGGAGCTGGAGGATAGTCGTATCCTATAGGGAGTTCTCCAGCTAGGAATTGTTCGAATACGGCAATTCCAGCTTCCGGAGAAGTGATACAATATAGGCAGTTGCTGATCCATTCGGATCCACGGATGGTTCCTGCTTTGAGGTTGATCTCGTAGGCGTGGGCCACTTTTTCTTTCCAGTATTCAATAGGTCCAATTAGGAAAATGGGAGTCGGTGGTTTAGCTCCTGTTTTGAGATAGACAAGTTCTAGGTAGAGTTCGAAATCGGTTCCTACACCGCCAACTACAAGGATAGGAAGGTCTGCATAAAAGTGTTCTTGCCTTTCTATAAGTTGAGGTAGGCGGTATGTCATTTTAGCATCTAAGAATTCATTGGTAGGTTGGTCGATTTGTGCTGGAGAAGCTTCTAAATCAAGAACGGTTCCACAAGATAGGATTCCTAGTTCTTTAGCTACACGATTTCCTGTGGCCATAACTCCAGTGCCGCCTCCGGTGATGACTGCAAGTGGGGTAGGCTTTGAGAATCCAGGAATGCCAAGAGTATGTGCTGCTTGCTGTAAGCCCGCTAGGAGGGTATGGAGCTGAGCAGAGAAATTATTCTCAAGGAGACGAGAGCCATAAATAGCAATAAAGTAAGCTGATCGAAACTCTTCAACACGATTTTTGATCACGAACATACCGCTATTCTTATCGCGTCGTTTTGTATATTGCAACACACGGCCGCTTTCTTCATCTGCCCAGAAAACATCAATATCTGCTTGCTGCAGATCTAATAGCAAACCTCTGTCATTATGAGAGAAATAGTTTCCATGTGTATAAGAGGGAACTTGAAAGTAGATTTGTTTGAGATAGTGGCGCACATGGTAGGAAATCAACATTCCTTTTAAGCTAGCTGAAGGGAAATAACGAGTGAGTAAGGCTCCTTCGCTATTGATCAGGCCCATTTCCATTGCTTCTAAGAAAGGATAGCAAGGTTGAGCATGAGTGTACTCGTTTTTATCTGCTTGCTCACTATATTGATAGGCAGTTGCGGATCCTGTGAGCCAAGAGTCTGTGTGTAGGGAAGAGATTTCACTGCCTTTTGATAAATAGGTGGCAGCTTTGACAGGTTCTTTGGGCGCTGTTTCGAATATTTTTTTGATTTCGCTTTCTGATTGTAAGGTGGTTTGTAATAAATCCCGATTACAGAAGTAAGAATGTTCTTTATAGGGTTCGATAGTGAAAAATTCTAAAGGAATTCTTTCTATCTGTGCAGAAGGGTTCCCAAAAAATTCAAAGATATCCCCGGATTCTCGAGTGGTTGGTTCCAAAATATTGGCAGAAGTGTGGGAGAGACCTTGAGGGAGGAGTTGATTTACCACGCGAGCAAATACAGTGCGGATGTGCAGCGGTTCTGTTTTGATCAGAAGAATATGGTTTCCGCAAGGGACATGTTGCCCTTCCACAATCTGTTGGTACAGAGCTAAAAAGTGACGAATACTGAGTTTGGGATTACTGAGTGATTTTTGAATAAGAGGAAGGAGTCCATAAATATCCGAATCATAACGAACAACTCCCGGCAGGGTAGGAAGGGAGACGACAAGGCGATCATCTACCACATCAAAAGAAATCAAGTGTTCTAATTTTTTCCCAAAACAGAGCAAAGGATGGCCAGCTTTATCTGTATTTTTCAGCATGCTTTCGAGGTAATCTGGAGATCGGACCAGTCTGCGATCGTCTGCAGCAAATAGTTTTGCTACACGATCTCCTGGTTGGAGAAGGGCTAGCATAGATTCAGCAATGGGGCCATGACCGGTAAATTGAGCATGTATATGTGCTCGATGTTGATTTTTGCTCAATTCGCAGTGAAGAAGGGAGGCATCTATTCCTAATTGAGCTAGAGAGCTCTTTAAATTAAGGTGTATGCAATGAGAGGGTAATTGGAATCCAAGGAAATAAGAGGGGATATTTTGAATCTCGATTTCTCCTTCGTATACGCCAGTACCAACTAACTGAAGGGAAGAACATAGGTAGCCGTCTGGAGAGACGGCATCATGATGAGAATGAAAGAGCGTCATTGGAATCCTCGTGTGTGAAGAACCAGCTTATAGGAAAAATTTTTAAAAAGAGAGTTTAAAGAACGCTATATGCTGCTTAATGCGAGCTTTGTAAAGGATTTATTTTTAAATGTGATGTAGGTAAAGAAGATCTAGGGCTTCGAACAGGAAAATACCTTCAGCGGAACGCTTGATATTAATCCTAAACTGCAAGTAGGATGGAGGATTTTCAGCTTTTGGATATGGTACTACCGGCCGAGGTTTGTTTGTTGTTCTATTGTCGAGGGGATTACGGAGGATAATGAGAATGCAAATTCCAAGAAGTGTTGGCACACATGATGGTTCTTTTCACGCAGATGAAGTGACGGCTTGCGCTTTATTGATCATGTTTGATCTTGTTGATGAGAACAAAATCGTTCGTACCAGAGATCCCCAAAAGTTGGCGCAATGTGAGTACGTCTGTGATGTAGGAGGCCGCTACTCTACAGAGCATAAGCGTTTCGATCACCACCAAGTTTCTTACACAGGATCTTGGAGTAGCGCAGGGATGGTTCTGGATTATTTGCATGGTCTGGGATTTCTTTCTCACGATGAGTACGAGTATCTGAATAACACGTTAGTACATGGTGTAGATGAGCAAGATAACGGACGTTTCTTTTCTAAAGAAGGCTTCTGTTCTTTCTCTGATATTATCAAAATCTACAATCCTTTGGAAGAAGGAGGAAATACAGACAAAGAATTTTTCTTTGCTTTACGGTTTGCAATCGATTTACTAACTCGTTTGCGAGAGAAGTTCTGTTATGATCGTGTGTGTCGTGATATTGTGAAACAAGTCATGGAAAAGGAAAGTGTTTGTTTGCGATTTGATCGTCCGTTAGCATGGCAGGAGAATTTTTTCTCTTTGGGAGGAGAAAGTCATCCGGCAGCTTTTGTCAGTTTCCCTTGCTCGGATCAATGGATTTTGCGAGGCATTCCACCTACTTTGGATCGCCGGATGGAAGTCCGGATTCCTTTCCCTGAGGAGTGGGCAGGATTGCTTGGAGATCAGTTGGTTCAAGCTACGGGAATTCCTGGTGCTATTTTTTGTCACAAAGGACTATTTCTTTCTGTATGGGATAGTCAAGAGAGTTGTGAAGAAGCACTGAATTTAGTGTTAAAACAGCAGAGATTAGTATGACTACCATTTTTGAACGCATTATAGAAGGAGCTGTGGAATGCGATAAGGTTTTTGAGGATGAAAACTTTATCGTGATTAAAGATAAGTTCCCTCAAGCTCCAGTACATTTGCTCATTATTCCCAAGAAGCATATTGAGAAGTTACAGGATATACAAGGCGACGATTTTCTCTTGCTTGCAGAAGCTGGGAAGATTATTCAGTTGATGGCTCGAAATTTCGGGATAGAAAATGGGTATCGCGTTGTTGTCAACAATGGCTTAGAAGGGGGGCAGAGCGTATTCCACCTACACATTCATCTTCTTGGTGGAGGCTTATTAGGCTCCATAGCATAGTATATCTGCTCGTTATGTGTTGTGTGGATGGATCTAATTCTATCCAACAACGAATGCGTTTTTGTGAGTATCGTACCGCAGCGCAAGAGGCTAAGACCTCATTATCTTCCGATTGTTCCTTACTAGAAGCTCGCTTGGCTCTACGAGCCTTAGCCAAACATCATGAATATTCTGCTTGGAGAGAGGCCTTCCTCCGTTCTCAAGAACGCTTTCCTTCATTGGAAGCAGATCGTGATATTCATGAGGATCTTGCAGCTTCTCTTCTACAAAAAAATATTAGACATTCTTCACTTACTGTTCGAGTAATTACTATTTTAGCTGTAGGGATGGCGAGAGACTATCGGTTAGTGCCTATTGTTTTGCAGGCTTTGTCTGATGATAGCGATACCGTACGTGAGATTGCTGTACAAGTAGCTGTTATGTATGGTTCTAGTTGCTTACTGCGCGCCGTGGGCGATTTAGCGAAAAATGATTCTTCTATTCAAGTACGCATCACTGCTTATCGTGCTGCAGCCGTGTTGGAGATACAAGATCTTGTGCCTCATTTACGAGTTGTAGTCCAAAATACACAATTAGATGGAACGGAAAGAAGAGAAGCTTGGAGATCTTTATGTGTTCTTACTCGGCCTCATAGTGGTGTATTAACTGGCATAGATCAAGCTTTAATGACCTGTGAGATGTTAAAGGAATATCCTGAAAAGTGTACGGAAGAACAGATTCGTACATTATTGGCTGCAGATCATCCAGAAGTGCAGGTAGCTACTTTACAGATCATTCTGAGAGGAGGTAGAGTATTCCGGTCATCTTCTATAATGGAATCGGTTCAAAAGTTAGCTTGTAATTCACTTTCTGCTCGTGTTCAGATGCAAGCTGCAGCCATTCTCTATTTAGAAGGAGATCCTTTCGGAGAAGATAAGCTTACAGAAGGTTTATCAGCTACTTCCAGCATCCTTTGTGAAGCTGCCTCAGAAGCGGTCTGCTCATTAGGGATTCATGGAGTTCATTTAGCTGGACGTTTTTTATCAAAAGTACAAGGAATGCGTTCTCGAGTGAATCTTGCTTTCGCGCTTTTGGTAAGTCGAGAGAAGGTAGAAGAAGCTGGAGATGTTGTTGCTTCTTTTATGCATAGAATAGAGCCCTGTCGAGCTATTGAACAGTTTTTATGTGAAGATCAGAAGATTTTTGTAGCTTCATCTCCTCTGCAGGTAGAAATCATGAAAAGGGATTTGGCGAAGAAGATCATTCGTTTATTAGTTGCAGCTCAGTACAGCAAAGCAAAAATGGTTGTCGCTCAGTATTTAGCAGGGCAGCAGGTGGGATGGAGTTTCTGTTCTGAAGTTTTTTGGGAAGAAGGGGATAGCGAGGATTTTGTTGAACCATTACAAGAAGAGAGTTTTGCGTTTGCCTTAGAGAAAGCTCTTTCTTTTTTGCAACGCGAAGGAGGAGAAGCTGGGTTGCATGCAGTGATCAGTTTATATCCACATAGTCGCTGGCAAGACAAGTTGACTATCTTGGAAGCAATTGCTTATTCAGAAAATAGAATCGCTACATGTTTTTTAAGAGAGCGTTGTCTGCAGGAAGCGGCCTCTTTACAATCGGCAGCTGCAGGAGCTGTATTCGCCTTATTCAAATAGGGATCAATAGCTAGTGGCCGCGCTGGTTTTTCAAGATTTTTTGTATGCGCGCAGAAAGTTTACACGCAGTTTTTTTCACAACTACCCTTGGAGTACACCATGAACTTGGGCGTATGGAATACAGATCAATGGAATGGTTTTCATAACAAGTTGGAGGGAATTCCGTAAGTAGCGTGTAACGTTCCGTCCCAGCCTGAACAGGGACGTTGTGGGAAGAACGGATGATGTTTTTAGAAAGAGCTTGCCAGCGTAGAGTATCTTTTTGAGAGATCCGAGTGCACAAGAAAGCTCCTAAATAGAAGGCTATTGCCACGCCAAATAGGATCAAGGGAATAAAGGTGGAGATTGGCGCTGCGACTATGAACTGTAGGATAGCTCCAGTAATAGCAAGGAGAGATGCTATCAAAGTGCCGCATACAGTCAGTACGTCTAGGCAATGAACACGAGCGCAGAGGTTCAGCATTTTCTGGTGAGTTTCTTCTAACAGAGTGGATGAAAAGGGGATCAGACCTCTTAAAGAAGTAATTGGACCACCAGAGTGCAGACCTTTAACAGGATGGTTTTTACAGCGTAAAACAGACAGTTTGGATTCTGAGTGAGCTGTGGGTTTGTTAGGTACAACAATAGCAATATCCACGTTGGTAGGTGATACAACGCCATCACACAGTGTACAGTAGAAGTAACTGTTACTGTATGCGGGAATATTGTTGTATCCGGGATAACAAGGGATAGATCCGAACATTGCTTTTAAGAGCCTCGCAATCATTTTGCGGTATAGCGAAAAAATTTTAACAAAAGTTTTTCTTTGTCTTCAATGAATTTAATGGTTTTAAATTAAATTGTTTTCATTTGAATTTAATTTTATTTTTTAAGATCTATTTGTTTTAGTTTTATAATAGAAACTATTGTGTTTTGTGAGAAAATATGCTAAAACAAAAATGTAGATTATTCTTTATACAAGGCGTTATGTGTTTAACTTGTAGTTTGCTTTGTTATTGTAGGAAACTACTCAAAGGAAGAGCTGAATATGCTGATGAGGCGCTATTTCAAGCTTTTCTTACGACGCTGATAGATGTAATTTCTGATATTAAACAGTTGCCTAACGGATCAGAATAGCATCATTAAACGTTCTCTTCTCTTCAAGAGAAGAGGGCGTTTTTTTCATTGAAAAATCTTTCTATTTCTTTTCTCTTCCCTGTGTGTATGATTTGCTGTTCATGAGTTAAGAGAAGAAACAAGGAAAACAAATCTAATGGGAAAAAAACGGGTCCCGCTACCTCATGTATTTAATTCGAATAGGAGTCCCGTTATTCGTTTATCCGAAACCGTGTCTATAGGTGGAGGGACTCCTATCATTATTGCTGGTCCATGTACCTTGGAAAGCCAAGAACATGCAATTACTTTAGGGCTACAGGTTAAAAGTGCTGGAGCGCATATTTTTCGAGGGTCTATTCGTAAGCCAAGAACGAACCCGCATTCTTTTCAAGGTTGGCCTCCCGATCACGTAGTGTGGCATAGCCGAGCAAAAGCTGTTCATGGATTATTGACGGAGACAGAAGTTTTAGATGTTCGTGATGTGGAAATTACAGCAGAGCATGTAGATCTTTTACGAGTAGGGGCTCGCAATATGCAAAATTTTGTCTTGCTAGATGAAGTAGGACAAAGTCATCGTCCGGTTATTTTAAAAAGAAATCCTTCAGCTACAATTTCAGAATGGTTGTCTGCTGCAGAATATTTGTTACAGCATGCTAGTTGTCCTGGAGTTATTCTTTGTGAGAGAGGGATTCGTACTTTTGAAACAACTACTCGATATACATTGGATCTGAATACTGTCGCATGGATTAAGAAGGAAACTTCTTTACCTGTGATCGTGGATCCTTCTCACGCATCAGGAAGACGAGATTTAGTGTTACCATTAGCTCGTGCTGCAATAGCTTTAGGAGCAGATGGACTGATGATTGAAGTCCATGAGCATCCTGAACTAGCTTTATGTGATGGATCACAACATATTCTTCCTTGTGAACTCGAAGAGTTAGGGCTTTGGGTTCAAGAGGTTGGCTCCTTAGAAACAGGAGCAGTTTTTGTATAGATTCTTATTTTTTTTAAGAATCATGTTGGGTATAGTCCCTGTCGTTAGACCTTGAGTCGGAGTGAGTATGTGCATAAAAAGAAAAAAAACATGGATAGCTTTTTTAGCAGTTGTCTGTAGTTTTTGTTTGACGGGTTGTTTAAAAGAAGGGGGAGACTCCAATAGTGAAAAATTTATTGTAGGGACTAATGCAACCTACCCTCCTTTTGAGTTTGTTGATAAGCGAGGAGAGGTTGTAGGCTTCGATATAGACTTGGCTAGAGAGATTAGTAACAAGCTGGGGAAAACGCTGGACGTTCGGGAGTTTTCCTTTGATGCACTCATTCTAAACCTAAAACAGCATCGGATTGATGCGGTCATAACAGGGATGTCCATTACTCCTTCTAGATTGAAGGAAATTCTTATGATTCCCTACTATGGGGAGGAAATAAAACACTTGGTTTTAGTGTTTAAAGGAGAGAATAAGCATCCATTGCCACTCACTCAATATCGTTCTGTAGCTGTTCAAACAGGAACCTATCAAGAGGCCTATTTACAGTTTCTTTCTGAAGTTCATATTCGCTCTTTTGATAGCACTCTAGAAGTACTCATGGAAGTCATGCATGGTAAATCTCCCGTCGCTGTTTTAGAGCCATCTATCGCTCAAGTTGTCTTGAAAGATTTCCCGGCTCTTTCTACAGCAACCATAGATCTTCCTGAAGATCAGTGGGTTTTAGGATACGGGATTGGCGTTGCTTCAGATCGACCAGCTTTAGCCTTGGAAATCGAGGCAGCTGTGCAAGAGATCCGAAAAGAAGGAGTGCTAGCAGAGTTGGAACAGAAGTGGGGTTTGAACAACTAATTTTAGAAAACGATTAAGAGGCCTTATTATGGAAGAAACATCTTCTTCGGGGAAGATTGTTTTTTTAGGCACAGGAGATTCGGAAGGAATCCCTGTGCCCTTCTGTTCTTGTGAGGTATGTTCGCAAGGCAGAATATGTCGTCTACGTTCCTCCGTGTGGGTTCAGAGTCAGGGAAAAAACTTTATCATTGATACAGGTCCAGATCTTAGAACACAGCTATTGCGATACCGTGTTCCTCGTTTGGATGGTGTATTTCTTACTCATCCTCATTATGATCATATTGGAGGGATCGATGATCTCCGTTCTTGGTATATCACGCATCTAGAATCAGTTCCGATTATTCTTTCATCATTTACATATGACTATCTATGTAAAACTAAGGAGCATCTTGTTCAGAAAGAGACTCCTAATAACAGTTTAGCGGCTTCTTTGCGCTATACTATTTTAAATGAGAAATGCGGAGAACAAGAGTTCTTAGGTATTCCGTTTACATACGTTTCCTATTTTCAAAAGAATTGTCAGGTAACGGGCTATCGTTTTGGGGATTTAGCTTATTTAACGGATATGTCTCATTACGATGAGCAGATTGTAGATTATCTACAAGGAGTGAACACGATCATTGTGTCAGCTTCCCTAGGAGTTTTGCCTAAAGCTTTTGGATCACGGACGCCTTCGCATTTAACCTTAGAACAAGCGGATCTTCTAATGGAAAAGGTGGGAGCTTCTCGTCTAGTGATTACGCATGTGAGTCACTATCTTCACAAAGTTTTGGAAAAGGATGTTACACGAGAGTGTGCATACGATGGCATGGAGCTTTTATGGACATAAGGAAGAAAAGAAATGAAGAAAGATAATCGAGATGGGAAGAAAGAGCGGCAAAGTGCAATAGGTTGGAGGTTTTTGCTTCCTAGAGAGGAACAAGATCCTGCGCAGGCTTTAGCTGTTTGTTGTTATACAAATCGTGCAGAGCAGGATCGTGTTCCTGAGTATGTTGAGGAGCTCATTTCTCTTGCGAATTCCTGTGATCTTAGTGTGCTTGAGACTTGTACATGGCTTTTAAAAGCTCCTTCTTCTTCATTTTATTTAAATGAAGGGAAATTAGAGGAAATCGAAAGAATTTTAGAAGAATTTCCTACTATTGGGACTTTGCTAATTGATGAAGAGATATCTCCCTCCCAGCAAAGGAACTTAGAAAAACGATTACGTGTTGTTGTATTAGATCGTACAGAATTAATTTTAGAAATTTTTGCGAGTCGAGCTCTCACTGCTGAAGCTGGATTACAGGTAGAGCTCGCGCAAGCGCGTTATTTATTACCACGACTCAAACGTATGTGGGGGCATCTTTCTAGACAGAAATCAGGAGGTAGTGGTGGAGGTTTTGTCAAGGGAGAGGGAGAGAAGCAGATTGAATTAGACCGAAGAATTGTTCGGGAGCGGATACATAAACTATCTAGAGATCTAAAAAATGTAGAACGTCAACGGGAAGAGCGTCGTAAAGCGAAAAAACGTAATCAGATTCCTACCTTTGCATTGATTGGTTATACAAATTCAGGAAAAAGTACTCTGTTAAACTTACTGACATCAGCAGATACCTATGCAGAGAATAAGCTGTTTGCGACATTAGATCCTAAAACTCGACGCTGTGTTTTGCCTTGTGGTCAGCGAGTGTTATTGACGGACACAGTAGGTTTTATTCGCAAACTTCCGCATACTTTGGTTGCGGCATTTAAAAGTACTCTAGAAGCTGCATTACAAGAGGATATTTTATTACATGTAGTAGATGCTTCTCATCCACTTGTATTGGAACATGTTGAGACTACAAAGGCTATTTTGCAGGAGTTGGGAATCACTCAGCCTCAAGTAATTACAGTATTGAATAAAATGGATAAGGTTGCTGATGGAGTAACTGCTTCTCGATTGCGGCTGATGTCACCTAACCCCGTATGTGTCTCTGCTAAAACAGGAGAAGGTATTCGAGAGTTATTACGCTCCATGGAGGACATGGTACAAGAGGAGTATCCTCAAGCGACTTTACATCTTCCTTACAAGGAATACGGATTGTTTACAGAATTGTGTGATGCCGGCTTAGTCATCTCACATTATTATGAAAACGATTTACTAATAGTTAAGGCCTTTCTACCGAACAATTTACAGAAAAGATATTCGGAGTACATTGTAGAGTAATAGATGAAAAGATCGATTGTTCTACAAAAATGGAATCGCGAAAGATCACGAAAGATAGTACAAGTAAAAAGAAAGAAGGTCTCTCGTATCACATTTCCTCAAAAGGAGAATCATGATGGGTAAAGGTTTTTTAGATTGTGAGTCATTAGTTGCTTTGCAAGAGATGGCTTTGCATCCGATTGATTTGACTGCATCAGGATGCTTATCTGAAGAGCGTATTCAGAAAAACTCTTTATCTGCAGAAGGATTTACCTATAGTTATGCTACGGAACGTGTAGATGATCGCTGCTTAGAGGCTTTACAAGGACTTACTGAAGAGAGGGAATTGATCAAACAGATGGAGTGTATGCAACAAGGCGCCATCATGAATCGTATAGAAGGTTTTCAGAGCGAATCTCGCCCTGTATTGCATACGGCAACACGCGCTTGGGTTCGAGATCAAGATCTTCATGAAGAAGCTGCTGCGATAGCAAGACACTCTAAGGAGGAAGCTCTTCGTCTTGCAGAGTTTCTGTATATAGCTCGTGCTAAATTTTCTACGCTTGTACAGATGGGTATTGGGGGCTCGGAGTTGGGCCCTAAAGCTATGTATTTTGCTATGCAAGGCTCTTGCCCATCTGATAAGAGAATCTTTTTTGTCTCCAATATTGATCCGGATAATGCTGCAGAAGTATTACGGGAGATAGATTTGGAGCAAACACTGGTTGTTGTGGTTTCTAAGTCAGGAACAACTTTAGAGCCTGCAGCAAATGAAGAGCTGTTCAGACAGGCTTATCAAAATAAAGGTTTATCTATTGCAAAGCATTTTGTAGCGGTAACTTCTCAAGGCAGCCCTATGGATGATAAGAGTCGTTATCTAGAAGTATTCCATCTTTGGGATAGTATTGGCGGAAGATTTTCAGCTACATCCATGGTAGGAGGAGTTGTATTAGGTTTTGCTTTCGGTTACGAAGCTTTTATAGAGTTTTTGCAAGGAGCAGCTGCTATCGATGCTCATGCGCTGACTCCAAAAATGAGAGAGAATCTTCCTCTTCTATCTGCGATGCTTGGAGTTTGGAATCGTAATCTGTTAGGGTATCCTACAACAGCAGTGATTCCTTATTCGACAGGATTGAAATATTTTACAGCGCATTTACAACAGTGTGGAATGGAATCCAATGGAAAAAGTATTTCGAGAGAAGGGAAGGAGATTAGTTTTAGGACTTCACCCATTATTTGGGGCGATGTGGGGACAAACTGTCAGCATTCTTTTTTCCAAAGTCTTCATCAAGGAACAGATATTGTTCCCGTAGAGTTCATTGGATTTTTGCATAACCAACGAGGGCTAGATTGTGTATTATCAGGAAGCTCATCATCTCAAAAGCTCTTTGCAAACCTTGTTGCTCAATCTTTAGCTTTAGCTCAGGGTAGAGATAATGCGAACTCGAATAAGAGGTTTAAAGGGAACAGACCTTCTTCGATATTGGTAGCGCAACAGCTTTCTCCTCGTATTGCTGGTAGTTTATTGGCTTTTTATGAGCATAAATTTGCATTTCAAGGGTTTTGCTGGGGAATCAATTCTTTTGACCAAGAAGGGGTTTCATTAGGGAAAGAATTGGCAACGCAAATTATAGGCATCATGTCGGGGAATGCTCCTGTAGAGTTTCCCGAAGCTCGAGGTATGTTAAGACTTTTTAACGTTTTAACATAAAGTGCTTTCTACGGAGACGGCTAGGCAAAGTTTTTTTGTTTGCAGAGTTTTTATTTTAAATATGTTATAATTTGTCTATTACTTCTCTCTTAAAATCGTTTTTTTAGGGGCTTTATGTTCTTTATTCGCGCACGGTTTATTGGTTTTTTAGATGTCCACGGTTATTTGGCTGCTAAAAAGGGACAACAAGTTATGCGGTCGGGATCAAGTATATGGGTAGGATCACACGGGCCTATTTTTTATAAAGTTTTCTAAGTTCTTATTCAGTTAAAGTCGGCTCATCTATTGAAAAATAGATGAGCTTTTTTTTGCCAAAAGCTTTTACTAAGGAATCTAGGTACTTGATTCTTTTATCATCCAAACGTATGTTGGGACCAAAATTAGTTAGTTGCAAACGTAGTGTTGAGAGTATGTGCGTTTTGTAAAAGTAAAGAGAGGGTGGCTTATGGTTTCTCAAACAGTGAGTGTAGCAGTAACAGGAGGAACAGGGCAAATAGCCTATAGCTTTCTATTTTCTCTGGCTCATGGAGATGTTTTTGGCCTTGATTGTGGCATCGATCTGCGTATCTACGATATTCCTGGAACAGAAAGGGCTTTATCTGGTGTGCGCATGGAGCTAGATGATGGTGCTTTCCCTTTATTACAGCGTGTGCAGGTAACGACATCATTGCATGATGCTTTTGATGGCATTGATGCGGCATTCCTTATAGGGTCAGTTCCTAGAGGCCCAGGAGTGGAGAGAAGAGATCTTCTAAAGAAAAATGGGGAGATTTTTGCTACGCAAGGAAAAGCTTTGAACACAACAGCCAAGCGGGATGCAAAGATTTTTGTTGTTGGGAACCCTGTGAATACCAATTGCTGGATAGCAATGAATCATGCTCCCAGATTATTGAGAAAGAACTTTCATGCGATGCTACGATTGGACCAGAATCGTATGCATAGCATGTTATCGCATAGAGCAGAAGTACCTTTATCGGCTGTATCACAAGTTGTGGTTTGGGGAAATCACTCCGCCAAACAAGTGCCTGATTTTACGCAAGCTCTGATTAATGACCGTCCTATCGCAGAGACGATAGCGGATCGTGATTGGTTAGAGAATATTATGGTGCCTTCTGTACAGAGTCGTGGTAGTGCAGTAATCGAAGCACGAGGGAAGTCTTCGGCAGCTTCTGCAGCACGAGCTTTAGCAGAGGCTGCTCGATCAATATATCAGCCAAAAGAAGGAGAATGGTTTTCTTCCGGAGTGTGTTCGGACCACAATCCCTATGGATTACCGGAAGATTTAATCTTTGGTTTCCCTTGTCGAATGCTAGCAACGGGAGAATATGAAGTGATTCCAAGGCTTCCTTGGGATGCCTTTATCCGTGGGAAAATGCAAATATCTCTTGATGAGATTCTTCAGGAAAAAGCTAGCGTATCTTTGTAAGGAAAAAAGGCTCCCCTCTTTTTTAAGAAGAGAGGGGAGAGTTAGGCTGCTCCCTCTGGAGTGTAGAGAAACTCCTTAGCTATATATGCCGTGGAATCCCGTAATAGAGCCTGGGCGAGCATATCTCCTAAAAGCCCATGGTATAGAAGACCTTTGGATCCCAAACCTCCTAAATACCACAATTTTTCTTGTACGCGACTGATCATGGGTAAATGAGTGGGGCTCGATGAGCGCATACCAGCGTAATAATTAAGGACTTGAGCGTCTTTAAGTCCAGGGAAAAGAGCTAGGATCGGAGGCATGATTTCCTGATAGGCAACTTGAGCATCTGGAGTGGCATCTGGTTGGTTGTGCTCGAAAGTTGCTCCCAATATACAAGTATTTCTTGTTGTATCAGCAACCATATATTTAGGGCCATTGATGCTGAATGGTGGCATAGGGATCTCAGCTGGCCAAGCAATTTCTACGAGCTGACCTTTTACTTTAGATAGGGGAAGGTGTTTAAGCTCAGGGAGAATATCTGCGTTCGCTCCAGGAGTTACAATAATGTGATCATAAAACTCAGCGATTGCTGAAATGTCATCGATCAGCTCATCGTAATATTGTGTTCCAAGGCTAGCACAGGCATTCCATAAACCGCTGATATATTTATCATTATCAATGGTTACCCCATGTTTAATGTAAAGGGCTCCGAGTCCATCGGCAATGACCATTCCAGGAACTGTAATTTCACACCGAGCTTTATCCCACCACTCCGTTTCATCGGGGAACTCCTGTGCTCTTTGCATGAAAATAGTGGCCTGTTCCTGAGAGGCTGCAGGACGGAGGATCCCATTGGATGTCACGATGGGCTCCCCTATAGAAAGGCTCACTTTGGTAATGAGAGAATGGGTTGTGGTGATCCCTAGATTTGCTAGCGGAGGCTTGATAGCTTTTTTCCCTGTAAAGCCATGAAGAAGGCCAGAAGATAGGCCTGAGGCTCCAGATCCAATAGGGGTTGGGTCAAAGAGATCAACGCTAATTCGTCCTTGTGTATAAAGGAGAAGATGCCAAGTCACAGATAATCCTGCGTATCCCGCTCCCAAAACCGCTATGTGCATAAAAATACCTTAAGAGCTGAAAAAAAGATTTTTTAGAAGTTTGATTCGGCTTTACTATTGAGGATAAGAGAAGAGGATTTTAAAGAATAGAAAGAACTGATTCTCTTTGAAAAAGAACCAGTTCCTTTTGAAAAGATAAGAAAATTAAACGACGGGCACTTAAAGCTCTCTCTACAAATGGATTTTATTAGCAGAGAATAAAAATATAGCGAGTAGAGCCGCAAGAGCCACGATCGTCATTTTCAGGATTTCTTTACGATTCAAGAAAGTTTTTTCTTGTTTATGTCTGATTCCTGAATCTACGTAAAATGGAATCCCTAAAGCAAGTAGGATAGCGACCATAAATAGATGTTGCAACCTCCAGCATAGATCAGCCATAGAGAGTACAGTGAGCCCAATAGACTGGTGATCATCGCAATGCGAGCTTTGATAGCGGCCTGTTTGGGATACTTCTTACTTAGACTAAATTTCACAAGGAAAAGGGAACTAGTTAGATAAGCAGGAAGAACCATAACGCCAGTGATTTCTAACATTGTATTCCATGCATTAGAAGAGAAATATACTAGTAGCATGGTAATCTGCATTAACCCACTTGTCATGAATAGGGAAAAAGAAGGGGCGTGTTTGCTTTCTCGATGGCAAAACATTCTGGGAATGTTCCATTCTTAGCTGCAGCGTAAGGAATTTCAGAAGCAAGGATTGTCCAGGATAACCAGCTGGTTAAGACGGCTATTAATAGTCCTGTATTCATAAGGACTTCTCCCCATTTCCCTACCAGAATGTTCAGTACCCCAGCAGTAGAAGGATCGGCTATTTTTGCTAGTTGATACTGAAATAGGGAACCAAAAGGAAGCAGTGAAAGCAGGACATATATGAGTAGGCATCCTGAAAATCCTAAGATAGTGGCTTTCCCAACAGAGGAGAGATTAGCAGCTCTGCCAGAAATTACTACAGCTCCTTCGATTCCTATAAAGGCCCAAAGAGTGACTAACATCGTGCTCTTTAGTTGAGATCCGATAGATCCTAGTGTATGTTGCGGAGCAGTCCCCCAAAAGTCAGTTTTAAAGATCGAAAACTTAAAGAATCGAGCTGTGATGAGAATAAATAGGAGCAAAGGGATTAACGTGCAGACTGCGCCAATAATGTTAACAAAGCTAGCCTGGCGGATACCTCGTAAGACAATGTAATTGAATATCCAAATCAATAGTGATCCTAATAAGATGGCCGGAATTGTGTTTCCTCCAGCAAAGTATGGTGGGAAGAAATAGTTAAGGGCATCCATGGTAATACGGCATAGTCGACATTCCCGAAAATTTGGCAAAGCCAATATCCCCAAGCTATTGTAAATCCGACATAAGGACCAAATCCTTCTCTACTGTAAGTATAGATACCAGCTTTTAAGTCAGGGCGGATAATAGAAAGTGTTTTAAAGGTGTTTGCTATAAAAAATATTCCGATTCCGGAAAGCATCCACGCTAACATGACCGCCCCCGCACTTGCAGAGGCCACCATATTTTGAGGAAGACTAAAAATACCTCCTCCGATCATGGAGCTGATCACGATTCCAGTAAGAGCTAAGGTTCCTAAAATGCTAGTAGGAGACCGTTTCTTTAATAACATAAAAGCCTCCTTTTCTTATTGGATAACAGCAGGCGCTGCATTTTCGAAATTTAAGAAACCGAGAGCTGTTAAGCAAAAACCAAATTTCTTTATGATGTTGATGTAGTTATGGAAATATTGGAACTCACTATGCTTACTTATGGATCGAAGATCTAATTCATGCTGAAGGGATTTTTTTAACCACATTTTAGCGTGAGATTCTGCGATTTCATCATCGATCCAAGTTGGGAAAAACTCTACGTATTCTACTGCCCAGCCCCTGATGAGCTCTCCATTTTTATCTTTCCCCCAACAAATGCCTACTCCTGTAGCTATTGCTTGTGTGCCATCTGTGACTGTAGCACCTCTTCCTGCCATGATGACTTCTAATACAGCACCATGTTTGAAGAATTTTGTACATTGATCCACAGGAAGGATATTTCCGAATAATTCTTTAGGCAAAACAGAGGTGTAGGGGACGATATTGAAGTTTTCGATTTTTGCTTGTAATAAGGCTGAATCATAACAGAATGTTTCGAAAGGTTGAGGCGGCATGCCATCATCGGACTCGCCAACGCCTCCTGTGTGAAAAGCCAATGTAGGATAACGAGTTCCGTAAGGCATAGGGCCTCCTTTTTCGTTGGTAAATGGTTAACCACAAGGATGCAAGCGTTTTTGTGCTAATCTACAGATTAGATAGCTAAATTAGCTCGCACGCTATAAACACGGGCAGATTGTTTGTTTGGACGAAGAGCTGGGTAGAGGTAGAGTTGGAAGTCTGGAGCGAAAGAAAGATAGGGGCCGCAACCGATAGCTGCAAACCCTTCGATTACAGTTTCGTATTTTCTTTTAGTATTTGGAGAAGCAGAGAGGTGTACATTATTGAATGCGCAAGCAATTCCAAATAAATCTTGTGGGTTACGGTTAAATAAATTTGCAGAGGCCATACCGAATGAATACGTGCGGTTAATCGGGAACACATGTCCTGTAACACCGCTGTATCTTCCAAACACATACAGTTTAGAAGATATGTATTGACTCGCATTGACTGACCATCCCATTGTTTGTTCCATCTGTTCTGGAACTTGTCTAGTCACATAAAGAAGCACGGAGTACTGGCCAGATCCTAAGCAACAGCGGGGAGCCCAGGAAGCAAAACCGTGAAAATTGTATCTATTTTTTGTAAGGTTACTCCATTTGATAGAGGATCCGGAGATATTATAAGCGTCTTGAAATCCTATTTGAAGACTTGTGCTTGCGGTAGGAGCGACTTGTAGGTAAGCTCCAAGACTTCCAGAGGAATAAGTTGCTGTTGGATTTTGTGATAATGCGTAACTAATGAATCCAAGTTGTTGATCGTTATTGTATAATGTTCCGTCTATCGCATAGAGTGAGTACTGACCAATTGTCAGACTCACCCGTTCATTTGGGAAGTTTTGGGAGAAAGTAAACTGAGAGAAAATGTTCTGACGAGAGGGATAATCATTGATACTCCCTGCGAGCATCATAGCATCGCCAGCAGTCGCAGCATTCTCTCTCCAATAGCGGACAAGGGTATAGGATATTTGAAAGACCCCTTTCCCATATGAGGAATCATAGATAGTAACGGCCGCAGATGGATTAAAGCAGTTTTGCCAGCAAGGAGGAGTGGCTTCGGTAACAGTTTGGTGTGCGCTATACCCAAAGTCTCGGATAGAAAGCTTAGGGGCATGAGAGACCCGAGGATTGAACCATTGAGGGAGAATAGACCAATCCAGTGCAATTTGGGTTCCTGCAGAATTTTTTAGCGCTTGCTTGAGATTTCTAACAGAAACTCCGTGTAAGCAAGGGCGTTCCGAAATAAAGTCACAGATGGGGGATAAAAGGCCTCTTTGTTCTGATAGAGGGATTAATTCCTTACTAAGGGAAGAAGTATTGCACGCCTCTTGTTCGGTAGGTTTGGGAGAGATGAGATCTTTTTTATGGTTTTGTCTGTGCAGTTTATCTGTGTAGCGGTGATAGTGATGGTGTGCAGCCTGCATGGTAGTCGTAAAAGAAAGGGAGAGCAGAGCAGTCAGTAAAACCGAACGGAAGGACACAACAACCTCTAACAAAGCTTTTCCACCCGTGTAGTGGAAAAAAGATTTTTTTGCCAGAGTTTAATTTCTTCTCAAAAAGGGAATTACTTATCTAGCCTGTGACGAGATAAGAGTGCTGCGGCTTCGTTGCTAATGAGCTTTTGGCGGTATAGGTATTGTATTCTGGCAATATCTGGAAGATAAATTGGGGGATGATATTTAGAGGCAGTATAGACAATCCCTAGATAAGGGATGTTTTTTTGTTTACAGACTTCTCCAATACGTAAGACATTGTATTTCTCATTGTCAATGTAGATGACTTTCTCTGGTAAAGAGGGTTGGGCGTCTAGGAAACGTTGTAATCCAGGTCCTTTATGAATTTCAGATCCAAAAAGAACGCCTTTTGTGAAACAGATGTTTGATGGGAGACTGGTATAGGGAAGATTCGCTTTCTCAAAAGAGAGGTTAATCTTAGCAAGTTGTTCTAATGTCACATCTTGCGCGCATACTTTGCGCTCTGAATAGGCAAAGACGATTTTGTTTTGATTCTGAACTTTGGTAATTAATAGAGGAATAGCAGTTTCTATCTGTTTAATAGAGCCTTGACGTTGAATAGATAGCCAATCAGGATATAGAGTGTCCCAAGCTTCTTGCTCGGATGTTCCTAATGCCCGCATTCCTTGTATGGAGCGTTCAAACCAAGCTGAATGGCTGAGAGCTTCAGCTCCCTCAAACAAAACGTCATCGATATCAAAGATCAGCCAGTAATTTGCATCATCATACAAGATGTCCGAAGCAATCTCATGAATAGTTTTCACAGTAATAATGTGCTGCGAAGCCTCGGAGATTAAAGGAGATAGCAATAGAAAAAGAATAAAACAAAGACGCATAGAGCCTCCAAAGACGAAGAAGCAGCATAGAAAAAAAATGTTTATGGTGCGATGGAAAAAAGAGAAGCTAAGACAGCAGCTCTACGAATAAAGGTTTTTTCCAAATGCTTGAAAGAGAGCGTAGGGAACCATAAACGAAATTGTAAGAGAGCTTGCTGCGTGAACATCTCATGACCATAAATAATGGAGCTTCCCTGAGATCGAGCATACTGAGTGAACGTACTATGTTTAGGAATTGTATTAATATCGACAACACAGGGAGCAACTGCTTTAGGAATGGTACAAGAAGGAGGAAGGCAATTGATGATAAGGGAGACTCTGTGTAGAGGGAGTTCCTCCAGCGAGAATGCTTTTGCCTGGCAACGAGAAGCTAGATCCTCAGCATGCGCTTTAGTGCGGTTAAAAATAAGAAGTTCACAGTTTGCTCTGCTCAATCGAGTTGCTATGGATTGAGCTGCTCCACCTGCTCCTATAATAGCAACTCGTTGGTTATTTAAAGGAATTTGGTGCTGCATCAATACAGAAAACAACCCTTCGCCATCGGTATCATGTCCTTCAATTTCTCCTTGGCGAATGACTAGCGTATTACAGGATCCGGAAGCTTTCACAGATGGAGCTTGTTTATCAAGAAACGGTAGAACAGCAGTTTTCAATGGGGAAGTCACGCTGACTCCTAAAAAGGGTTGCGTGCGAATGGTAGAGAAGAATTTAGGGAGCTCTTGAGGGGTTAAAGGGAGTTTAATATATGGGCAAGCTACTCCGAGTTGGGAAAAGAAAGGATTATGGGTTAAATGCCCGATACTTCGTGAAGTGTCTCCTATAAGAGCGCAGATGGGGGATTGAGCAGAAAGGCTTGCGAAATTGTAGAAATAGTGGTGTTTGAGAGAAAATTGCCCTGGAGCTACGGGGGAAGATCCTGTACTTCTTGCGTAGGTAAATGGATTTTGTAAGATCGGGGAGAGTATTCGTGAAGGGCGCCCCATTCCTCCTAGACAAACTACAGTTGTATTTTCAGGAAGAGAGCATTTTTGGTGACAGATATCTAGGAGATCTGTCGTTGAGGAAGAGGAAACAGCAAATTTATAGTAGTCAGCTGCTGAAGATCGCATATGTGCATAGAGTTGTATAATGTCGGTATGCTCACTAGTATGTAAGGAACGAATGATCTTAATTTGAGGATGGAGTTGTCGAATGCGTATCATATCCTCTTCTGGAAAATCTTTTTCCAAGTCTAGATAGTTTGGATTTAGCTCAGCTAGCGATTGCATTTTATCTATCCAGTCTGCTTGTGAGCATGATTCAGGTTTTTTCCATGCAAGAATGGAAATAGGAGCTAGTTCCATGAGTTTCTTGAGTTCTAAACAAGATACAGAAAGAAGATCTACCCGCATTTCAAAGCAATGACATTCTTTTAAAGAGCGTAGTATCTGCTTCTTAGCTTCCAGGAAAGAAGGTCCACTAATTGTTGTGCATAGCATAGAATTCTTCCTCCAGGACTTTTGTAAGAATGTGTTTAGATATAGTTTGGCAAAATCGTCCATCAAAAGAAGCTGCTAGTCCGATCTCTTCTATCATGACAAATGGTGGTAAGGGAGTATTTTGTTTTTTCTTATCGTAGGTGAGAGCAGAGAGGATTTGATCGCAATTATGTGGAGGTATTTGCGCTCTCATATAAAGATCTTTTAGAGAAACAGGGAGCTGATATCTTAAAAGGTCTTGTATCAAAGAATGTAGTATAGCTGGAGAGCGAGCAACTCCCAAGGATAGAGATAGCTTTGTTTCTAGGACCATTCCCACGCTTATGGCACAGCTATGGGGAATTTTCCCTATAAATAGCATTTCCAGAGCATGCCCTAGCGTATGCCCAAAGTTTAGTATTTGGCGTTTTGCATAGTCTCTGACATCTTGTTGTACTACAGAAGCTTTGCAGAGACAGTTCTTTTTGATAAGAAGAGACAGCTTGTCTTCTTTTTTTAAAGCATTAGGATCTTGAAGCAGAGGTAGGATGGCAGAATCTGCGATATAAGCATGTTTGATGCATTCAGCTATTCCATGATGGAGTTCTTGCTGAGGAAGAAAAGAGAGTTTTCTAGGGCAGATCCATACAGCTTTAGGGAGATAAAAAGAGCCGATGCGATTTTTTATATGATTTAAGTTAATGCCATTTTTCCCTCCAATGCTAGCATCAATCATAGCAACTAAAGTGGTGGGAATAGCAATGAAAGGCATCCCTCGACAATGTGTGGCAGCTACAAAGCCTGCTATATCTAAAATTACGCCTCCACCTACTCCAATTAAAGTTGCTTGTCTAGGTACATTGAGATCTGTCAGTTGTTGGTGCAAAGATAGAAAAGTATCGCCCGTCTTGGTTTCTTCTCCTTCAGGAATGGTAAGTGTTTCTACGGAAAATCCTAGTGAGCGAGCCAAGTCTAATAGAGGAGGTAGGATAAGAGCATTGAGCTTAGTATTGGTTATAAAAATGAGAGGGAAGTCGGTAGACAACGAAGCAAACAGCTTAGGGTTTTGTAAAGAATCAACTAGGTGAATAGGGTGAGGAGAGTCGGTAACGAGTTCGATCATAATTGGGTACAACGATGTTGGAGAAGCAGGTCTACTAGAGTTAAATCAAGCATAGCCTCAACAACGGCAACAGCTCGAATGGCTACACAAGGATCGTGGCGTCCTTGATTAGGGGTGCGGTATGCGATCGGTGTGCCATCTTTTAAAACGGAGGAGCAAGGTTTTTTTATAGATGAAGTGGGTTTGAAGGCTACACGGCCTTCAAGAGGCTGCCCAATACTAATCCCCCCTAAAGCTCCTCCACAGCGATTGCTTTGAAGAGACACCCCACTTTCATCAGCAATAAATGCATCTAGATAGGCGGAGCCTGTCATTTGTGATGAAGAGAAACCGGCTCCTATTTCAAATCCTTTAGCCGCAGGGATGCTCATCATGGCTGCAGCTAAAAGAGCTGGAAGCTTTCCAAACACAGGTTCGCCTAGGCCTATAGGTAAAGGAGAAGTGATAAAAGAGACTACACCTCCAAAAGAGTCGTCAGGATTAAGCAGAAGGAGATTCTGAATTTCTTCTTGAGGAAGGAGTGTGTAGAAAGGAGAGGTATGAACCTGTTGTATTAGCGAGTCGGAAAGTTTGGGATAATTTTTACTCTCTAAGGTGCCGAATCCAGAAAGGAATGCGAGTGTTTCGATTCTTTGAGATAAAAGGATCTTTTTAGCAATCACACCAGCAGCAACTCGAGACGCGGTCTCTCTAGCAGAGGCGCGTCCTCCTCCACGGTTGTCTGCAAATCCGTATTTCCCTTCATAGGCAAATTGTGCGTGCCCCGGTCGGTAACAGTGTTGTAGCTGTTCATAAGAAGAGCTGGATACATCCTTGTTTTCAATAAGAAGAGAGATTGGAGTTCCTGTTGTTTTGTTTTGGTAGACTCCAGATAAAATAGTGACTAGGTCCGGTTCTTGACGAGGAGAAGTATGAAGTTGCCCTGGTCTCCTTCTAGCCATAGCGGGAAGAAAATCTTCTGGTGATAAGGAGAGACCTGCAGGACACCCATCAATTACGACGCCTATAGCAGGGCCATGGGATTCTCCCCAAGTAGTGATAGAGAATATGGAGCCATATTGATTATGCATAGGAGCTCTCTTTTGTGCTCAAAAAACGCAAACAAAAGCTTTGACAATCTCTCATCACAGCTTCAGAGGAAGTCTCTGCTCGTAAAGAGAAGGCATTTGATGTGAGGGATCGTAGTTTGTCTAATCGTTGAGACAAAGCATCTTCTAATGATGGAGCATGTGCAAGTCTTTCAGGAATAGATCTATGTTGTAGGCGTTGACATAGTGTAGCGATGGGGAGTTCGAGTAAGACTAAGAGAGCACTGTTTCTCCCCAAAATATGGGCGTAAGATGGTTCAATAATAGGGGTACAGCCTCCTAAAGCTACGATGCTAGGAATGACAGGTACACTAGTTAGGGCAAGGAATTCTTCTCTGCAAAAACCTTCTTCTCCATAGCGTTGGTAGATAGTTTTAGGAGAATCTCCATGGAAACGATCTGAAAGAAGGTGATCTGTATCAAAAAAAGGCAGCGATAGAAATTGCGATAAATGTTGACCAAACGAGGTTTTACCTACAGAAGGAAGACCGCAAAGGAAAATCTGCTTGGTAGTGTCGAACGTTGGCATGTAGTGTCTGCGCTGCAATCACGAAATATGGAAAACTCTTATTTATACACTGTGTGTTACAGAGGAGGGTTTGTCCGGACGAGGCATGAACTCCAGCTACAGCGAGAGCCATAGCAATACGGTGATCATTATGAGAATCAACAACCGCACCATGTAACCGCGAGGGCTTTATATATAGACCGTCACGAGTAGGGTGGACAGAACCACCCATTTTTTGCAATTCATGGGCAATGGCTTCAATGCGATTGCTTTCTTTGTCCTTTGCTCCCAACGCATTATACAAGCGCGATGGATTTTTTGCAAAGCAGCAGAGGACAGCAAGGATGGGTAATGCATCTATGAATGGATCCATATCAATTTCACCTCCGGAGAAAGAAGAGGGGTGCATTTCGATATGATGTTTTCCAATAAGAATATGGGCTCCAAGTTGTTTTAACAAAGAGAAGAGAAGCTTGTCCCCTTGAGAATCTTGAGAAGAAAGATTACGGAGAATAGTTGGTTTAGAAGAAGAAGAGAGTAGACCAAAGGAAGCTAAAAAAGCAGCAGAACTATAGTCTCCAGGCACAGAATAAGAAAAACTTTCTAATGATTGTCCTCCGGGGAAAGTTAAAGAATCTTGGTCTCTTAAGAAAGAGATGTTTAAAGAGTGTAGCCAATCTAAGGTCAGATCAAACCAAGGACGTTCTTTAAGATTTTCGATAGAAAAAGAAAGGGGATATGGAGCTAAAGCTGCAGTGATTGCTAATGCTGATGCGTATTGGGAATCTTGTCCAGAGATAGTAACATGGCCAGGGGATAATGGACCATGGATGGTAAAGGGAATAGAAGAAGATGTTTTTTGGCGAATGTGCGCACCAAGCTGTTTTAAGCTTGATAGAAGAGGCGCTATAGGACGTCGTTTGAGTGTGTGGGATCCTGTGATCAAAGTGGGGGTGGGGGATAAAGTAGAAAGGGCGGTTAGGAATCGAAGGGCGATACCAGAATTCCCCATATGGAAATAGCGTGGGTGACAGTGATGGGGATCGGGATTCCCCTGGATATGTAAGGAGTCTCCTATTCTTCTAACGTGAGCTCCCATTTTCTCACAGGCTGTAAGCATAGCTTGGGAATCGGGAGAGAAGAGACAGTTTTCTATGATAGAGGTCCCTTTGGATAAGGAGGCAAAAAGGATCGCGCGTAGAGAATGTGATTTTGACGGAGGAACAGCAATTTCTCCATAAGGAATTGAGGGAGAAATAAGAAGGTCTTGGTTCGAAGAGACCATATGTCTATTTTCTAAAAAGGTTAAAAATGAATAGCTAATGTAGTCTTCGGAAGAGTTTTTTGCATGATATTTAAGATCATACGAGGGAAATAAGTTCTATTTTTTTGTTATGAAAAGGATTTTATTTTGTTGTTATAATTAATCTTGTTGAAAGATTTTATGTTTTTTTATGGTTTCTAGGGTTCCCGGAAGTAGTGATCCTGTTGATGTAAATGCTCTTAGCAACCTTTCTCCTGTACAAAATCAGAACTCAGGAGTTTCTGTATCAGCGATTTCTCTCCCTAATGAAACAGTTTCTAAATCAGGGAAAACGCTAAAATATTCGACAGAGCTCATTGCAGGTATTGTTGTATTAGGGGTTGCATTAGCAATTGTGGCTATCGCCCTAACGATACTAGCTCCTGGAGTTCCGCAATCGATTGTTTTAGCGATTGCTTTTTCAGGAATTTCTGTCGGTGGAGTTACCACGTTAAGAAGTCTTATTAATGGAATTAAGACCGTAGTTGCTCCGAGAATGACATTCAGACAGAGGGCAAAGAGCGCAGCTCTCCTTGGTGCAGGATTAACGGGAGCCGGTCTTGTGCTGAAACTTGGATCTTCTTATATTCCTGGGGGATATGGTAGCGCTCTCGGGAAATTTGGGGATATTTCTTATAATAGAGGGAGTGGAGCTCTTTTTGCAGGGTTCGCTCACTATCTCTATGTGCGCTTTTTCCAGTCAAAAAAAGCTGCATCGGGTGAAGCTCTTACTCCAGAAGAGATGCTCATAGAAGGAGCAAAGATACGGAAGCTAGCGAATGGATTAGTTCTATTAGGAGTTGGTTTTGCGTGTTTAGGGATTGCTTTAGCTGTTGTTGGAACTCTTGCTGTAACTGGAGGGGCCGCAACAGCTCTTATAGTGTTGGCTCCTCCTTTAATCAGTTTAGGGATTTCTTTAGTGATCTCGAATATGCTGCACACAACTCTAGGGCAATGGAGAGCTTTTGCTAGAGCTCAACAAGATCAAGATTTACTTGTTGATACTAAACTAAAAAACATTTCTCAAGCAGACTTCAGTTATCGGGTAGATAACAATATAGAGGTGGTAGTCGATCCTAGAGAGTCTAATCTTCCTTCTATTGAACGTTTGTCTCAAGGAGAAATAGATGCAGCATTGTCTTTAACGAAGAAACAACAGCGGATCCTGATTTTATCAGGATTATTATTGCTAGCAGGGGTTACTTGTACTTTATTGGCTGGATTTGGGGGATTGCCTGCTGTACAAGTGTTGCTCCTATTTTCTATAGGAGGAGCTGTATCATCGTCAGCTGTTCCAATGGTTGTTTCTGGAATGGTTCATGTCGCTCATCAACTAAAAGCTAGATTACAGATTAGTTTAGCTCGTAGAAGAGAAGCTCGTTTAAAAGCGCGCATGATAAGGGAAATGGATAATAGACGATGGGGTGAAAGCCGTGTAGGCTTGCTTTCCAAGAAGGAGCAAGAGGAAACTTGGAAGTTAGTTGGGAAACCGGTGATTTTTCAAACAGAGCAAGCTATTCGTGAGTATGTGAATGGAGCAACTAAGGAAGAAAGATTTCAATCTATTTTAGTTGCTACCATAATCCTTCTAGCTGGTTTGGGAGTTCTCTCTTTAACTCTAATTCCTGGATTAGCTCCTATATCTGGAGGTATTTTAGCTATAGGAGGAGCCCTTTTAGGAATTAGTATTACCATGTATCTTCAGCGATTTATTCAGTGGCTGTATGAACAGCTGATTAAACTTCGTGACTATATTCAGAACCGACAAAGTGTGATCGTTCAGGGAGCTTCTGCATGTGATTTTGATGCAGAAGACATCATAGTTGATCTTGTTGCAGAGTCTTTTGAGGTCGATGGGGATTCTTTTGTAGAATCGTAACAAAAATATTCAGGTGCACATCTAAAGTTCTTTCTCTAAATAAATTAGGAAAAAGAGCAAGTTTGCGAATTTGCTTTGCTTTTCCTGTTGGAGCTATTTACTCACTTATACTATACTGCTGCAGTGGTTTCTTTTAGCCATTTTCTAAGAGGATCCTATAGGTTCCACAATGGTGGATGAGAGTTGCTGATAGTATTATGAAAAAAAGCATAGGCCTTGTCGGAGATACTGGGAGGATGGGTGTCTTATTGACTCAGGCTTTACTTTGTCGTCCTCACTGTTTTTTGGGAAAGGGGTTTTCAAGAAGATCTCAGACCTCGCTAGAAGAGGTTGTTACAGAGAATGATATTCTTATTGATTTCTCGTCTCCTGAAGTGACGTCGCTGCTTTTAGACTTTTTGTTAAAAACACCTAGGCCTGTGATTATTGGAACTACAGGATTTACTAATGATAGCGGTGTAAAAACAAAGTTATCAGCATTATCAGAATATGTTCCTGTTGTTGTTTGTGCAAACACGAGTTTGGGGGCGTATGTACAAAAGCGATTAGCAGCTTTTGCTGCAAAACTTTTTAGTACTTCTTATGATGTTCGTATTTTAGAGACACATCACCGTGCTAAAGCAGATGCCATTTCTGGTACAGCGATTTCTTTGGCTGAAGCTATCCGTTCTGCGAAGGCAGAGAGCTATGAGGAAGAGCCAGAGCCTTTTATCGAAATGCATGGTTCTCGTTTAGGGAATGTTTGTGGCGAGCATGAAGTATCTTTTGTAGGGGAAGATGAGCGTTTTGTAATTCGGCACGAAGTCTTTTCTCGACGTGTTTTTTCTGGTGGAGTGTTGCTAATCTTGGAGAAGATTATGGGAGAAGGCTTGCCAAAAGGATATTACACCTCAGATGTTTTGTATGAGAGTTTGTTTCAAGAAAAGGTGTTTGGTTAAAAGCTAAGAATGACGATGCGCATTGCGATTTTAGGTGCTACAGGCCTTGTTGGACAAAAGCTTATTGCTTTGTTACAAAATCATAAACAGTGGGAAATTGCTGAATTAGGAGCTTCTTCTGAGAAGCATGCGTTGCGTTACGAATCTGCTTGTTTATGGCAAGAGCCATTAATGGAGATGCCAGAGTCTGTTCGTGATTTATCTATTCGCTCCGTTGAAGAGATAGAATCAAATATTGTTGTATCTTGTCTTCCTTCGTCTGTTGCTTTTTCAGCAGAAACTACTTGTTTATCTTCGGGAAAGATAGTGTTTTCTAATGCCACCGCCTATCGTATGCATAAAGCGGTTCCTATTTTAATTCCTGAGATAAACAGTGATCATTTGTCTCTGTTAGAAGAACAGCCTTTTTTAGGTAAGATTATTACTAATTCTAATTGTTGTGTTTCAGGC
Organism: Chlamydia trachomatis A/HAR-13; assembly: GCF_000012125.1. Lineage (NCBI taxonomy): Bacteria > Pseudomonadati > Chlamydiota > Chlamydiia > Chlamydiales > Chlamydiaceae > Chlamydia > Chlamydia trachomatis. The sequence continues at coordinate 417,146 of NC_007429.1, read as the reverse complement.
ATTGCTCTGGCTCTTAAGCCACTGCTGTTGTTTAATATCGAGCATGTGCATGTTATCACTTTACAATCAGCTAGTGGGGCTGGATATCCTGGAGTTTCCTCTTTAGATTTAATTGGAAACACTGTGCCTTATATCTTAGGAGAGGAAGAGAAGATACTCCGAGAGACTGTAAAAATTTTAGGACAGCCAGGTTTTCCTGCAGAGTTTTCTATAACTGCGTCTGTACATCGTGTTCCCGTTGCACATGGGCATGTCATCTCTGTACACGTTATGTTTGATCAAGAGGTCGATTTAGAAGAGATAACTTCTTGTTATGAGAAGGATTCGGCTACCTATGTTCTTTATGATTCTCCTTGGCATCCTCAGGTTCGAAAGGATCTAGCTCATGATGATATGCGATTACATATAGGGCCCATTTCTTACGGCGGTAATACGCGAACTATTAAGATGTGTATCTTATTGCACAATTTGGTTCGAGGAGCTGCAGGAGCTTTGATAGCGAATATGAATCTTTTCCGAGATAGAGGAGGATTCGTTCATCAAGAGAGGCTGACGTATGCTTAGACAAGAAACAGCTCCTCTTGTGTGTAAATTCGGTGGAACAAGTGTGGGCACAGCCCAAAGTATTCGACGAGTTTGCGAGATTATACAAGAAGAAAGACCTTCTTTTGTTGTTGTTAGCGCAGTAGCTGGTGTTACGGATTGGTTAGAAGAGTTTTGTCGGCTTCCTAAAGGGAAGAGAGCGGCATTGACTGAAAAGATTCGAGAAAGACATGAATCAATAGCAAAGGAATTAGGTATAGAGGTTTCTCTAGCTATCTTTTGGGAGATCTTGGAACATTTTGAAGATATAGAAGAGCTTCTTTCTGAAGATCAAGCCAGGATTTTGGCTATAGGTGAGGATTTATCTTCGACTTTGATTTGTAGCTACTGCTGTACCTATGTGTTACCGCTTAAGCGGTTAGAAGCTCGTCAAGTAATTCTCACCGACTCGCAATTTTTGCGGGCGGTTCCAGATTTAGCTTTGATGCAAACTGCTTGGGGTGAGTTGGCATTACAAGAAGATGCTATTTACCTTATGCAAGGCTTCCTTGGAGCAACGTCTTCAGGGAAAACTACAGTTCTTGGTCGAGGGGGGAGTGACTTTTCTGCCTCTCTGATAGGAGAACTGTGTAAAGCAAGAGAGTTGCGTATTTATACAGATGTTTGTGGCGTGCATACTGCCGACCCAAAAATTTTGAAAGATACACAACTCATAGATTCTTTAACCTTTGAAGAGATGCAGGAGTTAGCAAGTTCTGGTGCTAAGGTATTGCACCAAGATATGTTAAAGCCTTGTGTTCGAGCGAAGGTGCCTATTTTTGTGACTTCAACATTTAATGTAACCAAAGAAGGGACTTGGATTTGCGCTTCATTAAATGAGAGTACAGAGGGTCCTGTGATCAAAGCACTCTCATTGAAGTCGAATCAAGCTCTTTGGTTTGTAGAATACAATTCTCCTCTAGTGAGACTAGAGGATGTTTTGGGTTGTGTACGAAGCTTGGGATTTGTTCCAGGAGTTGTCATGGCTCAAAGTTTAGGAGTGTATTTCACTATAGATTGGGAAGAGTATCCTCAGACTATAACAAAGGCTCTTGAAGCTTTTGGTACAGTAAGTTGTGAGGGGCCTTTATCTTTAGTTGCATTAGTGGGAGCGAAGCTAGCTTCATGGAGTATGTCTAGAGTCTTTGAGGCTCTACACAGAACTCCAGTTTTATGTTGGAGTCAAACGGATACGGTTATTAATTTAATTATTAATAAGGATTTTGGGGTCGCTGTAACCGAGTTGTTGCACGATTGCCTATTTAAATAGGAGTATTTTATGAGTGTCTTGGGGGCCTGTATTACACCTTTTAAGGCTGATTTGTCTATAGATTTCGCTGCTTTAGAGAGTGTCGTTCGTTCGCAAGAGCACGCCGGTAACGGCATTATTTTATTTGGTAGTACAGGAGAGGGGTTGTCTCTAACGTATGAAGAGAAGCTTTCTATTCTTTCGTTTGTTTCTACGCTTAACTTGAATGTGCCGATATTTGTAGGAGTGACGGCAACGTCTGTTCAGGAAACTATGTCTTGGATTGATTTTGCACAGCAATGGCCTATAGATGGGTTCCTTGTTCCAACTCCTCTTTATACGAGACCTGGGCTTAATGGACAAAAAGCTTGGTTTGATAGGATTTTGAGTGTAAGTAGAAAGCCTATCATTCTTTATAACAATCCTATTCGTACCGGCGTGTCTTTGTATCCAGAGGTCGTGAAATCTTTTGTATCACATCCTTTGTGCATAGGAGTTAAGGATTCTGGAGGGTCTGCTCAGGCTTGTGAGCTTTTTGCTGAGTCAGGATTGAGAGTGTTTTGTGGTGACGACAATCTGTGGCCAGATATGCGATTATCTGGAGCATCTGGAGTGATTTCTGTACTAGCTAACGTTTGGCCAGAATTAGCTCGAGATTATGTTGCTCAAGGTCGTCCTATTGAAGCTTGGAAGAAAGTTTGTTCTTGGCTCAACTTATCTACGAATCCTTTAGGGATCAAAGCTCTAATGGCAGCTCAGAAAATGATTGAGTGTGATGCGGTGCGTCCACCTCTTTCTATACGAGATTTGCAGAGAAGAGATGAGTTAGCAGACATTCTAGCTTGTAGGGCTACTTTGCAAACAGAGCTTCTTAGCGTATGCCGGCAGTGATATAGTGAGGATCATCACTAAATAATAAGTTTGATTTTGGCAGATAGGAAAAGCCTATCTGTCTTCTAAAATGAGATGAACTGTGCCCTTTATTACGTCTTTTTACAGAGGTAATAAAGGGTTTTTGTGTCTATATTCAATAGGGAGATTTCACTACATTTATGAGAAAAGCATTCTTGTTTGGTTCCGTCGGTTGCTTATGCTTGCTAGTTACACTGGAAAGTAGCGGAGAGGGCCTTTATAGGGGATCTAATGGAAGGATGACATTCATTTCAGCAGTTGAATCAGCCAACAGTCAACTGGAGTTAGAGAGAAAGAAAGAACAGCGTGTTATTGAGATTCTAAAAGAAATATGCAAAGAAATTGGGGTATATGAGTCTTTATTCAATGAAGTAACAGATTCTTTGGAATTTTGTGAATTATTAAAAAAAATCCTTGCTGAAAAAGATTCAGAGGATTTTTTAGAGGACGTTTCTACTCAAGATTCTTTGTCTAGCAATGAACAGCCTATCTCTGAGCAAACGATAGGAGATCGTGTGGAAGAGAGCGCAATGATTAGTGAGTGCATGATAAAAGACGTTCTCAATGCTTTACAGCAATGTACAGAGTCTTTTCAGCGCAAAGAAGAAGAGGCAAGTTTTTTGGAGAGAAAAGATTTAGAATTACGGGAAAGAGAGTTGGCTTTTAAAGAAGAACGATTATCTTGGGAGCGAGAAAAAGCTGAGAAAGAATGGGCTTGGAAAAAGGAGCAATATATTCGCGATCTTGTGAAGAGAGAGCAGAAATAGGAAAGCAAAGAAAAATTTTTGCATGCATTAAAAAATCCTTTCATTTAGACTGGAGAAAGTTTTTCTGGGCAAATCTCCATGGAGATCGTTTCCAGAAAGCTTCGCGCCATATTTATATTATGGTGCGGCTGCTTTTTTCCTTCTGTAGCTATCCTTATCTAGGCAAAACTTCAGAGGAAGTTGAAGGATGTCTGTAGTTGGTTTAAAGGCCGGATACCTTAGTGTCGATTCGGTGAATTTGTGGAAGGGATATGGTTGCTAAGAGCATTACTAAAGAATACTCAGAAACTCTCATAAGTAATCCTTTTGTGAAGGTTATCGCCGGGTCCTTGTTCTTAGCTTGTTTAGCTAAGATCAGTATAAGTCTCCCTTTTACCCCAGTTCCTATTACATTTCAGACTCTGGGGGTATTTTGTTTAGGGCTTGTTATGACTCCACAGATGGCTGTTACAACAGTAGTGGCCTATTTGTTAGAGGGGTTGTTCTTCCCTGTCTTTTGTAGTCCTATGTGTGGGATAGCAGTGTTTTGTGGACCTACTGCTGGATATCTATTTTCTTTTGTACCTGTAGTAGCGCTCATTTCTTGGTTGTATGGTAAGTTTGGAAGATCCGAAGCAAGATCGTGGGTTGTCGCGATGATTTTGTTCGTTGGCGGAGGGGTTAGCCTCTGTTTAGGAGCTTTATGGCTTGCCTGTTTTCTGAAGAGTATTGGAGTTTCAAACTCTCTTGATCTAGTCGGAGCTTTTAAAATAGGAGTTTTACCTTTTCTTATTGGTAAAATTGTGAAGATCGCTCTTGTAGTTCAAGGACGATCTGTACGAAGATTATTTATCGGAAAATAAGATTTTCCGAAGAGAGCCCTTCTGTCCAAGGCCCTCTAAGGGTAGAAGAGCAAGCTGCATTAGCAGTGCTCTTCGAGGCTTCTAGCTTCGGCTTGCATCACCAGATGATCTATATAAGAGCGATCCCCAGGAGAGAGTGGTGGAGAGATAGGAGATACGAGGTCATCTTCTAATCCTGCGAATGGACTCTCAAAGGATAGAAGGGCGTCTTCGACACCTTCTTCTATAAAGATGACGCCAGACTGGCGTTCTAGTGAGGAGACTTCGCTTTGTAGTTTTCGGATAGTTAGAGTCTGGTAGACGGAGATTGCAATAGCACATAATAGAGAAGAGATCGCTAGGGTAATCGCTGCAATAAGCAGGCTCCATCCTAACATAGGATTCGATGCCAGAAACGCTATTCCTAATCCAAGCACAATAATAGAGGAAATTCTCATAATTAAAAGAGCGATTTGGCTTACTATGACAGGCCAAGGTCTTCCCTGTTTAGTGTTGTATATTGCATTTTTAGCAGAAGCGGAAGATAAATGTGGGGAAACGTCCGGAGAAGATTGTGATGACGCTGAAGAAGGCGGTACAGTAATCGGTGTAGCCATAAAAGATCTCTGGGTTGAGTGGGTTTTATTGTTGTTTCTTTATTGTAATCAGCTCGGTACCGGAGTTTTCACTCAGTAGTGCATGCTTGGTTGATGAGGAGATCCATAATCCTAAAGCAAGGGCTAAAACGGCATGAAGAGCTAATATACCAGCTACTAAGACATAGGCAAGACTTCCAGGGGAAGCAAGCAAGGCTATTGCGAGAATAATGCCGACCGCTAGAAGAGAACATGCCAAAATCATGGAGATCTTGATACAAGAGGCTCCAGATCGGTGGTTTGGTATTTTTGAATCAGAAGTCGTAGAAGGAGAAACAGGAGCGTACTCCAAAACTGAAGGTTTCTGTACTACAGGCATATGTTTCTACTATCAAACTAAAAAATTTGTAAATTCTTTAGGAAGAGAGGGATTAGAAGAAGTCTCTTCCTCCAAACCCCTCCATTTTACCAAAAAAGCGTATTTACCACGCCTAATAAAGGTAAAAGGTTACAGATAAGATAGTTAGGAAAATTCGGAAGAGAAGGGATTTGAACCCCCGGTCCCCGTTGAGGGACTTCTGATTTCGAATCAGATGCATTCGACCACTCTGCCACTCTTCCGTAAAGAGACTCGGCAATAAAAGGACGTATGGTAACGCTTATTATAGTTTAAGATCAAGAATTCCCTATTTAGTTATTAGAAAATGAAGGGAAAAGGGATTTTGGGTTGTTTATAACCATTTTTTATTAGGTTTTGTCGAGTAAAATATTTAGGAAAGTATAGTTTTTGATCTTAAAATTAAAAGTATACCTTTTGTTTTTTTTATTTTTTATCATGACGACAGACCAGCCTTTCACGAATAAACTTATTACCGAAAAATCCCCATACCTTCTTCTTTATGCTCATACTCCTGTGGACTGGTACCCTTGGTCGGCAGAAGCATTCCAAAAGGCTTCTGCAGAGGATAAACCGATTTTTTTGTCTATAGGGTGCACTCACTCTAAGTGGTGCCAAGTCATGCTTAAGGAAAATTATGAAAACCCTGAAGTTGCAGCGATTTTAAACGAGTATTTTGTTTGTATTAAGGTAGATAAGGAAGAATTGCCTCATCTGGCAAATCTATATTTCGAATTATCTCAGATGCTTTCCGTATCCGGAGAGGTACAAGATTCTCCAACATGGCCTCTGAATGTTTTCCTTACCCCCAATCTCTTGCCTTTCTTTAGCTTGGGATATGCTAGCTTTGCAGGGAAAATGGGAGCCTCGTCCTTTGTCCAGATGTTGGAAAAGTTACATATCATGTGGGAAGATCGAGAGGATAGAGAGGTATTTGTTCAACAGGCAGAAAGAGTTCTTGAAGTAGCCGCCTTTCTAGAAGGGTGTTCTTGTAAAAAAGAGTGTTTAGAAGAAGAATGCTTAAAGAGGGTGACAGAAGCTATTTATCGCGATGTGGATGCGCAATTTGGAGGTGTGAAGTCATTTCCTAAGATATTGCCTGGGTTGCTTAGTTTATTTCTTTTGCGGGTAGGAGCAGAGTATCAAGATAGTCGGGCTATTTTTTTCGTGAATAGATCTCTACAATCTGTGGCAAATGGGGGCATCTTTGATCATTTAGCGGGAGGTTTTTTCCGTTACACTATAGATGATCGTTGGTTGATTCCGTGCTTTGAAAAGCGAGCTTTTGACAATGCTCTTATGATGCTTGTTTATACTGAAGCCGGCGTATATATGAGAAATCCGGAGTTCGTCATTGTAGCGAAACGGGTTCTTAATTATTTAATTAAAGAGCTAACGGATCCTAAATCAGGATCTTTTTATCTTTCTGAATACGGTCAACAGTGGGCAGGAACCGATATTGATAGCCAGTACACGTGGTCCGGGGAAGAGATTCGCTCTCTGTTAGGAGAGCAAGCAGAGATGTTTTGCGAGTACTATGATGTGTCTAGGGAAGGAATTTGTAACGGACGGAATATCTTACACGTTTCTCCTTACATGAATAGAAAAGAGATTGAAGAGCGTTATCATTGTTCTTTGGAAGAATTTCAGAAGAAATTAGAAGCTTCACGAGAAAAATTACGTGTCTATAGGGAAGGGAAAACTCAAGCTTCCAAAGATGATCAGTCTTTCACTTTCCAAAATGGTTGGGGAATCTTTTCTCTGATAAAAACAGGGATTCTTCTAGGAGAACCAGAATGTTTTGTGGTGGCAGAGAGATGTGGAGAGTTTATTGCGAACAATCTGTATAAGAATGGCCGTTTATTGCGTCGATGGAGACAGGGAGAGTCCAAATACTCTGCAGGATTAGAGGATTATGCTGCCATGATTATGGGAGCTTTAGCTCTATTTGAAATAGGATCTGGGGCTAAGTGGTTGGTGCTAGCTGAAGAGCTGGCGAAGGAAGTATTGGTGTCTTTCCGAGCCGATACAGGGGGATTTTATTCCACGGATGGAAGGGATTCTTCTTTGTTGATAAAGAAAGCTTGTTTTGTAGATGGGGACGCTATATCGAGCAATGCTTTGCTTTGCCAAGGCTTGTTGAAATTGCATATCATTTCAGGTAAACGACATTATCTAACGTTCGCAGAAGACATTTTACAATGCGTTCAAGGAAAGTGGGCAAAACATAAATTTTCCTCTCTGGGAAGTTTGCTTGCAGCTCAAGAGTATTTTTCCAAACAACATCGGAAGATTTTTATTTCTTTAGGGAATGAAGGGGATAGAGCACAGGTATTAGATTGTTTTAAAGGGATTTTTCTTCCCCATACTTCCTTGGTTTGGTTGACTGCCAAAGATCGTGAGATTCTAAGTGCATATCTTCCAGAGGGAGAGAAACGATTGATTCCTTCAAAAGAGGGGCTTCCAACAAAAATTTATCTCTTGGATAAGGATTGTGGTAGAGTTTTTACTTCTTTAAAGCATTTCTATGAGTTTATGTCTCAACTCAGCTAAACGCGTGTTTTGCTCTTAGTTACCCCTCTTTTCGATATTTAAGTGAAAAAATTCCAAAAAAATACATTTTTGTTTCCTTTGGCTTGAGGATATAACGCTTTTTTGTTAAAAGTGTTCTGACGGCTGGGTCCCTCCTCCCCTATAGCTTTTACCTAGGACGAGGATAGGTTCTTTTTTAGAATATAAGCTGCTTTGTTTGGGTGTTTGCCACATCTCTAGGGAGGCGGTAAGATCCAAAGAAAAAGGGGAGGAGGAACAACCCAAAATTCTTAAGGTTTTTCTACCTAAAAACTACAAATCAAGGATGCGAGTAGTGAAACGTGCTGTTATAGCTTGCTATCTAGGGATCACGATTTTTTCTGGAATCGCTTTTGGCTATGAGGGAGCTTTCTCGTCTGGTTCCTTTGAGCAAAATCCTTCTGGAGTAGCCATCCATAATCGGGTGTTATTTAAGGTAGACGAAGACACTGTCGTCACGACTTTAGATGTGATTCGCAAGTTGAATATTCTTTTTTACTCGACTTGCCCGCAGTTGGTAGATTCTGTATCTGCAAGATCTCAATATTATTCTGCTATGTGGCCTGTGGTTCTGGAAACGGTAATTAACGAGTTTCTCATGGCTGCAGATGCTAAGGCTAAGAAGATTTTTATAGACCCTACCTCAGTGAATCAAGAGATAGAAGCGATGTTCGGTTGTGATTTGTCTCCTTTCGCGAAGTTTTTTGATATGACTCCGGAAGACGTTTTTAACGTTGTGCATCGGATCTTAGTAGCTCAGCGCGTAGAAGGAATGATGGTACGCTCACGTGTGATGTTAAAAGTAACTCCGGGGATGGTGCGAGAGTATTATCAAAAGCTTGCTGACGAGGCTGCCCAGATCACACAATGGACGTATCGGGTATTGACTATTAAGGCTGGTTTGGAGTTTTTAGCACACAAAATTGCAGGGAAAGTTCAAGAGCGTCTAAATGAAGGCTCTTCTTGGGATAAAGAGCGATTGACTGCGCTGGTCCTTTCTCAAGGGGGGCAGTTGATGTGCTCAGAAGAATTCTTCCGCGAGGATGCTCAGTTGTCCGTTGCGCACCGACAATCTTTAGAAGAGATCAATTTTCCTGAAGAGCGATGTGGAAAGGTTCTCGAACATGCGTCTGGGTTGAAACTTTTTGTATTGTTTAATCGTGCTACAAAAACTTTAGATCCCCTTGATAAGATGGAAGCTCAGTTGAAGCAACAGCTTATGATGGAGTTTGCGGCGGAAGAAGAGGCTAACTATAAAAATAAGTTACATGCTCGGTACGGATTTGATCCAGCTACAATAACTAAACTTCTTGCAGAAGATGCTCCCCAGCTATTTTCTTTATTATAAAAAAGGCGGGGAAGGGTGGCACGGAGTTCTATAGAACAGTTAACTTCTTTTCTGAGATCAGTGAATGGGCGAGCAAAGAAGGCTTTGTCTCAGAATTTTTTGGTAGACGGCAACATCTTAAGAAAAATTCTTACAACAGCAGAAGTGCAGCCAGGTGATTGGGTTCTTGAAATTGGTCCAGGTTTCGGAGCATTATCTGAAGTTCTACTTTCTCAAGGGGCCAATGTAATTGCTCTGGAAAAAGACCCTATGTTTGAAGAGTCTCTGTCTCAGTTGCCAATGGATATTGAGATTACGGATGCTTGTAAATACCCTCTGACATCCCTAGAGGATAAAGGTTGGAAAGGGAAAGGACGTATAGTAGCGAATCTTCCCTACCATATCACTACCCCTTTATTAACCAAGTTTTTTCTAGAATGCCCATATCGCTGGAAAACGGTTACGGTAATGATCCAAGATGAGGTGGCTCGACGGATTACCGCCAAACCTGGAGATAAGGACTACGGCTCGTTAACGGTCTTTTTAAGCTTTTTCGCCGATGTGCAATATGCTTTTAAAGTTAGCCCGAATTGTTTTTATCCCAAGCCAAGTGTGCACTCGGCTGTTGTCCATATGCGAGTTCACGAGCAGTTTGCATTGGCTGATTCTGAAATAGAAGAGTTCTTTACATTGACTCGAGCGGCATTTGGTCAAAGACGCAAGCTGTTAGCCAATTCTTTGAAAAATCTGTATCCAAAAGATAAGGTCTTTCAGGTTTTGGAGCAGTTAGGTTTTTCAGAGAAGACCAGACCCGAGACCATTTTTTTAGAAGAGTATTTGAAAATTTTCCACTTATTAAAAGATATTTAGAAGGTTTTCGCTATTCAGCGAAAGGAAGACTTCTCTTTCCAAATATCTTCTTTTCCATCACAATGTCTGCTCTAGGTGTCTTGGATTTCATAGCACTCTTCTCGGTGTTTGTATGAATGAAACTTTTTCTTCACTTTGACGATACTAGTCAGTGAACGACTTCACGGAAGAATAACCTGTAATTTATGTCAGAAGACGCTAGGGAATTTTTTAGATCATAGGTTTATCGGAACGGCCTATCTTTTTGAGACTTTGTATAGGGATCTGTGGGATTATGATTAGAGATCTTGAGTATTACGATAGCCCGATTTTACGTAAAGTTGCGGCTCCTGTAACTGAAATCACGGATGAGCTGCGGCAACTCGTACTCGATATGAGTGAGACAATGGCTTTTTATAAGGGAGTAGGGTTAGCTGCTCCACAGGTAGGACAAAGTATTTCTTTGTTCATTATGGGAGTAGAAAGAGAATTAGAAGATGGGGAACTCGTTTTCTGTGATTTTCCTAGGGTATTCATTAATCCTGTAATTACTCAAAAATCTGAGCAGTTGGTTTATGGAAATGAAGGGTGTTTATCCATCCCAGGATTAAGAGGAGAGGTAGCTAGACCCGATAAGATTACAGTATCAGCGAAAAACTTAGATGGGCAGCAGTTTTCTTTAGCTTTAGAAGGCTTTTTAGCAAGAATTGTAATGCATGAAACTGATCATCTTCATGGCGTCTTGTATATTGATAGAATGTCAGACAAGGACAAAACAAAACAGTTCAAGAATAACTTAGAAAAGATTCGTCGAAAATACAGCATTTTACGAGGTTTATAGTTCATAGGAACTTGCTATAAGTGCTCTTCGAAGCTGGTGACTTTAAAGTTTTGTTCGCTTCGCTTATACTTACGCCACGCTATGGCATAGGAATGGCGTGTTTAGGAGTGCTAGTTTTTTTGTATGCTCCCCCAGTAATTTTTTAGGAGGATAGGGTGGTTGCTCTGTTTTACATTTTTTTGTTCTTATTCCTTTTGTTATGCTTAATTCTGTGTGGACTTGTTCTTGTTCAAGAGAGTAAGAGCACGGGATTAGGGTCTTCTTTCGGTGTCGATTCCGGAGATTCTGTATTTGGAGTATCCACCCCAGAAATTTTGAAAAAGGTAACCGCTTGGTTAGCTGGAGCTTTTTGTTTAGGATGTTTAATCTTATCATTTGCCACAAGCTATTTAGGGAAGGGAGAGAATAGAGAGCCTCTTCCTCAGCAGTATGTTGAAGATTTAATTCAAGATGTTGAAGAATAAGTTTTCTAGTAGAAAGAGGCTTCGATAAGAAAAAAAAACCAAACTGGTTGGACAAACTAGTTTGGTTTTTTTTGTTATCCAAAAGGATGGCGGTGTTTCTGTTTTCGTTTATCTAATTTTAGATAAAAGAAGCAGCGCTTATCAGCTTCACGTTTTTCGTAGACAGAGAATAGCTGCCAGTGCTCAAAGATTTTATGACCCAGAATCATCTGGTATTCTAAATAGGATGGAGAGTCTGGACGATGCCATCCATAACGAAGATTAAGATTATAATTCCAATGAGGATGTGGACGAACAAAAAGTTTGCCAGTAATCAAATTTCTTCGATCGGAAAGAGGAGAGGCTAGTAATGTGTCTAAAGATCGGCTTACATCGAGTGTGTAGTTATCTTTAGCGCACTTAATAAAGCCATACTTACTTCTATGTAAAAATTCTAAAGTAAGACCGAGATTATCATTCAAAATCCATTCCCAGATTACATTGAGATGATCCCATCGGCTTTTTTTCCAAATCCATTCCGCATCTAAGGATAAAGTATTTTGGAGTGTAAGAGGAAGAGAGAACCAGCAAGCAGTTTTAGGGAAAGTGTCCTTAGCGTGAGGTTCATCAAAGATATAGGTCGTCCATAGTTTCAGATGCGAAGGAGTGGAATGTTTGTTTAAGACTTTTGACTCCAATCCTACATGTAGAAGGTTGATAGAGTGAAAAGCATCTTTAATCGAGAAAATATGAGGCTCATCAGAGGATAATACAGGACGAGTGGTTTTTAAAAAGGAGCAAAAAGGCTCTACAATATGTCTTGCATGCCGATATTCTTTTTGTAAAGCAACGCGATAATCAAAAGATAGCGATCCAGATAATTGACAATGGGCTGCATTTGGGGAGAGCATGCGGGTATAGTAGATAGCAGTTCCAGATAGCGAAGGGGTTAACGTTCCTATAGGAAGAACAAGCCCACGGTAGACTTTGTGAGCGGATGAGAACCTCCATGATGAGAAGTTAGAGCCTGGAATATTACTACTGAAATGAAAATCTAAAAAACCAGCTTCTAAGCGATTCTCTAGGAAAATGCGAGAGCGCCTGATACGTACTGGTCGGTGATGAAGAATTGCTTGAGGCAATTCTTGTTTAACATTTTGAAAGGAGTTGACTTTGACAGAGGAAGTCATTTTCCCAAATAAATTGTTATCGCGCCATGATAGGCTAACTTCTGTAGGGCCTGTATTTTTTAAAGAGAAGTTATTTGGGAAGATATCCGCAACTGTTTCCCAGCTATCACTTAAATGGAATTCACCAGCAAGATGGGCTCGTTCTTTGGAAAAAGTGAAGTCTCCATGTAATCGATAGCGATCTTTTGCTCCTGATGAATCAATAGCTAATCGATGTGCGTAATAGCTTTTAATATTTATGGCATTGCTTGGATTTTCCTGAGAGGAAAAGCGCATGTTATAGCCGAGACCTATTCCATGTTTAAAAAAACTATCCAAGAACAAAGTCGTAGAACAATGCTTTTTAGATATAGGGGAATAACTAACACCTAAGTAGGATCCCAGAAATCCTCCACTCCCACCTCGAAAAGTAATCGGAGGCTTAGGAATCTCCATAGGCATAATGGAGATTTGAGGAAGCAATAACACAGGCGTATTACAGATAGAAAGACGTGAGGGTCCCATAGATAATACGCTGTCTGAAGAGTATTTTAAATAATCTCCGGATAAACAAATATGTTTCTGAGGACCTTCAGAAGTCGAGATATACCCTTTATGAATGATAATAGAAGATGGTGAGATCGTTATAGTGGATCCTCCAATGAACCATGGGTATAACGAACAGCGGCCATTGGTGAGTAAACAAGAATCTGTATCTTCATAGTACTCAAGATAATCACAAATTAAAATTTTCCCGCGATAATTGACCATAACGTTGCCATGAGCAACGATTTTGATCCCACAATCCGTGCGATTTTCAACATAGGCTTTATTGGCTTGAAGACGTAGATCATCATGGATATGTAATACCCCATCCTCAACATCCATAATTCCTGTAATGCCTTTAAAATGGCTCAGATAAGAAATTTTTTTTTGGACAGCTTGTTGATGAGAAAGACCTTCTGACGGCAAAGTGTGCGCGAGCAGCACTCCAATAAAAAGTGGGAAAAATCGTTTCACTCCAGATCACTCCACTATTCTCATTAACAATCCTGATAAGATCGGGATATTTTTGTAATGGGTTTTTTTCATTAGGGAAAGAAAAACGCGGATATCTTCATCCGTTTTGGAAGAAACTAAGGTTTCCAAAATAGCTAGCATAAGTTGTGTGCGGGTCTCAGGGGATACTTGGTAGCGTAAATAAGAAGAGCTTGGAGAGGGAAGCGGATTTTCAGCATCTGTGAATAAAATGGTATCCTCTATTAATTGTTCAGCATATCGGTATAGCACAGCTTTTTTCTCAGGATCTTTGGTCATTGTATATAAAGCTAGATTAGCGTAAGCGCGAATGATAGGGTCTCCAGGAGTTAATGCAGCTTTCGAGACTAAAGAAAGTGCCTGAGGATGAGCTGTTACCGATAAAAAAGCAATAGCTTTAGCTGCTAGTATAGTTTTTTGTGAGGCGAGGATGCGCTCTAGGTAAGGAAGATAGGCGTCATTGGGTAATTTTAGTAACGCTGAGAGGATGGTATCTTCCGCTACCCGATACATAGCCAACGTTCTCATTTTGTCTTCTTGGCTCATGAGAGGAAAAGTGGTGCATTCTTTCCAGAACTGTATAGCTTTTCCTGTCGAGTGAGTAGGTAAAAATATGCGATGGAGAACTTTACTTTCTAAGATTTCTGTTAGATAGTGGAGGACTTGAGGATCTGTACACCCTTGATGAACAAGTGCTAAAGCAGTATTCAGTCTAATTTCTTCTTGTGTTGCGTTATAAAAGATTGGAAGAAGAAGCTCTTCACCCTTCTCTTGCGAGAGGAAACGTGCGGTATACAGGGCTCGAAGAAGTTTTTGTTGGCAAAGGTTGGTTAGGATCGGTAGAGCTTCTTCTTCTTTCTCTAAGAATAATAATGTCTGAGCTGCAGCGAGTACTACTTCAGGATTGGATCTAGAGCTTAGAGCTTTAATTCTAGGATAGCTACCAGAGTCTTCCAGTTTGCCTAACGCATACAAAGCGCCTTCTTGATCTAAAGGAGAGGCACTTGTAAGTAAAGAGCGTAGTGTTGGAAGAAATCTTTTTTGTTTGTACTCTCCAATTAAATAGGCAACATAGTTTCTTGTCAGGTTATTGGGAGAAGAGAGCAAATGATGAATATAAGCATCAGCTTCTTCTGTTTCGAGTTGTAAGAAAATAGTTGCCGCTAGGTTTTGAATTTCTTCTGGTAACTTGTAGATAAAAGAATAAAGGTAATCACTTACCTTGCTATTTTTCATACAGGCAAGACGATAAGCAGCTTCTAAGCGGATGACAGGATGAGAAGCTGTTAATCCCTTGAATAAAAGTTTGTCAGAAGTTTTGCTTAATTGGCTGGTTGCAGCATTTAAAATGAGTAGTTGCTCATAGAGATCTTGCGTTTCTATAGCCTCAGACAGTAACTCTAAAGCTTCTGATGAACCAGATAGCCCTGCTCCAATAATTGCACTTTTACGTATGTAGGTGTCCTCAGAGAGAAAGCTTTGTTGTAAATACGATTCTGCTATTACGCGTAATACGGAGAAATCGTGTTGTTGATAAGTTGCTGAAGCTTCGAGATAGGCTTCTAGAGCTTGAGGGACTGATTTTTGGCAAGAAAACAAGATTCTCTGAGAAACTGAGGAAGGAAAATCACAGCTGGCTGAGAGTGTAAAAGAGAGGAAACTAATGAAGGCTAGACGAGATAGTCCCATAAGCTGATGTTAAACTCCATGAGCAACTGGTTCAGCGTCTTTATAGGCAATCCTTGTATATTATATACACAACCTTCTATTTGTTTGATGATTAACCCACCACCATCTTGTACGCAGTATCCTCCGCATCGCTTCAGAGAGGAAAAAGATCGGACATAGGTTTTAAGATGCTGCGGGGGGATGTCAATGAAAGAGACTTGAGTATTTTCTGATGCCGACAGCACTTTTTCATTTTGCATAAGAACAAGCGTAGTGATGACGGAGTGAGAAGAGCCGCTAAGAGTACGCAGCATCTCCACAGCATGTTCTTCAGATTCAGGTTTATTGAAAACCTCTCCTTTATAAACAACAACGGTATCGGCAGTGATAATTAAAGCATCTGAAAACCCTTGAGAGCGCACAACGTTAGCTTTGTTCCAAGCTAGTTCCTTTGTATACTCGAAAGGATCTCCAGAATAAACAATACTGCGTTCGTCAAAATCTGGAGATACACAAATAAAGGGAATACGAAAGCTCTCTAAAACAGCTTTTCTTCTTTCTGACGAAGATCCTAAAACTAACCGAGCTTCCACGTGACTCCAATTATTTCCTGCTTACAATGAGCGATTTATTTTTTCTGGCTAGCTAAATACTCGGACATCGGGCCACCGAAAAAGGAAATAGTTCCCTTGTTAAAGATCAGCAGTTTAGTCGCGCACTCATCTATTAGTGTTCTGTCATGGGAAACAAAAATAGCTGTCCCTGGGTAGTCATTAATGGCCCAAGCTAAAGCGGAAACAGACTCAAGATCTAAGTGGTTGTTCGCTTCATCAAGAATGAGCATATTGTGATTCTCTAGCATCATTCCGGCCATTAGTAACCGAGCCGTTTCTCCTCCGGACAAAGCTTTAACTTGTTTGAAGGCGTCATCTCCTCCAAAGAGCATTTTCCCAAGAACGCTTCGAACCTCTTGATCTGTAATCTCTGTTTTACGTCTGCGTAACCATTCGAATAGTGTTTCTTCGCCACAATCCTTCAGGATATCAGCGTGGTTTTGAGGGAAATATGAAAAGGCTACATTATGCCCCAACTTGACTTGACCTTGGGAAGGTTGTTCTAATCCTGCCAACAACTTCATTAAAGTTGTTTTCCCCAACCCATTGTTTCCAATCACGCCAATTTTATCCCCTTGATAAATCTCTAAAGAGAAGGGTTTGAACAAAGGATCTGCATCATATGTTTTGCTAATACCTTCTATAGAAAAGACTACTTTTCCAGATGCTTTATCTGACACAGGGAAACGGATATAAGGTCTTTGAATATTAGATTTTTTTAGCTCTTGAGGTTGCAGCTTCTTAATTTCTCTCAGACGGGATTGCACTTGACTTGCCCGCGATCCGGCACCAAATTTGGCTACAAACTCTCGCAACTGTGCAATTTTTTTCTCTTTTGATTTGATGTCAGCTTTCTCTTGCTCTCTAGAGGCTGTTTTCATTTCAACCATGGCATCATAGTTGCCTGGATAGATAATGATAGTATCGTAATCGATATCGGCGATATGTGTTGTGATGGTATTTAAGAAATGGCGGTCGTGGCTAACTACAATAACCGTGCCGTTATAGTCTTTAAGAAAACTACCTAACCAATTGATAGAATGTAAGTCTAAGTGGTTAGTCGGTTCATCTAAAAGCAAAGCTTCAGGATGGCCAAACAGAGCCTGGCATAGGAGGACGCGGAATTGTAAGTCTAAAGGAATAGTAGCCATTTTCTGAGAGAAAAATTCTTCTGGAATGCCAATACCCAGAAGCAACTCTTCAGCTTCAGACTCTGCACGATAACCATCTTCTTCGCCGATGATCTCTTCAATTTCACCGAGTTCCATTCCTACAGCATCGGTAAATTCTTCCGCGTATAAGGCATCTCGACGTTGCATAGCCTCCCATAAGCGAGAGTTCCCCATGATCACACAATCTAAAACGATCACGTCACCGAAGCTATCGATATTTTGACGCAAAATACCAATCTTCTTGGGCAAGGAAATAGTTCCTCGAGAAGGTTCTACCAAGCCTGTAATAATTTTTAATAGAGTGGATTTCCCAGCTCCATTAGGGCCTGTTAAGCCGTAACGATTCCCTGGGTTGAATACGACAGACACATCGTCGAATAAGACTCGTGTCCCTAATGTTTTACCGATTTTATCAAGAACAATACTCATGGACAAAAGGATAACAAAGACCTTCTTAGAGTACAAGAAGTTTGCCGGTGTAGTTACTCCTCTAAGTTGTGAGGGTGAGTTTCATCGTGGATCTGTTTTTTTAATTTCATGGAAACATGAGTATAAATGGTTGTCGTCTCAAGAGAAGTATGGCCTAACAGGAGTTGAATGGTTTTTAAATCCATCCCGCGCTCTAGCCAGTGAGTGGCAATAGTATGACGGATTGTGTGAGGAGTAATAGATCCGGATAATCCTGTTTTAAGGAGATATTGTTGGAATTTTCTATCTATAGAGCGAGTAGATAGACGTTTTCCAAATCGATTTAAAAAACAAGCTTGATGATCCTGTTCTACAGAGGCTCTATCTGGGTGGTTTAAATAGTCTTGTAACCACTGGACGGCTACCTTTGTCATAGGAACGATTCGTTCTTTTTTCCCTTTCCCTCGGATATGTAAAAGGTGTGATTGGAAATCGATATCAGCACGATTCAGAGCGGTAATCTCGCTGATTCTTAGACCTGAACTATAGAAGAGTTCGAGTAAACAGCGATCTCGGAATCCTGTAACTTTATCTAATTCTGGAGCAGCCATTAGGGCAAGGACTTGTTCGTAGGTGAGTGGGGAAGGAAGTTCTTGGGGAAGGCGAGGCCCTCGAATCATTTCCGCTGGATTCTCTGGTATTAACTGGTTTTTTACGCAAAATCTAGCAAAACTTTTAATAGCAGATAGTCGACGGCGTACGGTGCGCTTTGAATGATGCGTTTGGATTTGTTCTAGAAGATAAAGACGGATGTTGTCTTTGGTAAACAGAGAGAAAGAGAGAGGAGGATAGTCGTAGGTATTGTCGTGGAGAGAGAGGGGGGGAGTTGGAGATAGATCGCTTTTTTTTTCTAAAAAACATTTTAGAGAGCTGAGATCCATACAGTAATTTCTTAATGTATGAAGGGAGGAGGCTTTCATGTTTTTTAGGTAATCTAAAAATGCATAAAAGGATGTAATCATTCCCAAACCTGCTGTACTTATGAGCTAAGAAGCTTTCGGGTTGTTTCCAACAGTATATGCGCTAACTAGGGTTTTTAGGGAACTCGTAGCTACAGAATTCCTCTGCAGCAAATACATTGGGAAAAATTTCTCCAGCCTCTTGGACAAATTCTTCTGTCGTATTGTAGCGTGCAGAAAAATGTGTGAGAATTAGTTGTTGCACTTCTGCGCGCTTTGCTTGTTCCGCAGCTTGTTTGGCAGTCATGTGATAATGACTTTTAGCGAGATGGGAATGTTCTTCCAAATAGGTACTTTCGCATAATAAGATACGAGCATTTCTTGCTAAGTCGACAATAGCTTGGCAAGGAAGGGAATCCGCAACAACAGCAATGCTGTCTCCTTTACGCGTATAGCTGACATCGTCCAAATGGACGATAGTGTCATTAACCTTTACCTGGCCCTTATTGATGAGCTCTTGCATGATAGGGCCTTTCAAGCCTGCTGCCTTAATTTTTTCAGGGATAAATTTTGTTGTATCAGGCTCTGTAATGCGCCACCCTAGGGTGTCAACAAGATGGTCTAGTTGGCGAGATTCTATTCGAAAATTACCAAAATCTTCTACGATACCTTCACGATCGATAGGATGCTCTATAACTTTAATTGTTTCGTGATAGATAGTGCTATAGCGAAGTCTATCGAAATATTTTTTCCCTGAAGCAGGGTAATAGCAGTGTATAGGATGTAAAACTCTATCTAGATTAAGGCGCATGAGCATGGAACCTAAACCTAAGCAATGGTCTCCATGAAAATGACTAATGAAAATACGAGAAACTACCGTGGGGGCAATATTAGCGTAAATGAATTGACGTTGAGTTCCTTCTCCTGGGTCAAATAAAAGCCCTTCCCCATTCCAACGGAGTAGATATGCTCCGTGATTACGGTGACGAGTCGGTTGTTGACTTGAACAGCCTAGAATAGTTAATCCACGATAACTCATTCAATATCCTCTTTAAGGAAGAGATCTCTCAAGGTGAAATCATTTATGCCCTAACAAGCGACTTCCTCTTGCTTGCAAGGTAAGAGGTTTTGGAATGTAGGGATGGAATTGTTGCAAAGATATAAATAAGACGAGAATGAAAACAATTTCTTATGTCTCTCCACAGTTTCAGAGAAAAATTATAACTTCCACTAAGCCTAAACACAAGAAAAAGCTCGTTATGAGTGAAAAGAAGCTCGTCGGTGATAACAGGTAGGAGTTTCTAGTTAAAAAGTTTTATAAATAAGAGAGGATAAGAAGCTTTCACAAGAAGGAGAGCTTGTACGAAAGATCTCCTTTTATCAGATAGCTAATGAGCTGCTTTTCCAAGGCCAATCGATTTGAAGTAGCGCATTAATGTTGGTAATGGGGAGCTAGTTGTAATCGAGACCTTGGGTTCTCTTCGAGCAATTATTTTTTCAATATCCGGGAGCAATGGAAACAAAACAAGTAGGCAGGAACCTACGGCTAAAGAGATTAAACAAATGCCTGCGCCTAATAGGGGGAAGCTAAGGGAAAGGAATACTCCAGAGATAATTCCTACAACAGATAGGGATAACAGAACAAGATAAGCTATATTGATGATGCGTTCAGTTTGTTGATAAATAGGTTTTTTAAGTGGAGATGGGGGAGCTTTAGGGAAGAAGAAAGACTGAATAATAGACGGAAGTTGCATAATAGCCTCCTGGATTGTCTCGAAGGCGGATTATACTAAACTTTGATTTGTTGAGAATAAGAGAGAAGGTTCTCTGAGCCTTACAGCTCAGAGAACGCGATTTAAACCCCAGGGAAAGCAATCTTGAATACATCGTCATAATGGGTGACGAAGTGTACCTTGAGATCTTTCTTAAGGTATGCGGGGAGCTCGTCGTAATCTCGACGGTTATCTTCAGGGAAGATTAAAATATTCAATTTCGATCTTCTTGCTGCGATAAGTTTTTCCCGGATACCTCCAATTCCTAGAACTCTGCCTGTTAAGGTGAGCTCTCCAGTCATGCCGAGGTTATTAAGCACAGGAACATCCAAAAGTAAAGAAAGCAAGGACGTTACCATAGTAATTCCTGCAGAGGGACCGTCTTTTGGAGTGGCTCCCTCTGGGATATGGATATGGACTTGCGATTTTTCAAAGAATGGTTGTCCTGGAGCATAACGTTCTAGAGCACTATGAAGATAGGTCCATGCTATTTGTGAAGACTCTTTCATCACATCCCCAGCTTGACCTGTTAGATGCATATCCGCTTTACCTGATGAAGAAGGGACTTGAACACTTTCTATGTACAAGGTTGCTCCTCCTAAGGAAGTCCATGCTAGGCCTGTGGCAACTCCTACCGGAGTCTTTTCATAGAAACGATCGCTAGAAAAGACTGGTTTGCCAAGATAATCTTGTAGATTTTTTGGCGTGATTGTAAACCGCGACTTCTTGGAAAGATTTTTCTCTTGGTTTTGAACAATTTTAAGAGCTACTTTTCGTAAGACTTTCTTAATGTTTTCATTCAGTGTACGAACTCCAGCTTCTCTAGCATAGTTGTTGATCATGTGCTTGAGAGCTTCTGGTTGGAAAGTCACATTCTGTGCAGAAAGTCCCATCTCTTTCCTTGCGCGAGGTACGAGGTATTTAGTGGCTATCTGTAATTTTTCTTCCAGAATGTAACCAGATAAACGCAATACTTCCATTCGGTCCAGTAGAGGGTCTGGGATGGAATCTAATACGTTTGCGGTTAGAATGAAGAGCACGTTAGATAAATCTACGCGGACATCCAAATAATGATCTAAAAAGTCTTTGTTTTGTTCGGGATCTAATACCTCAAGAAGGGCCGAAGCTGGATCTCCGTGATAACTAGAGCCAATTTTATCGACTTCATCAATCATGATCACAGGATTCATAATCTGACTTTGTTTCAAAGCTTGCACAAGTTTCCCTGGCATAGCTCCGATATAGGTCCGTCTATGTCCTTTGATTTCTGCTTCATCACGCATTCCTCCTACAGAGAACCGGAAGAATTTACGGTGTAACACTTTTGCAATACTTCGGCCGATACTTGTTTTCCCTACTCCTGGAGGCCCCACTAGGCAAATAATACTTCCCTTCATACCGTTTGCTAGTTTGCCTACACTAATCAATTCAAGAATGCGTTGTTTTATATCTTCTAAACCGTAATGGTCTTTATTTAAGATAGATTCTGCTTTCTTCAAATCGTGGTATTCCTTGGTTTGGATACCCCAAGGTACAATAGTTAACCAATCGAGATAGTTGCGGCAGACTGCATATTCAGCTGAAGAAGTCTCCAAGGTTTGTAATTTATCCATTTCATCTTGGATAACGTCCATGGCGTATTGAGGAACGTCTCGTTTATTGAAGCGTTCCATAAACTTCTCAAGATCAACAGCGTGATCGTCTTTCTCTAGCCCTAACTCTTTCTTTATTGTTTTAAGTTGTTCTTTTAGGAAAAATTCTTTCTGACTTTTTGTGATGGTCGCTTCAATTTTTTGATTGATACTACTTTGCAGACGGCTTAGATCTAACTCTTTTTTGAGTAAGACCAATGCTTTGTCTATGCGATCATGCATGTCTGTGGTTTCTAAAATTTCCTGAAGTTCCTCTCGTGTTGCTGTAGTTAAAGCAACGGAGAAATCTGCGAGTTTCCCTGGCTCAGTGAAATCAGAGTGGCCAAGGAAAATTTGTAGCTCTTCTTTGAACAGAGGGTTTAGTTTTAGAAGATCTTTGATAATCGATACGATGCTAATTGAGTAAGCTTTTAGCTCTTCAGTCAGCTCTTTGTTCTCTTTGTGATAGGAGACTTTGGCTTTTAGATACTTATCTTGAATTGGCTTAACGATGCGAATACGGTCTTCTATACTCAATAACACTTGAGCGCTACCGCCTTCAATAGGCATTATGCGTAAAATGCGCGCGGATACGCCCACTCGATGAAGCTGATTAAAACCAACTTTTAGAGTGTTGGCATCTTCTTTTTTTGTTAAGACAAGACCGATGTGTTTCTGGGATGATTTTGCTAATAGTGTAAGTACTTCATAATGGGGGCCTGCCTCTATAAGGAGAGGGGCTGCCATACCAGGGAAAAAAGGACGCTTATTCAAAGGGAGAATAAAAAGTTCTGAAGGGGGCGTATGATCATCTACTTTCTCTTCTGCCTCTGCGGATTCGTCGAGAAGTTTTTCGACCTCTGAAGCATTTGGATCTAGATTTTGAGAGTCTGTATTATTCGTCGAGTTCACAATTGTCCTTGGGCAACTAGTTCAAAATCCTTGGAAGAGCAAGGGTTGTGTGCACATGTTTAATATTACTTCTTCTTACCGATATACTACAAAATCGCAACAATTAGTGCATCTAACACGAGAAAGTATAGCAGGGTTTTTATCAATTGCAGCAAAGAGAAGTTGAATAGAAAAACTGTTATTTATCGAATTATAAATGAGCTTTTTTAGTAAAGTCGGTTTTGATTTGGCGACAGCGAATTAATTTTTGAATTAAAACGGTTTTAACGGTTATAATCCTTTGTCTGAATCAATCTAGGAGTTTAGGCCGTGTACAAATATTTTATTGTAGACACTTCCGGTTCTCAGCCGTTTTTGGCCTATGTCGATTGTCGAGATGTTTTAGAAGTATGGTCTTTGCCTACAGGGCCAGATCAAGGAGTTGTGTTAAATTTCATTTTCAACAGCCTGGATTTGCCTTTCCAAGGTATTGGAGTCTCTGTTGGTCCTGGGGGATTTTCTGCAACTAGAGTGGGAGTTGCTTTTGCTCAAGGGCTCTCTCTGGCTAAAAATGTCCCTTTAGTTGGCTATAGCTCTTTAGAAGGATATCTTTCTTTGGGTCAAGAAGAGGAGGCTTTGCTTTTGCCTCTAGGGAAAAAGGGTGGGGTTGTAGCTTTAAACTCAGAGCTTTCTCTTGATGGTTTTCTGCTTACAGATACTACTTCTACTCCGGGAATTTTATTGTCTTATTCTGAAGCTCTAGAGTATTGTTTAGATAAGGGATGTTGTCATGTGATCTCTCCGGATCCAACGTATTTCGTAGAACTATTTTCTTTGCGTATTTCGGTAAGGAAGGTGGTTCCTTGTATCGATCGAATCCGTAAGTACGTTGTTTCGCAATTTGTTCTGTCTCAAAATCTTCCGTTGTGTTTAGATTACCGGAGCATCTCTTCCTTTTTTTAGAGTGTTTTCCTTTTGGGACAACAACTTTTCAAGAGTTTTGTTTACTTGTTTGGTAATTTTTATAATTCAAAGAAGGTTATACAACCTAAGTATCTCTTGAAGCCTAAATAAAAGTGGTGTTACAATCCCCGGTCTCTTGTGCGTTCGAGCTAGGCGCGCGTTATTAAATAAAACCAATTACGTATTAAGGTTATTCATGCCCAGTGTTAAAGTCAGAGTTGGAGAGCCTATAGATCGAGCTCTAAGAATTTTAAAGAAAAAAATCGACAAAGAAGGAATTTTGAAAACTTCTAAGTCTCATAGATTCTACGACAAACCTTCTGTAAAAAAACGAGCAAAATCCAAGGCTGCAGCCAAATATCGTGGTCGTTAGAAAAAATCTTTGTTAGTGGTGTTTCGTCATGGATTACTACACGATATTGGGTGTAGCGAAGACTGCTACTCCTGAAGAAATAAAGAAAGCTTACCGTAAGCTCGCTGTAAAGTACCATCCAGATAAGAATCCTGGGGATGCTGAAGCAGAGCGACGCTTTAAAGAAGTTTCTGAAGCCTATGAAGTATTAGGTGATGCGCAGAAGCGGGAGTCATATGATCGTTACGGCAAAGACGGTCCATTTGCTGGTGCTGGAGGATTCGGTGGCGCTGGCATGGGGAATATGGAAGACGCTTTGCGAACATTTATGGGAGCTTTTGGCGGCGATTTCGGTGGTAATGGAGGCGGTTTCTTTGAAGGGCTTTTTGGAGGACTTGGAGAAGCTTTCGGAATGCGTGGAGGCTCAGAAAGTTCTCGACAAGGAGCTAGTAAGAAGGTGCATATTACGCTGTCCTTCGAGGAGGCGGCAAAAGGTGTTGAAAAAGAACTTCTTGTTTCAGGCTATAAATCTTGTGATGCTTGTTCTGGTAGTGGAGCCAATACTGCTAAAGGTGTAAAAGTTTGTGATCGATGCAAGGGCTCTGGTCAGGTAGTGCAAAGCCGAGGCTTTTTCTCCATGGCTTCTACTTGCCCTGATTGTAGTGGTGAAGGTCGGGTTATCACAGATCCTTGTTCAGTTTGTCGTGGGCAGGGACGTATCAAGGATAAACGTAGCGTCCATGTTAATATCCCAGCTGGAGTCGATTCTGGGATGAGATTAAAGATGGAAGGCTATGGAGATGCTGGCCAAAATGGAGCGCCTGCAGGGGATCTGTATGTTTTTATTGATGTAGAGCCTCATCCTGTTTTCGAGCGCCATGGGGATGATTTAGTTTTAGAGCTTCCTATTGGATTTGTTGATGCGGCTTTAGGGATCAAGAAGGAAATCCCCACACTCTTAAAAGAAGGTACTTGCCGTTTGAGTATCCCAGAAGGGATTCAGAGCGGAACAGTTCTTAAAGTTAGAGGGCAGGGATTCCCTAATGTGCATGGGAAATCCAGAGGAGATCTTTTAGTAAGAGTATCTGTGGAGACTCCCCAGCACCTATCTAATGAACAAAAAGATTTATTGAGACAGTTTGCTGCTACAGAGAAGGCTGAAAATTTCCCTAAGAAACGGAGTTTCTTAGACAAAATCAAAGGTTTTTTTTCTGACTTTGCTGTATAGAAAGAAGGATCTTTTTAGCTGAGAGGGAGCTGCTGTGAGACACTCCGTATACCAATTAGACTCTGCTGTTGAGAATGTATTCAGGTTGGCATGGACTTTGAGATTCTCAGAGCGGAAGATGTTGTTGTTATCTCGCCAGAGTGGTTCCGGTGGCTCTTTTCAATTATCTTGCGCTGGTCATGAGCTTGCAGGTGTTGTGGCTGCAAAAAGCTTGATTCCGGGAAAGGACTGGGCATTTCCTTATTACCGGGATCAAGGATTCCCTTTAGGATTGGGATGCGATCTTTCTGAAATCTTCGCTTCTTTTTTGGCTCGGACTACACAGAATCATTCTGCTGGTAGAATGATGCCTTACCATTATTCCCATAAAAAGCTTCGTATATGCTGTCAGTCTAGTGTTGTTGGTACACAGTTTTTGCAGGCTGCGGGGCGTGCCTGGGGTGTTAAGAATTCTGGGAAGAGTGAAGTTGTATATGTATCGGGCGGTGATGGATCTACTTCTCAAGGAGAGTTCCACGAGATGCTGAATTTTGCATCTCTGCATCAACTCCCTCTAGTGATAGCCATACAAAATAATCAGTGGGCCATTTCCGTTCCTTTTGCTGACCAATGTGGCGCAGATCTGGTAGCTTTAGGTAATAGTTATTCAGGCCTGGCTACTTATGAGGTTGACGGTGGAGATGTATCTGCGTTGACACAGACTTTTGAGCGGGCTGTTTCTGATGTAAGACACCGACATATTCCGGCTCTTGTTATTGTCAATGTCGTTCGGTTAGAGTCTCATAGTAATTCGGATAATCAGGCCAAGTATCGTTCAGAAGAAGATTTATCGTGTTGCCAAGCGCAAGATCCTCTGGTGCGTTTAGAAAAGTCTCTGCTTGATGATTTTGGGGTTGCGCATGAGGTGATTGAGCAAATAAAGGCTGAGCTTCAAGAAACTGTTAATCAGGCTTGTGAGCTTGCTGAGTCTGCTCCTTTCCCTTGCAAAGGAGCAACCAAACACGAAGTATTTGCTCCCTACAATATTTCCTTAATAGATTATGAAAATGCATTAGAAACTGCCTCCTTACAGAAATTAGAGCCTAGAGTTATGCGTGACGCTATCACAGAGGCTTTAGTTGAAGAGATGCAGAGAGATCCTGGAGTAGTTGTTTTTGGTGAGGATGTCGCAGGAAATAAGGGAGGCGTTTTCGGCGTTACAAGGACTCTGACAGAGCAATTCGGAGAAAACCGATGTTTTAATATGCCTTTAGCAGAGGCCACTATTATCGGAGCTGCTGTAGGAATGGCTTTTGATGGTTTCTATAAGCCGGTTGCAGAGATTCAATTTGCAGACTATATTTGGCCAGGTATCAACCAGCTGTTTTCTGAAGCAGCGAGTATCTACTATCGCTCTGCCGGAGAATGGGAAATGCCCATTGTAATAAGAACTCCTTGCGGAGGGTATATTCAAGGCGGACCATATCATTCCCAGAATATAGAAGCTTTTCTTGCTCATTGTCCTGGATTAAAGGTGGTCTATCCTTCCAATGCTGCGGATGCTAAAGCTTTATTAAAAGCTGCTATTCGAGATCCTAATCCGGTGGTATTTTTAGAGCATAAAGCTTTGTATCAACGGCGTTTGTTTAGTACGACGCCTGTATTTTCTTCTGATTATGTTCTTCCTTTCGGACAAGCACGTATTGTGCATCCAGGTACAGACTTAACTATTGTTTCTTGGGGAATGTCTCTAGTAATGAGCGTAGAGGTGGCCAGAGATCTATTAGAATTAGGGATTTCTGTTGAAGTTATTGATTTGCGAACGATTGTTCCTTGTGATTTTGCTACTGTATGTGAGTCAGTTAAAAAAACAGGGAAGTTATTAGTTGTTCATGAAGCTTCAGAGTTTTGTGGGTTTGGTAGTGAACTGGTTGCTTTGGTAGCAGAGAGAGCTTACAGATATCTTGACGCTCCTATCAAGCGGATAGGAGCGTTGCATGCTCCTGTTCCTTACTCTAAGGTATTGGAAAATGAGGTGCTACCTCAAAAAGAAAAAATCTTCCAAGAGGCAAAACTACTGGCAGAGTTTTAGACTATACAAGTGACATTTCCAACAAAAAGCGCTCCTAGTGATAAACAGGAGCGCTTTTTTTTTAGAACAGATTTAGAGAATAATCGAGTGATCTACAGCTGTATTTACAGCCTTCCCCACAGAGGATAGAGCCCCTATGTAAACAAGAATAATAGAGACAAGTGTTATCCACTCTAAAGTCGGGGGAGCTGATGTAAGCGAGATAAGGACGTTTGGAGCATGTAGCCAAGGAAGATCAAGGATCCAGGAGATGTAGGATTCAGAGAGGTGTGATAGGAGAGGATTAAGGAATGATAAGGGAATCATAAGGAAGATGGGCATAACGAGTGTAGGGTAGAACAGGTTATAGATAAGTCCATCTAAAGGGAGAATTTTAAACATTCGAATCATTGGGAAAACGATAAAAAGCTGGGCAGCAAGAGAGATTGATAGGGTTGTGAATACAAACCGAAGAGGGAAGAGAAACCAACGAGTGCCGAATAATGATTCCCAGGGAGAGTAAAAGAAACGTAATAGCGGTACAAAGAAAAATAAAATGCCTAAAGTCGCTAAAAAACTGAGTATTAGCGCTGGGGATGATATAGGGAAAAAGAGCGAGCAAAAAATAAAACTAATACCTAGTCGATTCAGGCTAGAGCAGTGTCCTATAGAAAAAGGAGCCAGGCAGAATAGAATACTAGAGAACCAGGTCCTAAATACAGAGGGAGAGGTTGGGAATACGAAATTAAGAAGAGAGAGTAGAAAGAGGACCCAGAGACCTCGTTTTTTGGGGGAAAGCGTTCCTAATAAAAAGAAGAAGGTATTGGCAAATAGTGAGAAATGCCATCCTGATACAGAAAAAAGATGGGACAATCCTTTGCTTTTGAATAGCTCTTTATGTTTGTAAGAGAGGGGAGTGCCAAGGATTAAACTGGATGAGAATCGACCAATATCTTTGTCTGAAAATAGGTTGAGGATCCTCTGATGAAGAAAGAATCGGAAATTTTCTTTGAGAATAGGAAGAGAATAGTTCGAAGAATTTCTCAGAAAAATAGAGGATTGCGTGGGTGTATTTATAAGTTTTGATGAGCGAAAAGTAATAGGGCATGAAGATTTAGATACGCAGCCTTCTAAGTGATACACGGTATGCTCACTAAGTGGAATAGTAGAAATGATGGAGCAAGGGAGGTTTTGATAGGATTGTTTATCTTCCGTTTCTAAGGAAAGAGCTGTTCCAGAATAGCGGTGAGTGAGTTTTTTTTTAATTAAGAAATATCCGGATGCAGATTCTTTTGCCACTTGTATTTTAGAGTTAGCAACAGAGCGTGATGTGTTTGATGGAGATATTAAAGGAGAGAATAGTAGAGGGACTCCAAAACAAATACTCAAGGAAAAGAGCGTTTTCAAACAGCGTTTGGGAATAAAAGGATGTAGCGCTACAATCAAGAGTGCGCAGCAGATAGGAGCTTGATGAGCAAGCATGCCTGCTAACCAGTAGGCGCTCCCAATGAAAATAGGATGTTGTTTTTGGAAGACAGAGCAGGAACTAAATAGCCTTATCCGTAAGGCAGATAGGCGATGTAATGAGGTTAGGAATGCAGTGGTATAAAGATAGCGTAACATCAGCTTGTTCTAAACAACCGGTAGAAGTGCTTTCTCTCGAGCAGATGCGCAGAACGCTTTCTTGGGAAGAAGTGTTTGCTAAAGTTCCACGGTTGCCCAGAGGATGGTTTGAGTTGGTAGGTCTGTCTCAAGCAGATCGTATCGAGCTATTTCGAGATTTTTGGTTTTCTGCATTGGGTGTTGAGAATACTGATTTCCCTGGTATTTGTCATTTTTTTCCTCTTTGAGCCATTTGGACGTTCGGATAACGCGAAATAGTTTATCCGCTCCTTATGATGTGCAAATGGTGTATAGTTATAAAGGAATAGTATATTTAGGCGCGCCTCCTTTTGAAACTGTAGGAGTTGTTTTTCCTAAGTTAGGAGATGAGACGTATCATCATTTTTTTTCTATCCATAATGGATTTTCTCGAGAAGGGGAGATTGGTATTTTTCCTTATCGTTATTTGGCTCAAGCGCAATATCTTCTTAGAGAAGACTTATTAAGTAGAGGGAAAATTTCTTTGGAAGATAATTGTAGTTCTTTGGGTATATTTCCATTTTATGCTCAGTACGATATAGCGGACAGTCGTTGTTTTATCATCGATGCTAAGATTCGTCAGTATTTTCCTTCGTATAACATGCGTTTAGATAATCAAAGCTTATTTCCTCATGGGAAAATTGCCATTTCAGAAATGCTTTCTGATAGTCATTATCATACGTTTTTACTCTGGCTGGAACAGTATCTTTTATCTCAAAAACCTTAGAAGGCTAGTTTTAGAAAAAAAGTACGCTTTTCTTCTCTTTAGCTTTGAAAAGAAGCTCTAAGGGTTTATTATCGTATTCTTTTGATTGGATTTAGTTTATCATCATTTTGTTTTTACACGTACAGGGAAGAATACTATGAGTGGGGGGAATGATTCAGTTCTTCATAGGCCTGTAGAAGCTCCTCTTATGGAAGATGGGGAACTCTCAGCAGTTTTTACGATACGGAATTCTTCTGGGATACACGTGCGTCCGGCTGGTACTATTGTTAAACTCTTCGAAGGCGAAGAATGCGAAGCGACTCTGACCTATTTAGGGAAAACCGTGAACGCTAGGAGCGTCATGAGTATTCTTATGTTAGGAGCTTCTTATAATGGCGAGGTTGCTGTTCATATAAAAGGCCCCTCTGCTTCTCGAGTAATGCAGAAACTCTCCGAGGTTTTTAATTCTGGATTCGGAGAGTTGTAATGAGCGTTACGGGTCAAGATAATAAGGAGTTGCAACAGGAGTTTGTTATTGTAGGGGAGCCTATAGTCCCTGGAATAGGGCTAGGGAAAGCTTTATTGTTGGGCAAATCTTCTTTGCGGATACGAGAGCTAACTCTTCCTCAAGAAGAAGTGGAACATGAGATCAGTCGCTACTACAAGGCTTTGAAGAGATCTCGTTCAGATCTAGCTGCTTTAGAAAAAGAAGCAAAGGGAAAGCAGGGATATCAAGAGATAGCTTCCATTTTGCAGGCACATCTAGAAATTATAAAAGACCCTCTTCTCACGGAAGAGGTGGTTAAAACAATTAGAAAAGATCGAAAGAATGCGGAGTTTGTTTTTTCTTCTGTCATGGGAGAGATAGAGAAATCTCTATGTGCTGTACAGAAGACGACTGCTACCAGAGTAGATCGAGTTCAGGATATCCATGATATTTCTAATCGAGTGATTGGCCATCTTTGTTGTCAGCATAAGAGTTCTTTAGGGGAGTTTGATCAGAATCTTATTGTCTTTTCGGAAGAGCTTACTCCCTCGGAAGCCGCAAATGCTAATCCCGAGTACATCAGGGGCTTTGTATCTTTAGAGGGCGCAAAAACTTCGCATACCGCGATTGTATCTTTGGCTAAAAATATTCCTTATGTTGCCAATTTTACTACAGAGTTATGGGATACTATTAAAGAGTTTAGTGGGACATTAGTTCTCATTAATGGGGATAAGGGAGAGATTACGTTTAATCCTCAGCTAAGTACGATACAAACTTATTATCGTAAGCAAGCGTCTGTTTCTGTCACTGTTCCAGTGCAGGTGCAGACAGGGAAAAATCTGCCTCTTATCTCTCTCTCAGCACAGATAGTAAGTACAGAAGAATTGCCCATGATTGAAAGGGAGTCTCCAGGGACAAGTGTTGGGCTCTTCCGTTCAGAATTTATGGCTTTTTCTTTGGGACGCTTACCCTGTGTTGAAGAACAAGCTGATCAATATGCTCAATTAGTTCAGTTTCAGTGTTCAGATATTCATGTATTGCGTTTGTTTGATTTTGGAGAGGATAAAGAGTGTCCTTGTATTTCCTCTTCTCATCGGTCAGTACGGTGGTTATTAGAACAAGAAAAAGTATTGAAGGAGCAGTTGCAGGCTATTGCTATTGTTTCTAGAATAGGACGACTTAAGGTATTGATTCCTGGGGTGATAGATGCTTCAGAAATTGCTTTAGTAAAGCGGCTTTTTCAAGAAGAAATTCGGCTATTGAAAGGGATCAGTGAAAATATCTTATGGGGAAGCATGATAGAGATCCCTTCTGCAGTTTGGATGATAGAGGAAATTTTACAAGAGAGTTCTTTTGTAGCTTTAGGTACTAATGATCTTGCTCAGTATACTTTAGGCACTTCTAGAGAGCGTTCCTTACTTGGGGAGCGGAGTAGAGTGCCGCATCCTTCTGTTATTAGAATGATTCATCATGTTGTAGAGCAGGCTAAACAGAAGAATGTTCCCGTATCTGTATGTGGAGAGATGGCAGGAGACCCTGCTCTTCTGCCTATGTTTTTAGGACTAGGGGTAAAGGAGTTATCAGCTGTCATCCCAGCAATAAATTCTTTGAAAATGCGATTATTAGATTTGAACTCAAGGGGGTGCTCTCGTTTAACGAAGCAGTTATTGCGGGCGAAAACATACGAAGAGGTTCATCAACTCCTGTATGTGTAACGGAAAAAATTAGAACGGCATTCCCATTTGCATAGCGGACATTTCACTATCCAAAGCTGCTTTAGCTGCTTTAAATGCTGCGCGGAATAAGTCTGCCACTACTTCAGGATCTTCAGGATCTAGACAATCTGGTTTAATTCGAACATCAACCAGGTCACATTTTCCGTTGATAGTTACAGATACCAAGCCATTTCCAGCCTCTCCAGAAAAACGTTTCTGTTCAAGAGAGGCCTCCATTTCCATGAATTGGCGTTCCATTAATTTGGCTTCTTTTTTCTTTTTAGCGTAACCGCTACCCATGTTTTGGCTCCTTAGTTAAAACTCCAGAAAATTCTACAACAGCAAATTGTAACAGCGTGTCGATGGCTGCGGATTCAGAAGGGGAAATCTTATCGAGAGAGGGGGGTAGTGTTTCCTGATGGATAGTTTCTTTCTTAGTTTGTGATGAGGCAGCGGTTAACAGGCTTCCTTGGGAGAGTTTTGCTACAGCTGTTGGTTGTGGTGATGATTTTGTTTCCTCAGTATTGCTTGATTTGATTTGTGGTGGGCAAGATTCTAGTTCTGAGGCAGTAGGGATAGGGCGTATTTGAGTTGGTGCAGGTTGTCGTATCTGTGAGACAAGCTGAGAGAATGTAGGGCGAGAGTAAATTCGTAGAAGACGAATAATCACCGTTTCTAGAAAAGTTTTTTCAAATAACGCGAGATTAATATGTCGTGCAGATTCTCCTAGAAAATCGAGTATTTCTAATAGAATTTCGGAGGAGTATTTAGTCGCTACAGAATGGAGTTGTTTAGAATATTGCTTTAAGAGGAAACTACGGAAAAGCAAAGTTACATCTTGAAGAAAATGGGCTGGAGCAACCCCCATTTGCATAGCATCGGAAACAGGCGTTAGCGCTTGTTCGTAATTTTGGGTAGTAATGGCTTCTGCAAGTTGATACAGGCTATCCTCGGAAAGAATACCGAGAGCTTTAGCTGTGCTGTCTGGATCTAAAGATTCAGGAAAGAGACCTACTACGTAATCATAAAGCGACTCGGCATCGCGAAGACTTCCTTGAGCAGCTTTAGCAATGGGGAGAAGAGCTTCTCGTGAAGTTTCTGTACCTTCTTGTTTTGCGATAGTTGCTAGCTTATCGATGATGGTCTCTTCAGAAATGCGTTTTAAGAGCATTTTCTGACAGCGACTGGATATTGTATTAGGAATTTTTGCAATTTCCGTTGTGGCAAGGAAAAATTTCACATGCACAGGAGGCTCTTCCAACGTCTTTAGTAGAGAATTGAAAGCCTCTTTAGTTAGCATATGTACTTCATCAATAATATAGATCTTGTAGCGAGATTTTGAAGGGACAAAGAGGACTGTTTCGTTAATTTGCCGGATATCTTCGATTCCTCGATGAGAAGCACCATCGATTTCGATAACATCCATAGACGTTCCAAGAGAGATCTCTTTGCAAATAGCGCATTGATTACAAGGCTCTTGATCTTGTGTAGGATTTTGACAATTTAATGCTTTAGCAAATACACGGGCTAACGTTGTTTTGCCTGTCCCACGAATACCAGAAAATATGTAGGCGTGTGCTGCGCGATTCAGACGCAGGGAATTCTTGAGTATAGACACGACTATATCCTGGCCAAGAATCTCGGAAAAATTGTTCGGGCGGTACCTTCTTGAAGAAACTTGATAAGAGGTCATAACTAAAGAATCGTGCTATACTATTCTTGATGAAGAAAACTATGAATGGGTTTCATTAATCTCTTTGCTGATTAGTTTACGCATTTTCCCCTGTATTAATCTACTCTAACTTCGTAAAAGAGAGAGTATATTTTTTATAGCTGTCTCATAATTTAACAGCATCTAGCTAATCCAAGGAATAGGCAAGCGTATCTCAAATTTTATTTAAAGTGAGGCTTTAAGTGAAAGATAGATTGGGATTAGGTCCTGCAAAGAGAATGTGATTATCTGTTTTACGTCCCATTTGTATCCAAAAATCAGCTTGCTGAGAGAAGGCGGGGTGGTTTTCTATGATCACTACTGTATGTCCTAAAGACGCCAAGGTGTTGAGTTGGACGAGCAGAGCGGATTGTTGTTGATTGTCAAGAGAGGTAGCTATCTCATCTAGTAAGAATAAAGTAGGATGTTTAGGAGGAAGGAATAGATATTTAGTTAATTTTATGGCAATTTTTTCACTTAGAGACAGAGAGGCCATATTTTGTCCCAATGATAAGTAGCCAAGACCATTTGTAATTAAGGTGTGTAAAGGTTTCTGGATTTTTTTTAAGAAAGAAAAAGTTTCAGCTACTTCATTTAAAGAGGCTTGTAATAACTGGCCGAAATGTTTCCCTTCATACACAACTTCTTGTATGAGTGGTTGTACACGGAATCCTCCACATGTTGGACAAGGACGTTTTTCCATAGCATAAAAGGCTCGATCTATCCATTGATATCCTAGTCCCCAACAATCCGAACATTGCCCTTGTTTGGTATTTGGACTAAACATAGAAACTGAGATGTTTAAAGCTTTTGCTTGAGTCAGAGAAGCGTAGAAATTTCTTAATGAAGGAGCGATATCAAAATAAGTGCTGATATCGGATCGAGAAGATGCAATTTGGGGATAGGAATCTAGAAAAATAATTTCTGAGAATACAGAAGGATCCTTTTCAAGAATAGCGCAGCCATGTTCGTAAATGCTATTTAGTAAGGTTGTTTTGCCAGATCCTGATACACCAGAAATAGTCGAGAGTCGTTGTAAAGGGAAAGCAAGGTTCTCAATTTGGATCGTAGAAGTGGATACTGAGACAGAAAGTTGTGGTGTTTCTTCGGAAGAGCGTGTGTTGCAAAGTACCGGTTGAGATTGTTTAAGAGCGCTGGTTGATAAGAGATAGCCTCCGTTAGGACCAGGTTCAGGACCCAGGTGAAGCAGGTAATCAGCATGTTCCGCAAGAGAGCCTTCTCTATCCGTCACTATTACTGTATTATGGTTGGTCACGAGTTTTTTAATAACAGCAAGCAAACAAGGAGCATCTTCTGGGTGAATCCCTGCTAAGGGATCTTCTAAAAGATAGATAACATCAGTGAGACCTGATGAAAAAGCTTTTGCCAATAGAAGCCTATAATGCTCTCCGTCACTCAAAGACTGTTGTTCTTGTCCGAGGATAACATAGCCTAACCCAACTCGATCTAGAAGGTCCAATCTACTAAGGATATCTTGAACAAGAGAGGGTTCCTCTTCTACAGAAAGTAAGAGCTTTTTAAGAAAAGCGACATTGGATTGGTAAATTTCTGATAGGGAAATGCTGTGAATACGGGTGCAATGCTTGTAGGTGTATACGCCAAGACCCTGACATTGGTTACACGGAGTTTTGGAGATAAGGTCGGGAGGGAAATCTTCTTCGGATTCCATTAACATTGCTTTTGTGCAAAGAGCATTCAATCCCAGATGTTGTTGTGTTCCTAGGCAAAGAGATTCAAAAGAAAGAACATCTATTTCTTGGAATAGAGCAATGGAAGGGATCCCTAGTTCATTCAGAAGAGGATAGATCGGTGAAGGATCCTGGTTAGGAAATAGGCTTGTGAATAAGGAAATTGGGGTATGCTGTGCGAAACGTTTCTTATGAGGAAGAATAGAACAAGTGGATAGGAAGCCTTTTCCATGACAGAGAGGGCATAAGTAGCTCTCATGGTTCAAGATAGAGGGTGTTTCTATATTAGGGAATAGGTTCCTAGAAGCATCTTGTAATCCTTGGCGGTATGTTTTAGATAAGCTTGTTCCAGCATATTCGATATGCAGACAGACAGAAGAAGCTTTACTAAAGGCTAAAGTAAGAGAAGCCAAAAGAGAAGGCAGATTTTTTTCTAAAATTTTGACATGGTGGATGACTAGAGCTGGGTTCTCTAAAGAAGTAGGGAAAGGCCCATCTAAATCATAGAACTGTTCATTAGCATAAAGTTTTAAAAACCCTTCCTGAAGCATCTCTTGCGTATAAGAGAAAAACTCTTCCTCTTTAGGGAAAGGAACAGTAATCGTTACATAGCCTTTCGTGTAATGCGTGAGCAATTCTTCAGCAATCGTTTCAGGAGAAATAGTTCTTAGTGCATCACCAGAAATCGGAGAATAAGGATGGCCGATTCGTGTGAAAAGGCTTTCTAGCATTTCTGAGATTTCTAATGCAGAAGCCACAGAATGATTGGAATTTCTCGAGGCGCTCGTTTTTTCTATCGCGATAACAGGGGATAGTCCTGTTACTTTATCAACAGCAGGAAGAGGAGTTTTTTTTATGAGAGCTTGTCGGATATAGGGAGGGAATAGCTCTGCGTAAGCGACGTTTCCTGCTGCATGCAGAATATCAAATACAAGGGAATGTTTCCCGGAAGCGGATGGACCTGTCACAGCAGTAAGCGCATATCGAGGTATGGAGAGATCGATATGTTTTAAATTATGCTGGTGAGCGTTTGCAATAGTAATGGCGGCGGGTACAGGAGGTTTGGGACTCGGATCAGGTAGATAAGGGAGTTCTTGAGGAGAAGATAGGAAAGGACGGAGAGCTATAGCTGTTGGAGTATGTTTATGGATCAGCTCTTCTGGAGAGCAAGAAGCTATGAGATAACCGCCTTTATTTCCTCCTTCAGGACCAAGTTCCAGTATATAGTCTGCAACTTTCACCACATGCATGTTATGCTCGATGATGATCACCGAGTGCCCTTGATGAATAAGGGATTGCACAACATAAATAAGTTGTTTGACATCGTGGGTATGGAGGCCTGTTGTGGGTTCATCAAGAACATAGAGAGTAGGGTGTTTAACTGGAGCCAATAACTCATATGCAAGCTTGAGTCTCTGGATTTCTCCTCCAGATAAGCTATAGAGAGGTCTTCCTAGAGGAAGGTATTGTAGTCCCAGAGTGCATAAGGTTTCGATTTTTTGATGAATACTAGGCTCATCTAAAAAGAAGTTTTTAGCTTCATAGGCCGTCATTTCAAGAATGTCGGCAATCGTTTTATTTTTATAGCGGACTTCTAATACTTGAGGGAGGAATCGTTTCCCTAAACAGGAAGGACAGGTTATGGAATCGCGGTTATCAGTCGTTGTTATAGATCCTAGGCCTCCACATTCTGCACAGGCTCCTAGAGGCGTGTTGAAGCTAAAGTGGCTTTTAGTGAGTCCTAAGGTTTTACAGCGAGGTTGTTCTGCGAATAACTGACGAACCTCGTCAAAAGCTTTGATATAGGTCAAAGGGATAGATCGTTGTGAGCGTCCTGGAAGATCTCTATTAATATGGACAAGGCGAGAGAGGGCTCCTTGAATAGATAGAGTGGAACAGAATCCCTGTTCAATAAACTCTTCCACACAAGGGACTAGTGTATCGTTGATAAGAGAAGATTTCCCAGAACCAGAGACTCCGGTGACGACAGTCATTTGTCCTAATGGAATTGAAACTGTCAGGTCCTTAAGATTATGCTTATTGGCTTTAGATAAGGTAATTGTCCCTAAGGAGTTTGTACGTTTAGCAGGGACCGAAATATGTTGCTCTTGACGGAGATATTGTGCGGTCAAAGAGTCACTCTTTGCCAGAAATTCTCTAGGAGATCCATTGAAGACAACTTCGCCACCAAAAATACCAGCTCCTGGGCCGATATCAATGACCCGGTCTGCGAGAGAAATCATCTGCTCATCATGTTCAACGAGTAAGACAGTGTTTCCCTGATCACGGAGTCTTCGAATAACATTCATAAGCTTATGGGTATCCTGAGGATGTAGCCCAATAGAAGGCTCATCCAGGATATACATGACTCCGATGAGTTCGGCACCTAGATGCTTAGCTAAGGCCGTACGTTCCCGTTCTCCCCCGGAAAGAGTATCAATAGCTCTTTCTGGAGAAAGGTAGGGAAGACCAAGATCTATCAGAATAGTAAGTCGCGATTTGAATCCTTGGATTACTTCCTCAATAGCGAGCTCTTTCTCAGGAAGTTGATTCAGGAAAATAAATAACTCTTGAAGAGACATTTGTTGAAAGTCTGCAAAGCTTTTCCCATGCCATCGGGTAGCATTAGCATAGTCGCTGAGTCCAGTCTTGTTACATCTGGGGCATACTGTATAGGAAGTCCCTTTAGGAAGGTAGCGAGCAGGCTTATTTGAAAATCGAATTTTTTCTCCAATTTCATTGAGCACACCTTTCCATTGCTTATGTGTCTGGGTTTTCTTACCTAAAGTTCCATCAAACAGCTTTACT
The DNA here is from genome assembly GCF_000012125.1 of Chlamydia trachomatis A/HAR-13. Lineage (NCBI taxonomy): Bacteria > Pseudomonadati > Chlamydiota > Chlamydiia > Chlamydiales > Chlamydiaceae > Chlamydia > Chlamydia trachomatis. The sequence goes on along the minus strand of NC_007429.1, from coordinate 379,099 downwards.
GGGATAGAGAGACCTTCTTTCCCATATAAAAAAATATGTTGGATTTCAGGAGAAAGATTTTGCCACGGAGTGCTGAGACTAAATCCTAGGCTATCAGCTAGAGATTGATAGGTGGTTCTATATAAGAAGGTGGAGCAATTCCCTGCAAAAGGACAGCAGTTGTCTTCGATGGAGAGCGTTTGCTGGATGATACAGGGATCATCGATGGATATAAAGATTCCTGAACCTTGGCATTGTGGACAACGATCTTTGTGACTGTGCGACGAAAAAAGATCTGGGGATAGCGGCGCATAGGTTTGTTGTGTTTCTGGAAGAGTCGCCTGTGTGGAAAAGACTCGTTTCTGATTATCGAAGTGTAAGGAGCATTCACCATGACCGATGTCTAAGGTTGTAAATAAGCTGACTTTTAACCGCGGAGTGTTAGAGGTATTTTTGATCAACGTATCGACAATGAGTTGACCGGGAACAGGAATGCCTGTTGTAAGAAACTTATGAATAGGAACAACCTCTTCATCAATGAGGACTTTGGTAAACCCTTGACGGAGACATTCTCGAACGGTAAGAACATCCCTGGCGGGAAGAGGAGCGAGCAAAGTCAGTTGAGTTCCATCTGGAATGGCAGCTATTTCAGAAAGGATTTTTTCCTTACTGTATAGAGTTAGAGGGTGTAGTGTAACCGGATCATAGGCTTGGCCCTCTAAGGAGAAAAGTAGGGCTAAATACGAGTTAATTTCGGTTGTACTACCGACTGTCGCATGTATGTGTTGTTCGAAAAAGTTTTGCTTAACGGCTACGGTTGGAGACAATCCTTCTATCTTTTTTACGGAGGGATCTGGTAAGGAGTCTAGCTTTGTTGCAAAGAAAGAGGGGAGGGTAGCAAGGTAGCGTTTTCTTCCTGCGGCATAAATAGTATTGAAAGCAAGAGAAGACTTTCCGGATCCAGAAACCCCGGTGAACAAAACGATCTCTCGAGGACAAAACTCTACTGTAATGTTTTTTAAATTCCTTACAGTAATACCAGAAAGTCTAACGATAGAAGACATACCTGCTATATGGTTTCAATGATTATGGAACTATCTCGTCAAGAGAGGGGGATAGCACATCATGCACAGTTGTCAAGGTGAGATTGTTGGTATCTTGCATCCCAGCTCCGCGGCTGAAGACAAGAATTTTATCATAGTTAGAAAGAATTCCTTTTTCTACTCCATATACACAAGCTTGGTGACGCCAGACTGTATGGTTCGATTCTAGGGTTAGCATAGGATATACTCCCCATTCTACAGCTAAACGATAGTACACATTGCGGTTAGGGGTAACAGCAATAATAGGGAGATAAGGTCGATATTTGGATAAAAACATCGGAGATCCTCCCGTCTGGGTATACACAATAATGGCTTTGGCAGATGCTTTTTCTGCAATTTGGATTCCAGAAAACCCAATGGCTTCAAGATAAGGAGAAACTTTGAGAGCGCTGTTTTTGTCGTTCAGCTGGAAAAAAGCGTGGTAATCGAAAGTCTTCTCAGTCTCTTGGATAATGGAACGCATTGTTTTTACTGCATGTACAGGATGGGCTCCTAAGGCAGTTTCTCCAGACAACATGACTGCAGAGGTTCCATCGTAAATGGCGTTGGCAACGTCAGAGACTTCGGCTCGTGTAGGAAGGGGGTTGCGAATCATTGACTCGAGCATTTGCGTTGCAGTGATACAAAACCGACCCGTTTCCCTCGATGCTCGGGCTATAAATTTTTGTAGTCCAGGAACTTCAACAATAGACAATTCAATACCAAGATCCCCGCGTGCAATCATGATACCATCAGCAGCTCTAGCGATCTCTTGGAAATTTTGTACTCCTAAATGATTTTCTATTTTAGCAATGATGGGCATATTAGGACGACCAAAGCTTTCCAAAACTTTACGCATGCTGTCAATATCTTCATTACATCTGACGAACGAAGCAGCGATAAGATCGAGTTCTTGTTCTACCCCAAATTTTAAGTCTGCAATATCCTTCTCTGTCATGAAAGGAAGAGCAACATCGATATCTTTGATGCTAAGAGATTTGTTGGATTTTATTTCTCCTGAATTTTGAAACTCTATTTCCACCATATGCTCTTGAGCATTGACCACCACTGCTTGGATATACCCATCATCAATGAGAACAGGAGTTCGTTCTCTAACATAAGGGAATACACAACTTGGATAAAGAGTAACGCCGCTTTCTTTGGATCCTAAAATTTCTTTGCTAACGAGAGTAAGACGATCCCCAGGCTGTACTTTTATAGGAGATTCTACTTGGCCTAAACGAATTTCGGGACCTTTTGTATCTAGCATAATAGCTAAAGGAACTTGGCGCTTCTCTCGTAGTTCTTTAAGAATAGCGATGGTCCGGCCATGGCTTTCATGGGTCCCGTGGCTAAAATTAAGGCGAGCTACATTCATCCCTGCATCAAGAAGCTTTTCCAGCATCTCAGGGGTATTCGTTGCAGGGCCTATCGTACAAATAATTTTCGTTCTAGCGATCATAAATCGGGATACCGGTATTAGTGAGTAGAATATCTTCTAGAATATCCGAAATGAAAGAAGCCTTCAACTATACAAAATATTTAGCAACCGCAATCGCTACGCTTTAAAAAAGCGTTCGATAGGAATGGGTGTGAAGAATTTAAAATGAGAAAGGATTCGTTGAGTGATGTGATCGCTGGTGAGTCCAATCAAATTTAAAATAGTTTCAGGATTTCCGTGCGGGATAAACATATCTGGTACTCCGAGGGAGAGAACATCTGCCTTAATATTATGTTGGTTTAAGAAAAGGAGAAACTCTGACCCTAAGCCGCCATGAATAGAATGTTCTTCTAAAATGATTACTTTGGAGTGGTGGGTAAGTAGGGATTGTAGGAGTTTTCGATCCAAAGGTTTAATAAAAATGGGATCAACAACTGTTGTTGAGATTCCGTAATCTAGAAGATGTTCTTTGACGGTTAGAGCAGTGTTACACATGTGCCCAAGAGCTATCAACAATAAATCATCTCCTTGGCAAAGAATCTCAGCCTCTCCAGGAAGAATGGGAGAAAAAGGGAAGAAACTGTTAGAAGCTTTCTCATTAGCTGGGATGTTAGGGTATCGAATGGCACAAGGAGATTTCCATAATAGAGAAGAAAAGAACAGTCTTTCAAGAACAAGGGCGTTGCGTGGTTGACAAATGACCATATTCGGCATGGAACATAAGAAGCCTAAATCATAGATACCATGGTGGCTACGTCCATCGTGGAAAGCTAGCCCTGCACGATCAATAGCGAAGATCACGGGGAGCTCTTGCATACAGACATCATGGAATACGTTGTCCATAGCCCGGTGTAAAAAAGTAGAATAGATAGAGCAGCATACAGGGGTGCCGCTACGAGCTATTCCTGCCGAAAATGTGACAGCATGACCTTCTGCTATGCCTACATCTGTGAAACGATCTGGGAATTGTTTGCGGAAATCTTCCAAACAAGACCCTAAAGACATGGCAGGAGTTACGACTTGCAATTGAGGATATTTCTTCCCTAGTCGACATAGGATATTCCCGGCATGTTGAGGGAACGAAATCGGGGTTTGTAATTCAACATTGCCAGAGGTTTTTTTTAGAGAGGTATTTTGGAAATGCGCTTTCACTCCATGATAGCGAATCGGGTCTCTTTCAGCTTCAGCTAAACCATTTCCTTTTACTGTACACACATGAAACAGAATAGGCTGAGGCTGGTCTTTGATCATTTGCAGAGCTTGAACAAGCTTTTTGACGTTATGTCCGTCAATAGGACCTACGTAATGTAGGCCAAACTGTTCAAACAAAGGATGGGATAAAGATTTCAGAGCGATATCTACTTTGTGCGATAAAGTCTTCTTTTTGTGTAGAAAACTTGGAAGATTCTGTATCCAAGAGTGAATTTTTTGAGATAGTTTACTTATTTTTTGAGGATACATCCAATGGGAGATTCCTTGAGGAATATTCCCAACGTTTTCTGAGATCGACATTTGGTTGTCGTTCAGGACAATAATGAACTTCGATAAGTCAGCAGGGATGTTATTCAAAGCTTCTAGTGTTAAGCCACAAGAAAAAGCAGCATCTCCAAGAATAGGTAGTATATGCGAAGAGCTATTTGAAGAACCCTTGGCCAGCCCTAAAGCTAAAGAAAGGGCATTGCCCGCATGACCAGAGAAAAATATATCGTGGTTCGACTCTTGGGGGGTTGTAAATCCACTGAGTCCGTTATCATGTCGTATATTGGAGAAAGCTTCTGTGTTGCGGCCTGTTAATAGTTTATGTACATAGGATTGGTGCCCGACATCAAAAATAAACTGATCATCTGGTGAGGAGAAAACGTAATGCAGAGCAACGGTAAGCTCTACTCCACCTAAATTAGAAGCTAAGTGGCCACCTGTTAGAGAGAGACTCTCAATAATCTTATTACGAATTTCATCACACAATACAGGGAGCTTATCTAAAGATAAAGCATGAAGATCTTGAGGAGAGTGGATGTGTGGCAAAAGGGAGTAGGTCATACAGATTCCCCAGGGATAAAAGGATGCTTAATGGGATTGCCTGAAGTATCTACTGCGACAGAACCATCGGGGTTTAATTGTAGCTGAAAACTCAGCTGTTCGACATGGTTCAAATTGGTTTCTCCTTCTTGAATAAGAGAAAACATTTCCTCATAGATAGCCAAGATAGCTTCCACGGAATGACAGTCCTCAAGCGCCTTCTGTAAAACCAGAAGGCGCTGTATAACGGTGTCCAGATGACTTGCTTCGGGTACCGAGATTTCCTGCATGACCGGCTACGATTCGCTCCGTTGGTCGGAAAGCTGTTTAATACGTGCTTCGACTTCTTGAATGTGAGACTCACATATACGCATTAATTGATCAGCCTCTTCATACAAGGTAAGAGAAGCTTCTAAAGACGTGGTTGGTTGATTCATAAGGTCTATGATCTCTTCCAAACGTTTCATAGCGTCTTCAAAAGGGATTTTTTCCACGTTTTTAGCCTTTTTTGTCATTGTTAAGCCAAACTTCTTTTACTGATACAACTGCTTCACCGTCTTGGAGGCAGACCCGCACAAGATCGCTTTGTTTAAGAGATTCCGCAGAGATGATAACAAAGTGTTTATTAAAGTCAAAGAGCTGGGCAAAACCTCTTTTTAAAACATTTTTTGGATTTAGTGAGGAAGCTTGTTCTTGTATAGCCTGGCACCGTTCTTTCGCCTTAGTTAGCAGGTGTTGTATTGTGAAAGAAAGTTCGTTCTGAAGACGAACCAAACACTCTTGGTGAGTTTGTTGTGAGCTTGCAATCGCGATATGCAGCCTCCTAGATAGCTGGCTTAAAATATTCCGCGAGTGCTGCGTGCGGTGCTGTAAATTCAGTAGTTCATTTTTGAGACAAGAAGTGTATAGCTGGTTTAGAGAGGTTTTTTTTGTATAAATTTTATTTTTTATAGAAAGCATAAGAGATTGGTTCAGATCCGCCAAATGTTTTTCTATACGAATCAAAACATCGCTTTTCAACCAGCGTCTATATTGCGCAAATCGTTGTTTATAGTATTCAAGTTTGGTTTCTATCCCTCTTTCTAAGGCCGCTCGGGTGTAATCTAAAGTTTGTTGTGCTGTGTGGTAGAAATCTACTGAAGCAAGATGTCTTTGCCAATGAGTGAGAAGGTTTTTTTTAGCTGCAATAAATTGTCTTGCATGAGACGAGACGTAGCGCCGTAGATTTTGCAGTTCTTGGCGGTATTGATCACTACTCTTACATACAATTTCTGCTGCTGCAGAGGGGGTCGGAGCACGAACATCGGATGCAAAGTCGCAGAGAGTGAAATCAGTCTCGTGACCAACAGCAGAAATAATAGGAATGGAGCTTGCTACAATAGATTTAACTAGCTCTTCTTCATTAAAAGCCCAGAGATCCTCGATACTTCCACCGCCCCTTGCGATGATAAGAGCGTGGACCCCCATACTGTTTTGATTGAAAAATTGAATAGCCTGAGAAATCTCTTGAGCCGCAGTAGCTCCTTGTACCGTCACTGGATATAAGATGACTTGAAATTGGTGACAACGGCGAGAAAGAACTCGTAAAATATCTTGAATTACAGCCCCTGTAGGGCTTGTAATCACCCCTATTACGCGAGCTCCTGAAGGAAGAGGCTTTTTGCGTTTAGGATCGAAATATCCCTCAGCAGCGAGACGTTGTTTGCGTTCTTCGAATTGTTGCAGCAAATTACCTTCTCCGGAGAAGGTGAGAGCATAGGCCACAATCTGGTATTGTCCTCTAGGAGCATAGACTGTGAGTTTCCCATGAAGAATCACGTAGTCGCCATCTTTTGGTTTGCGGTCAAAGTATTTGCTACGGAAATGAAAAAAGGCTCCGTTAAGTACAGCCTTGCTATCTTTGATAGCAAAATATAAGTGACCGCTTGTTTGTAAAGAGACGTTACTAAGTTCTCCTTTAACCACTACGCGAAGAAAATTTTTTTCTAAAAGATTCTTAATAGAATCTGTCAGGACAGAAACTTCTATAGGAGGGGATGTGATCGACATAGGTACGTGTGAGTTATGGGATATCGACTTGTTGTATAATGGATAAGAAATTCTCTGAAGATAAAGAGGCTCCTCCAACTAAAAGACCATTAACATCAGGGCAGAGGGAAAGTGAGCGAGCATCATCGGCTTTCACAGATCCTCCGTAAAGAATGGGGGTGCGTTCCGCAATATCTTTGGAAAAGAGAGAAGCAATCGTTTTTCTACAGAAAGCATGGGTTTCCTGAACTAGATCAGGATGAGCTACTTTTCCGGTGCCTATAGCCCAGACTGGTTCATAAGCTAGAATGAAAGAGGCTTGCTCAGGGAGTTTAGATAATCCTATAGTCAGTTGATTTAAAAGAATATCTTGAGTTGCTCCAGATTCTTGTTCTTCTAGAGTTTCTCCAATACACAGAACTGGAATCATTCCACTATGGATAGCTGCAGCAGCTTTTTCAGCAAGTACAGGATTTTGTTCATGAAAGATATGACGTCTTTCGGAATGTCCGATGAGAACAAAATCGACTCCGATATCTTTGAGCATTGGGGCTGAAATCTCACCAGTAAAAGCTCCTGAGTCAGCCTCATGAGTGGTTTGGGCTCCAAGAAAGATGGGGGAATCGCTTACAGCCTGTTGACAAGCTGACAGCAGTGTGAAAGGAGGAATGATTCCTGTAATGATTTGGGGATTAGACAGAATGTCACTAGAGATGAAACTTTTTAAAAAGGTCTGAGCTTCAGTAAGCGTTTTGTTCATTTTCCAATTACCGAAAACAAATTGCTTTGATGGCTCAGAGTGGAGAAGGTGGGCCCAAGTTGGAAATGGTTTTCTGTGAGTTTCTTTGTCTGTAAACATGAGATTTGCTGAATAACCTGTGCATGTATTTTGTAAGATAGATCAAAGCGTAATACTCGATTTCTTGCAAGGAAGGCTTATTTTTATATGATTTATTTTCTATTGCTTTGATATAAATCTCTTGGATATGCTAATCTTCTTGTCTTACTTTTTTCTGTGAATTTGCTTAAATAGTTGGTTTTAGCCCCTTTGTTATATGAAGGTGAAAATTTGTGGTATTACGCATCCTGATGATGCTCGGGAAGCTGCCAAAGCGGGAGCCGATTACATTGGCATGATTTTTGCTAAAGATTCTCGAAGATGTGTGAGTGAAGAAAAAGCAAAGTATATCGTAGAGGCTATACAGGAAGGGAATTCGGAACCTGTTGGAGTATTCCCAGAGCATTCAGTAGAAGAAATTTTAGCTATTACTGAGACGACAGGGATTACCAGTATCCAGTTGTCTGGAGAGGATATTCTATTCAAATTTTCTCATTTACGAGAGCATTTTTCTATTTTCTATGTTGTATCCGTTTATTCTAATGGGCAGCCCTCTGCAGCACTGCCCCCAATGAACGATGCAGTAACTGTTGTATACGACCACATTGGCGGAGAAAGAGGCTCTCCTTTTGATTGGAAAGCATTCTCTCCTTTTCAACATAATAATTGGATGTTGGGTGGAGGAGTCAACCTTTGGAATATCAAAGAAGGTATCAGTCTTCTCAATCCCAGGGGAATTGATGTGTCTTCTGGGGTAGAGTGCCCAGGCATTTTGCGCAAAGATATTTTTTTGATGCAGGCATTGATAAACTCAGCTAAGGAACTGTCGAGTTCAACACTTTAGTGTTTTAGAGGGAGAGTTTTTATAGACCGGGAGACAAGAATGGGGCAACCTGGATTTGAACCAGGGACCTACGGGTTATGAGTCCGCAGCTCTAACCGCTGAGCTATTGCCCCAGGATAGAAGAAGGGAAGCCTATCATAGGTGGCTAATGTTTGACAAGAACAAAGTTTATCAAGGTATTATAATTTTTATTTAAGACGGTTTTGTTTTATCGTTGCGCCTTTTCTTTGAAATCGATACTATTCCCTTGGTTTCTTTTTTATTTATTATGATGAACGCCTAAAAGTCGTTTTAAGTAACAATTGTGTATTGTTTTTAGATGCTCATCAGTCGATGTTAGTAACAAGGTGTTGTGTAATCAGAACTAGATCCTGGTGTAATTCGAAGGACTCCGCGTTACGGGTTCGAGCAGTACTTAAGGATAGAGACCGAAATCAAGAGAAGTTTATAATCATTACAAAGTCAAAGCAAGCCTTCTGGTCTACAGAGGGCTTTTTAGACATGGGCTCATCCGTTTTCTTCTTGTTTTGTTCAACATAGTATTTGTGCCTACTTCTTAGAGACGGGTGTGACCAAGCTTGGGTCAAAAATGTTTTATCGTTCCCAAGATTGTTGAATTAGAGGATCTCATTTTCAGTTATTTAAGCGAATGAAAAGCTCTTGAGTTTATTTTCTAAGAAGAATAAAATCTTGAGCCAATATTAAAAATTATTTCCATATATGAACACACTCAGTTTTAGAAACGCTTTTGCTTTGATTTCAGAGTCAGGTCTGCAGCAGCAGTTCTCTGGGTGTGTTTGTTCGCAAATGATTGCTTCCTATGAAGTTGTTTTCTCTCAAATGATGCATCCTGTTACCAAACGTTGGGTTTCTTTGACTGAGGGGTGGACCGAAGGAGGTTAAGCAGAGAAGAGATTAGTAATTCGCGAACGGTGATAAAGCTCTTTGTTAGACCTAAAGGTCTAGCAAAGAGCTTTTTTTTGACTCGATCACAAGTTTTTTAGTTCATGGCAATGAGGGGATTGGGTCGTTTAGAAGCATTTGTGGTTGTTAAATAACAATTTTAAAGGGGGCGCCTTTAGGGAGAAGATATGCCTGATCCATGTTCCAATAATAGTAAGACACACCTTATTGTCGCATACATAGCGACGAAGAGAATACCACTGAATCGAGTGTTCAGAGTTCTTTACCAGAAGATGGGGTATCTGTGAGTTCTGCTTCTATGCAGATTCAGGCTACTGCAGAACATGTGAGTTTAATGGTTATTGGGGGGGGATAGCAGTCCCTCTTCAGATTTGATAGATTTGAGTCTTGATTCTGCTGCGAATAGGCGTTCTGGAGTGCGTGTATGTGATTTTAGTGATGATGATGACGACGACAATCGAATACCGTTTGTTGAAGTAGGATACGTTAATGCTAGTGGGTCAACTCATCGTAGTGTGTGGGGAGAGAGCTTTCAGTTGAGCGAACTCTTTCATCAGCCTGTGACTGCGATTCCTAATGCTGGTGGAATGGCCTGTAACCTGCTCGCTAGAGGACTAGGGGTGGCGGGCTGTTTTCCAATTTCTGCTCATCACCCTAAGGTACAAGCTTTGTTGAGAGCTTGGGATAGGTTTTTCAGTAGGGTGTCTGATGGGTGGTTTTTACAGATTTACTATGGCGATGGAGGGCTATTTGTAGAGAGAGCTCTTCAGTTGATTAGCTGTCCGTTACAGCGTGCTCGTATTCGGGTTGTTGGAATTAATCCATCATTTTTTGTAACAGTAAGCGACAATAGACATTTCTACACAAGTCCTGGTAGTTGTGGACGAATTCTAGATATGAGTGGATACCTGTCTGCCCGAAGAGATGGGTGTGTTTCACATGTTCCATTTTCTCCTCACTCACAAAGTATTACTCCTGGAGTGGGGGATGCATGCTTTGAACTTGGTTTGCGTATGGAATTTATACGGCTTGCAGGATTGAGTTCTTTGTCTGCAGCGAGTTCTCCTACTAGTGAGGATTCGGACTCTTCTCGTTTGCAACTTGTTCGAGTAGTATCCTCAGAAGATAGTGTTGCTTTTGCGCGTTTGTATGCAGCTTTAAATGAGGATATGACCTCTTCTGTGCGAGCAGCGAATCCCTTCCCTTTTTCTTATGTACGGTTGATTCTTTTGTTGACTACTCTGTGTAGACATACTCTAACTACAACCAAGGCTGCATATTCCTATACCCCTGTATCTTGGGAAGCTTTAGATATGTTGGATTCAGGATTTACAGCTTCTTATGTGGGAGGAGTTCTTTCGGAAATCTTTCTATTGTGTACTCATAGTCCAAGAAGAGCGCAACGTTCCCGTATGTTAAGGATGCTTGCGAAGTTATTCTCCTCTTGGGCATGGTTGGTCGGAGTTATGGAGTTAAGTTGCGGCTACGGGGTAACGATTCAGTTGCTGCTTCAAAATGATCCTCGCCAGTCTTGCCTGAGGAACCTATTTTTTTGGATGGAGTCTACTCTGATACCTGTAATTCTTTTGGATATTGCCGAGAGGCATTGGCCTGCCTTATGGGATAGAGTTGTTGGATTGGGCATGAGGATTACAACTCCGAGTGTATATAGAGAAGAAAGGGCTAGGGTCTCTGAATCCAATAGTCAAGCGGTAGAGCTATTTGGGGATGATCGGAGAGACCGATATCGTTCTAGACAACATGCTGCCGTTGGTACTTCGGTAGAGTTAGTGTCTGTAGTTTGTGGGGCTTTGGTGCAGCTAATGTTTCTCGGAATAGACGGCTTTAGCTTAAGATTGCCAGAGATATGTCGAGAAGTTCCTTGCAACAATACCTCTACACCAAATTCTACAGTAATTGCCAATTCGACTATCCCGTCGTTAAATAATACTAGTACATGTTCGGGGAATAGCACAACCAGACCTGTTCTTCCATCTATTACTGGGATTTATGAGACTGATGTTCAGACAACAGGTGTGGCGCGCACGCTTAATGTTATACGTATGATATGGTGCGGGGTCATGCTATTATACTTTCTCTATACAGCATTCCGCTTGGTAAGGAATGCTCGTCGAAGAAACTAAGTAGTCTTGTGAGCAGGAGGAGATAGCCAATGAGAATCATTGGCTATCTCATTAGGTTTTTCGAGCCAGATATTGAACGGCTATACGTTGCATGTTCAGGAATAGAGATTCTCCTCCACGAGATCTCCCCATGGATAGGTGTCGACTTAACTTCTCAAAAAATAAAGGCTTGCAAGTAAGAATGGTTTCGGGAGTTTCTCCTGAATAGATATCTGAGAACAGTACAGCAACGCCTGAAGAGATTAGAGCTTCGGTATAGGTGGAAAAAAACGCTGCGTTATTTTTGAACTCGCCATGGAGGTAAAGATCGCTTTGGCAACCTAAAACTAAATTTTCTTTTGTCAAGAACTCTTTTGGAAAAGGCTTGGCTGTGCGACCAATCTGTAAGAGTTGTTTGTAAAAAGTATCTTTAACAAAGTTTTCTGGGAAGAGAAGAGCCACAGCTTTCTCTTGTTTTTCTAGACAAGCTTTATGTTCAGAAGGGGTAGTTAATATCATTGTTCAATAACTCGTGTTGGACGGTCATAGAGTTGTACAAGCGATTGGTTGAGCTGAGCAATTTTATTGTCGAGCATAGCAATGACTACTTGTGGTTTCTTGCCCAAGATCTCATGTTCCATTTCTTCGGGCAGAGAAATGCGGTTTGTAAGAGGTCGTATTGTTATGGTTTGTGATTGTCCCGGACGATGGGCGCGTTTCTGTAATGTATCTAGGCGGCGTTGCAAAATCATTTGGTTACGAATTAACCGACACTGCATGATGGCTTGTCGAATTCGTTTTTCTTGTTTATCAAACAGTTCCTGATCTGCAATATATCCTGGACCTGATTTGAACCGGTATCCATAAACAGCTAACGAGCTTGTTTGATGTCCTAAAAAAGCTCCAATAATAAACCCGATAGCTTGAGGAGAGGCATAAATAAGGGCAGAAATCGACGCAATAACGGTGGCAAGCAGAACCTGACGAGTTCCATTAGGATCCAGTTGTTGTAATCCGTGATTAGTGATGTTCCAAAGACTGTTTAAGTGAGGGTATTTGTTTTCTTTATCTAGGAAATTAGCAGAAATAATACCAAGGACAACACCAGCTCCAAATCCTATTCCTAGCCAAATGCTTAAAACAAGTGCAACGGAACTGTGACAAATTAAAATAAGAGACCAGGCAAGAATATACAAGAGTAAGTGCTTCCAGTTTCTTTGTAAAAAGTCTCCGATAGTATTGGCTACGGCTTGTACCCGACTTTTGCTTTGAGCAGGCTCTGGGGTGAGTACGGATAATGCGGGCGGAGTCAAAGAAATTGGAGAGTGCAGATCTCCTAGAGAATCGTGATAAGCTCCCCCTCTCGAAGAATGCAAGGGCAGCGCGCCGGAAATAGAAGAATGTAGGGGATGAGCGGCTTTGACCATGGCCTATCTACTCTACTTTATATACCGAGACAAAATTTTCAGGTAAGGACTAACTAGAGTGTCTCAAAATGTTTTTCTAAAACAGAAGCGAAGCTTCTCATTCGGAAGAATGGGGAGTTTTACTGTGAAGTATTGAGTCTAAGGAGGACAAGTTTAAGGTATTGGGTTTTTGCTTGTAAACAAATTAAAAAAATATTTGTTATTCCCGCAAAAACTCAAGAGAGAATGTCAAAAGATACTTTTCCTTCTGTTTTTTGACAAGTTGTTTGACATTTTCTGTTTAGTCGATATAATCGCTCTCTCGAGTTTCCGGAGGACAACAGGTGCTGCAGCTTCATTGGGTGCCCAAGCCTGTTTTTTTGTTTGAATGCTGGGATCAAGAGATAGAATGTTTTTTAGGTTTTTTTAGGAATGGCAAAAAAAGAAGATACGATCGTTCTAGAAGGTAGAGTGGAAGAGTTGTTGCCCGGCATGCATTTTAGGGTGATGTTAGAGAATGGGGTTCCCATTACAGCGCATCTGTGCGGTAAAATGCGTATGAGTAATATCCGCTTGCTCGTTGGAGATCGCGTGACCGTCGAAATGTCTACTTATGATTTGACGAAGGCTCGTGTTGTCTACAGACATCGTTAAGGTTGTTTTGCTATCCTTATAAATAAAGTCATGCAGTTTTAAGAGGAAAGCTTGATAATAATCCGCGTCTGAAGTTACTATGCTCGTGTCGAGACCGAGATTATCTTCAGTTGTATTCTGCACCACTTTTGTCTGCGGCTGAGGGATTGAGAAAACTAGTTCAGGCTGGTTGAGAGTTTGATTGCGGGAAAATTGCGATGCTAATTAGGTTGCTTCCTCTTTTGTGCTAAGCCCAGGTAGCTCAGTGGTAGAGCACTTGCATGGTAAGCAAGTGGCCGTAGGTTCAATTCCTATTCTGGGCAAAAGATATTGGTAGCAAACTAATTTTTAATTTGAGGATTTTTGAGATGTCAAAAGAAACTTTTCAACGTAATAAGCCTCATATCAACATAGGGACCATTGGCCACGTTGACCATGGTAAGACTACGTTGACAGCTGCTATTACGCGTGCGTTGTCTGGAGATGGGTTGGCTGATTTTCGTGATTATAGCTCTATTGACAACACTCCTGAAGAAAAAGCTCGCGGTATTACAATTAACGCTTCCCACGTTGAGTACGAAACAGCTAATCGTCACTACGCTCACGTGGACTGCCCTGGTCACGCTGACTATGTTAAAAACATGATCACCGGTGCAGCTCAAATGGACGGGGCTATTCTAGTAGTTTCTGCAACAGACGGAGCTATGCCTCAAACTAAAGAGCATATTCTTTTGGCAAGACAAGTTGGGGTTCCTTACATCGTTGTTTTTCTCAATAAAATTGACATGATTTCCGAAGAAGACGCTGAATTGGTCGACTTAGTTGAGATGGAGTTGGTTGAGCTTCTTGAAGAGAAAGGATACAAAGGGTGTCCAATCATCAGAGGTTCTGCTCTGAAAGCTTTGGAAGGGGATGCTGCATACATAGAGAAAGTTCGAGAGCTAATGCAAGCCGTCGATGATAACATCCCTACTCCAGAAAGAGAAATTGACAAGCCTTTCTTAATGCCTATTGAGGACGTATTCTCTATCTCCGGACGAGGAACTGTAGTAACTGGACGTATTGAGCGTGGAATTGTTAAAGTTTCCGATAAAGTTCAGTTGGTCGGTCTTAGAGATACTAAAGAAACGATTGTTACTGGGGTTGAAATGTTCAGAAAAGAACTCCCAGAAGGTCGTGCAGGAGAGAACGTTGGATTGCTCCTCAGAGGTATTGGTAAGAACGATGTGGAAAGAGGAATGGTTGTTTGCTTGCCAAACAGTGTTAAACCTCATACACAGTTCAAGTGTGCTGTTTACGTTTTGCAAAAAGAAGAAGGTGGACGACATAAGCCTTTCTTCACAGGATATAGACCTCAATTCTTCTTCCGTACAACAGACGTCACAGGTGTGGTAACTCTGCCTGAGGGAATTGAGATGGTCATGCCTGGGGATAACGTTGAGTTTGAAGTGCAATTGATTAGCCCTGTGGCTTTAGAAGAAGGTATGAGATTTGCGATTCGTGAAGGTGGTCGTACAATCGGTGCTGGAACTATTTCTAAGATCATTGCATAAATTAAGTGATGTGTTGGCGAGGCTGAAAAGCCTTGCCTTTGGGTGTGTAGCTTAGATGGTAGAGCAGTGGCCTCCAAAGCCGCCGGTCGGGGGTTCGAATCCCTCCGCACTCGTATTAGGTAACTGAAAGAAGAATTCGCTTATGGGGCAAGATCACCGAAGAAAATTTCTTAAGAAAGTATCTTTTGTAAAAAAACAAGCAGCTTTTGCGGGTAACTTTATCGAAGAAATTAAGAAGATTGAGTGGGTAAATAAGCGAGATCTTAAAAGATACGTCAAGATTGTTTTGATGAATATTTTTGGCTTTGGATTTTCCATCTATTGTGTGGATTTAGCTCTTCGAAAGTCCCTTTCATTGTTCGGTAAAGTAACAAGCTTTTTCTTTGGTTGATTCATGTTTAAGTGGTATGTTGTCCAAGTTTTTACGGCTCAAGAAAAGAAAGTAAAAAAGTCTTTAGAAGATTTTAAAGAAGCCTCAGGGATGTCTGATTTTATTCAGCAGATCATCCTGCCTTCCGAGAATGTTATGGAAGTGAAGAAAGGTGAACATAAGATCGTTGAGAAGTATATTTGGCCAGGCTACCTCTTAGTCAAGATGCATTTAACAGATGAATCTTGGTCTTATGTGAAGAAGACACAGGGTGTAGTTGAATTTTTAGGGGGAGGCGCTCCCGTTGCTCTGTCTGAAGAAGAAGTAAAAAATATTTTAGCAGATCTAGAAGAGAAAAAATCTGGGGTTGTTCAAAAACATAAGTTTGAAGTGGGATCTCAGGTTAAAATTAATGACGGCGTGTTTGTTAACTTTGTTGGGGTTGTGTCGGAAGTGTTCCACGACAAAGGGCGGCTTAGCGTTATGGTTTCTATCTTTGGAAGAGAGACTCGCGTCGATGATTTAGAGTTCTGGCAGGTAGAGGAAGTCGTGCCAGGGCAAGAAAGTGAGTAAGAATAAGAAATTCTGTGTATTCTTATTCTCTATGTTCTTATAATTTAACTTTTTCGTTTTTCCCCCTCGTTTTGAGAGGAATACTAAGGTAGAGTAGGGTTGAATATGTCGAATAAAAAAATCATTAAAATCATTAAATTGCAAATCCCTGGAGGGAAAGCTAACCCCGCTCCACCAATTGGTCCTGCTTTAGGTGCTGCAGGCGTGAATATCATGGGATTCTGCAAAGAGTTTAATGCGGCAACTCAAGACCGTCCAGGTGATTTGCTCCCTGTTGTAATCACTGTATACTCGGATAAGACTTTTTCTTTTGTAATGAAACAATCTCCTGTTTCTTCGTTAATTAAAAAAGCTTTGGGCTTGGAATCTGGATCTAAGATTCCTAATAGAAACAAAGTTGGTAAATTAACTCGAGCACAAATTACGGTAATTGCTGAGCAAAAGATGAAGGACATGGATGTTGTTCTTTTAGAGTCCGCCGAGAGAATGGTTGAAGGGACTGCCCGAAGCATGGGTGTAGATGTAGAGTAATTAGTTAAAGAGCTGCATAATTATGACAAAGCATGGAAAACGCATTCGTGGTATCCAAGAGACTTACGATTTAGCTAAGTCGTATTCTTTGGGTGAAGCGATAGATATTTTAAAACAGTGTCCTACTGTGCGTTTCGATCAAACGGTTGATGTGTCTGTTAAATTAGGGATCGATCCAAGAAAGAGTGATCAGCAAATTCGTGGTTCGGTTTCTTTACCTCACGGTACAGGTAAAGTTTTGCGAATTTTAGTTTTTGCTGCTGGAGATAAGGCTGCAGAGGCTATTGAAGCAGGAGCGGACTTTGTTGGTAGCGACGACTTAGTAGAGAAAATCAAAGGTGGATGGGTTGACTTCGATGTTGCGGTTGCCACTCCCGATATGATGAGAGAGGTCGGAAAGCTAGGAAAAGTTTTGGGTCCAAGAAACCTTATGCCTACGCCTAAAGCCGGAACTGTAACAACAGATGTGGTTAAAACTGTTGCGGAACTGCGAAAAGGTAAAATTGAATTTAAAGCTGATCGAGCTGGTGTATGCAACGTCGGAGTTGCGAAGCTTTCTTTCGATAGTGCGCAAATCAAAGAAAATGTCGAAGCGTTGTGTGCAGCCTTAGTTAAAGCTAAACCCGCAACTGCTAAAGGACAATATTTAGTTAATTTCACTATTTCCTCGACCATGGGGCCAGGGGTTACCGTGGATACTAGGGAGTTGATTGCGTTATAATTCTAAGTTTAAAGAGGAAAAATGAAAGAAGAGAAAAAGTTGCTGCTTCGCGAGGTTGAAGAAAAGATAACCGCTTCTCAAGGTTTTATTTTGTTGAGATACCTGGGTTTTACTGCTGCGCATTCTAGAAGTTTTAGAAATAATCTTTCCGGGGTCTCTGCTGAGTTTGAAGTTTTAAAGAAAAAGATATTTTTTAAAGCTTTAGAGACTTCTGGCGTAGAAATGGATCCAGAAGACGGCGAAGGTCATCTTGGGGTTGTATTCGCCTATGGCGATCCAGTATCTGCTGCGAAGCAAGTGTTAGATTTCAATAAACAGCATAATGATTCTCTAGTTTTTCTAGCTGGAAGAATAGATAATGCTTCTTTGTCTGGGCGAGAAGTTGAGGCCGTTGCTAAATTGCCTTCTATGAAAGAGCTTAGACAGCAAGTTGTTGGACTCATTGCTGCTCCTATGTCTCAAGTTGCAGGAATTATGAATTCAGTTCTTTCTGGTGTTATTTCTTGTGTCGACCAGAAAGCAGAAAAAACTCAAGAGTAGTGTTAACATTCTAAAAAATAAGGGTGACAAAGTGACAACAGAAAGTTTGGAAACTTTAGTAGAACAGTTGAGCGGCTTGACGGTGCTTGAATTGTCTCAGCTTAAAAAATTATTGGAAGAAAAGTGGGACGTTACTGCTGCCGCTCCTGTAGTAGCTGTTGCTGGTGCTGCTGCCGCTGGTGATGCTCCTGCTTCTGCAGAGCCTACAGAGTTTGCTGTAATTCTGGAAGACGTTCCTTCTGATAAGAAAATCGGGGTTCTGAAAGTTGTTAGAGAAGTTACTGGATTAGCTTTGAAAGAAGCTAAAGAAATGACTGAAGGATTACCTAAGACGGTTAAAGAAAAAACTTCTAAAAGTGATGCAGAAGACACTGTTAAGAAGTTACAAGAAGCCGGTGCTAAGGCTGTTGCTAAAGGGCTGTAATTGTTATGGGAAAGAGAATGCTTTGGGGGTTACTTGCAAGCTTCTCTTTTCGTTTAGCTGCACAGTAGCTGGGCACAGAGGGGTTCCCGGTACGTCTTAACAGATTTGTCTGGACTTAACTTTTAGTGTTTGGCATCGCAAACAGAATATTTCTGTTGCAATGGTTTTTTCTTAATGGAATCAAGGTGATAGTATTTGTCGGATGGACAAGTGTATAGAGAGTATCTAGCGTCTCTGCATTGGATAGGCTCTGTTTTGTCCTAGCTGGAAAGCATCTGTCGTATTCCTGTTTAGAGATCACAGAGAGACTAAATAGGGAAATGATATCGCCAAAAGTCTTAAAGTCTTAGGAGAGCTCGCATGTTCAAGTGCCCGGAGCGGGTCAGCATCAAAAAGAAAGAAGATATTTTAGATCTTCCTAATCTTGTCGAAGTTCAAATCAAGTCGTATAAGCAGTTTCTTCAAATCGGGAAGCTTGCTGAAGAGCGAGAAAACATTGGTTTAGAAGAAGTCTTCAGAGAAATTTTCCCTATCAAGTCTTATAATGAAGCTACGATTTTAGAGTACCTCTCTTATAACTTAGGAGTGCCCAAATACTCCCCAGAAGAGTGTATTCGTCGGGGAATCACCTATAGTGTTACTTTAAAGGTTCGTTTCCGTTTAACTGATGAAACGGGGATTAAAGAAGAAGAAGTCTATATGGGAACCATCCCCATCATGACTGATAAGGGAACCTTTATTATTAATGGGGCAGAGAGAGTCGTTGTTTCTCAAGTCCACCGTTCTCCAGGAATCAATTTTGAACAAGAAAAACATTCTAAAGGAAATGTTTTATTTTCTTTTAGAATTATTCCTTATCGAGGAAGTTGGTTAGAAGCTGTCTTCGACATTAATGACCTTATCTATATCCATATTGATAGGAAAAAACGTCGCAGAAAGATTTTAGCTATGACGTTTATCCGAGCTTTAGGATATTCAACAGATGCAGATATTATTGAAGAGTTCTTTTCTGTAGAGGAGCGTTCCTTACGTTTAGAGAAGGATTTTGTCGCGTTAGTTGGTAAAGTTTTAGCTGATAACGTAGTTGATGCGGATTCTTCATTAGTTTACGGGAAAGCTGGAGAGAAGCTAAGTACTGCTATGCTAAAACGCATCTTAGATGCGGGAGTCCAATCTTTGAAGATTGCTGTTGGCGCAGATGAAAATCACCCAATTATTAAGATGCTCACAAAAGATCCTACGGATTCTTACGAAGCTGCTCTTAAAGATTTTTATCGCAGATTACGACCAGGAGAGCCTGCAACTTTAGTTAATGCTCGATCCACAATTATGCGCTTATTCTTCGATGCTAAACGCTATAATTTAGGCCGCGTTGGACGTTATAAATTAAATAAAAAATTAGGATTCCCATTAGACGACGAAACATTATCTCAAGTGACTTTGAGAAAAGAAGATGTTATCGGCGCGTTGAAATATTTGATTCGTTTGCGAATGGGCGATGAGAAGACATCTATCGATGATATTGACCATTTGGCAAACCGACGAGTTCGCTCTGTTGGAGAACTAATTCAGAATCACTGTCGTTCTGGATTGGCTAGAATGGAAAAGATCGTTCGAGAAAGAATGAATCTCTTTGATTTCTCTTCTGATACCCTAACTCCAGGAAAGATTATTTCTGCTAAAGGGTTAGTCAGTGTCCTGAAAGATTTCTTCAGCCGTTCTCAATTATCTCAGTTTATGGATCAGACAAACCCTGTCGCAGAATTGACGCACAAGCGTCGTCTGTCAGCATTAGGACCTGGGGGATTGAATAGAGAAAGAGCTGGGTTTGAAGTTCGAGACGTTCACGCAAGCCACTATGGTAGAATTTGTCCAATTGAGACTCCTGAAGGACCAAACATTGGGTTGATTACTTCACTGTCTTCCTTTGCTAAGATCAATGAATTTGGATTCATAGAGACTCCTTATCGTGTCGTGCGCGATGGCATCGTGACAGATGAAATTGAGTATATGACAGCAGATGTTGAAGAAGAGTGTGTCATTGCTCAGGCTTCTGCGGAGCTCGATGAGTATAATATGTTTAAAACTCCCGTATGCTGGGCTAGATACAAAGGAGAGGCTTTTGAAGCCGACACAAGTACGGTTACGCATATGGACGTTTCTCCAAAACAGCTGGTATCTGTGGTTACGGGGCTGATTCCTTTCTTGGAACACGACGATGCTAACCGAGCTCTTATGGGATCGAACATGCAACGGCAGGCTGTACCATTATTGAAAACGGAAGCTGCTATTGTTGGAACTGGATTAGAAGGGCGTGCTGCCAAAGATTCTGGAGCTATTATTGTGGCTCAGGAAGATGGGGTAGTCGAATACGTAGATAGCTATGAGATTGTCGTAGCGAAGAAGAATAATCCAACGCTTAAGGATCGTTATCAGCTTAAAAAATTCTTAAGATCCAACTCCGGAACATGCATCAACCAAACTCCTTTGTGTTCTGTGGGAGATGTGGTTACGCATGGAGATGTTTTAGCGGATGGCCCAGCAACCGATAAAGGGGAATTGGCTCTTGGTAAAAACGTATTAGTAGCCTTCATGCCTTGGTACGGGTATAACTTCGAAGATGCGATTATCATCTCCGAGAGGTTGATTAAACAAGATGCGTACACTTCTATTTACATAGAAGAATTTGAGTTAACAGCTCGAGATACAAAACTCGGTAAAGAAGAAATTACTAGAGATATTCCTAACGTTTCTGAAGAGGTTTTGGCAAATCTCGGAGAGGATGGTATCGTCCGTATTGGGGCTGAAGTCAAGCCGGGAGATATTCTTGTCGGTAAAATCACTCCGAAATCTGAGACGGAACTAGCTCCTGAAGAGCGTTTGTTGCGAGCTATTTTTGGAGAGAAGGCGGCGGACGTAAAAGATGCCTCTCTAACGGTTCCTCCTGGTACAGAAGGAGTCGTAATGGATGTCAAAGTATTCAGCAGAAAGGATCGCTTGTCCAAGAGCGATGATGAACTGGTTGAAGAAGCTGTGCATCTTAAGGATCTACAGAAAGAATATAAGAGTCAGTTAGCTCAATTGAAAGTAGAACATAGAGAGAAACTGGGGGCTCTATTGCTCAATGAAAAAGCTCCTGCAGCGATTATACACCGTCGTTCGGCAGATATTTTGGTTCAAGAAGGTGCTATTTTTGATCAAGAGACTATCGAACTCTTAGAAAGAGAGTCGCTAGTTGATTTGCTGATGGCTCCTTGTGACATGTATGATGTTTTGAAAGATATTCTTTCTAGCTATGAAACAGCTGTTCAGCGTTTGGAAGTCAATTATAAAACCGAAGCTGAGCACATAAAAGAAGGTGATGCTGACTTAGATCATGGAGTTATCCGACAAGTTAAAGTTTACGTGGCTTCCAAGCGAAAACTTCAAGTTGGGGATAAAATGGCTGGACGTCACGGAAACAAGGGAGTGGTTTCCAAGATTGTTCCAGAAGCAGACATGCCTTTCTTAGCTAACGGTGAAACAGTACAGATGATTTTGAACCCGTTAGGGGTGCCTTCTCGAATGAACCTTGGACAGGTTTTAGAGACACATTTAGGATATGCTGCAAAAACTGCAGGTATCTATGTGAAAACTCCGGTCTTTGAAGGGTTCCCAGAGTCTCGTATTTGGGATATGATGATAGAGCAGGGATTGCCCGAAGATGGTAAGTCTTACCTATTTGATGGTAAAACCGGAGAGCGTTTCGATAGCAAAGTGGTCGTTGGATACATCTACATGTTGAAATTGAGTCACTTAATTGCTGATAAGATCCACGCTCGTTCTATAGGACCTTACTCTCTCGTTACGCAGCAACCTCTTGGAGGTAAAGCGCAGATGGGAGGACAGAGATTCGGGGAAATGGAGGTATGGGCTTTAGAGGCGTATGGGGTAGCTCATATGTTACAAGAGATTCTGACTGTTAAGTCCGACGATGTTTCGGGAAGAACTCGTATCTACGAATCAATCGTGAAAGGAGAAAACTTACTTCGTTCTGGAACGCCTGAGTCGTTCAACGTTTTGATTAAAGAAATGCAAGGTCTAGGGCTTGATGTTCGCCCTATGGTAGTAGATGCTTAAAAAACACTTGTTGGAGAGAAGTTAATGTTCAGAGAAGGTTCTCGAGACGATGCAGCCCTGGTAAAAGAAGGGCTGTTTGATAAGTTAGAAATTGGGATTGCTTCAGATGTGACTATTCGCGACAAGTGGTCTTGTGGCGAAATTAAGAAACCGGAGACGATCAACTACCGTACATTTAAACCTGAAAAAGGCGGTTTATTCTGCGAAAAGATTTTTGGGCCTACTAAGGACTGGGAATGTTATTGCGGTAAATATAAGAAGATCAAACATAAAGGAATTGTGTGTGACCGCTGCGGAGTAGAGGTCACACTTTCTAAAGTGCGACGAGAAAGAATGGCTCATATTGAGTTAGCCGTTCCCATTGTTCACATATGGTTCTTCAAAACAACTCCTTCAAGAATCGGGAATGTTTTAGGAATGACTGCTTCGGATTTGGAGCGTGTAATTTATTACGAGGAATATGTTGTTATCGATCCAGGTAATACTGATCTCGTGAAGAAACAACTTCTTAATGATGCGAAATATCGAGAAGTTGTTGAAAAATGGGGTAAAGATGCTTTCGTTGCCAAAATGGGAGGAGAGGCTGTTTACGATCTTCTCAAATCTGAAGATTTGGAAAGCCTTTTAGGAGAGCTCAAAGAGCGTTTAAGAAAAACGAAATCTCAGCAAGCGAGAATGAAGCTGGCTAAACGTCTGAAGATCGTAGAAGGTTTTGTATCTTCTTCGAACCGTCCTGAATGGATGGTATTGAAGAACATTCCTGTTGTTCCCCCAGATTTACGTCCTTTAGTTCCTTTAGATGGTGGACGTTTTGCTACTTCGGACTTAAATGATCTGTATCGTAGAGTTATTAACCGGAATAATCGCTTAAAAGCTATTTTGCGGCTAAAAACTCCAGAGGTCATTGTCCGTAACGAGAAGCGGATGTTGCAGGAAGCTGTTGACGCTTTGTTTGACAATGGACGTCACGGACATCCTGTTATGGGAGCTGGAAATAGACCTCTGAAGTCTTTGTCGGAGATGTTGAAAGGGAAAAACGGACGTTTCCGACAGAATTTGTTAGGTAAACGAGTGGATTACTCCGGACGTTCAGTGATTATTGTTGGTCCTGAATTGAAGTTTAATCAGTGCGGTTTGCCTAAGGAAATGGCTCTGGAATTGTTTGAGCCATTTATTATCAAACGATTAAAGGATCAGGGTAGTGTTTATACTATTCGTTCAGCAAAGAAGATGATTCAGCGGGGGGCTCCAGAAGTTTGGGATGTTCTTGAAGAAATAATTAAAGGGCATCCAGTTTTACTAAACCGAGCTCCTACTTTGCACCGATTAGGGATACAGGCTTTTGAGCCAGTATTGATTGAAGGGAAGGCTATTCGGGTCCATCCTCTGGTATGTGCAGCGTTCAATGCTGACTTTGATGGAGACCAAATGGCTGTTCACGTGCCTCTCTCCATCGAGGCGCAGTTAGAAGCTAAGGTTTTGATGATGGCTCCAGACAACATTTTTTTGCCATCTTCTGGGAAACCTGTTGCAACTCCTTCTAAGGATATGACATTGGGTATCTATTATTTAATGGCTGATCCAACCTACTTTCCTGAAGAACATGGAGGGAAAACAAAAGCATTTAAAGACGAAGTAGAAGTGCTTCGAGCTCTGAATGCTGGAGGGTTTATTCTGAAGGATGAGATCTGTGGTTCTCGTCGAGATGAAACTGGACGAGGGATTCACATCCATGAGAAAATTAAAGTTCGAATAGATGGTCAGATTATTGAAACAACACCTGGTCGTGTATTTTTCAATACCATCGTTCCTAAAGAACTCGGTTTCCAAAACTATAGCATGCCAAGTAAGCGTATCAGTGAATTGATTCTGCAGTGCTATAAGAAAGTTGGGTTAGAAGCCACTGTACGCTTCCTAGACGATCTCAAAGAATTAGGCTTTGTACAATCTACGAAAGCTGCGATTTCCATGGGTCTGAAGGATGTTAAGATTCCTGAAATCAAAAAAGAAATCTTAAAAGATGCTTACGATAAAGTGGCTGTTGTTAAGAAGCAGTACGAGGACGGGATTATTACTGATGGGGAACGGCATTCCAAAACGATCAGTATTTGGACTGAAGTCTCAGACCTCTTGTCGAATGCTTTGTACTCTGAGATCAAGAAACAAACAAATAGCAAACACAATCCGCTATTCTTGATGATTGATTCTGGAGCTCGAGGAAATAAATCTCAGTTGAAACAGTTGGGTGCTTTACGGGGACTAATGGCTAAACCAAACGGAGCCATTATCGAATCTCCAATTACTTCAAACTTCCGAGAAGGTTTAACTGTTCTAGAGTACTCTATTTCTTCTCACGGAGCTAGAAAGGGATTGGCAGATACCGCGCTTAAAACAGCGGATTCCGGATATTTGACTCGTCGTTTAGTAGACGTCGCTCAGGATGTCATTATTACTGAGAGAGATTGTGGTACTTTAAATCATATCGAGGTATCGACAATCCGTCAGGGTTCTGAAGAACTGCTGCCTCTAAAAGATCGTGTTTACGGACGTACGGTTTCCGAAAACATTTATCAGCCTGGTGATAAGAGCAACGTCTTAGCGTATGCCGGCGATGTATTAACTTCTGCTCAAGCTGAAGCTATTGATGACGCTGGTATTGAAAGTGTGAAGATTCGTTCCACTCTTACTTGTGAAAGTCGTCGAGGAGTATGTGCTAAATGCTACGGTTTGAATCTCGCTAATGGTCGTTTGATTGGATTAGGAGAAGCTGTTGGTATTATCGCAGCCCAATCCATCGGGGAACCTGGAACTCAGTTAACAATGAGAACATTCCACCTTGGAGGGATTGCTGCGACATCCTCAACTCCAGAGATCGTTGCCGAGTGCGATGGGATTCTTGTTTACTTAGATTTGCGTGTTGTCGTAGATCAGGAGGGTAATAATCTTGTGCTTAACAAGATGGGAGCTCTTCACTTAGTTCAAGACGAAGGACGAAGCTTAAGTGAATATAAGAAACTTTTGAGTACGAAGTCTATTGAAAGTTTGGCGACATTCCCTGTGGAATTAGGAGCTAAGATTTTAGTTAATGATGGTGCTGCTGTTGCAGCAGGACAGAGAATTGCTGAGGTAGAGCTTCATAACATTCCAATTATCTGTGATAAGCCAGGATTCGTTCATTACGAAGATTTGGTAGAGGGAGTCTCCACAGAGAAGGTCACGAATAAGAATACTGGGCTTGTTGAGTTAATCGTAAAACAGCACAGAGGGGAATTGCATCCTCAGATCGCCATATACGCTGATGCCAATATGAAAGAGTTGGTCGGTACGTATGCTATTCCTTCTGGAGCGATTATCTCCGTAGAAGAGGGTCAACGTATCGCTCCAGGAATGCTCTTAGCGAGATTGCCCCGAGGGGCCATCAAGACTAAAGATATTACTGGAGGTTTGCCAAGGGTTGCCGAGTTAGTAGAAGCTCGTAAGCCTGAAGATGCTGCTGATATCGCTAAGATTGATGGGGTTGTTGACTTCAAAGGCATTCAGAAGAACAAGCGTATTCTTGTTGTCCGAGATGAGATTACGGGAATGGAAGAGGAACATTTGATTTCTCTAACCAAACACTTAATCGTACAACGAGGAGACAGCGTAATCAAAGGTCAGCAGTTGACGGATGGTTTAGTTGTTCCACATGAGATCCTTGAGATTTGTGGTGTTAGAGAGCTTCAGAAATATTTAGTTAATGAGGTTCAAGAAGTATACCGCCTACAAGGGGTGGACATTAACGACAAACACGTCGAAATTATTGTTCGTCAGATGTTGCAGAAAGTTCGTATTACTGATCCAGGTGATACGACGTTATTGTTTGGAGAAGATGTCGATAAGAAAGAGTTTTATGAAGAGAACCGTCGCACGGAAGAGGATGGAGGGAAACCTGCTCAAGCTGTTCCAGTGCTGTTGGGAATCACTAAAGCTTCTTTGGGAACTGAGTCCTTTATTTCTGCCGCTTCGTTCCAAGATACAACTCGGGTCTTAACAGACGCTGCTTGCAGTAGTAAGACAGACTATCTGTTAGGATTCAAAGAGAATGTGATCATGGGACACATGATTCCTGGAGGTACAGGATTTGATACGCATAAGCGTATTAAGCAGCATCTTGAAAAAGAGCAAGAAGACTTAGTCTTTGATTTTGACAGCGAGTTCGAGTCTGTGGCAGGTTAAAGATCTGCCCCAAAAACTAGAGAAAGAGAGGGGGTATGAGTCATAACCCCCTTGAATAGTATCGTTTTTTTTGGTAGGCTTCACTTAAAGTCAAAAATTGACAAGGTGTTTATGTCTAGCCAGTTCGATCAGCTTAAGCTTTGGAGTGTTCTTGTTGGAGATACTGGAGATCCCGCTTTAATCAAGACGTTAGGGGTTCAGGATGCTACAACAAATCCTTCTTTGATCTTGAAGGTTGCTCAGGAGCCTAAGTACCAGTCGATGCTGAAGGAAGCAATTTCTTGGGGCATCCGGCAGAATGGTGATGATGTTCAAACTCTGACTTTTGTTTTAGATAAGATCCAAGTTAATTTAGGCTTGGAGATTCTAAAGCATGTTCCTGGTCGGGTATCATTAGAAATTGATGCCCGGCTTTCTTTTAATACAGAAGCAATGGTTCAGCGAGCGATTTTTTTATCTCAACTATTTGAGAAAATGGGAGGAGATAAGAAACGTTTATTAGTTAAAATTCCTGGGACTTGGGAAGGTATCTGTGCTGCAGAGGTTTTAGAAAGCCAAGGGATTGCTTGTAACGTAACTTTAATTTTTAACCTTGTGCAAGCGATCGCAGCAGCAAAAGCTAAAGTAACATTGGTCTCGCCTTTCGTTGGTCGGATTTATGATTGGTGGATCGCTGCTTATGGCGCAGAAGGGTATTCTATCGAAGCCGATCCTGGAGTTGCTTCCGTAGCAAATATCTATTCTTACTATAAGAAATTTGATATTCCGACTCAGATTATGGCGGCTTCTTTTAGAACGAAAGAGCAAGTGCTTGCTTTAGCCGGATGTGATTTTTTAACAATTTCTCCTAAATTATTAGAAGAACTCAAGAAAGATCAACAGCCTGTTGAAAGAAAGCTGAGCGTAGAAGAAGCGAAAAAATTGGATATTCAACCTGTGGAGTTGTCAGAGAGCGTATTTCGGTTCTTAATGAATGAAGATGCCATGGCAACAGAGAAGCTAGCTGAAGGTATTCGCATTTTTTCTGGTGACACTCAAATTTTAGAGTCTGCAGTTACCGAATTTATTAGACAGATCGCAGCCCAGGAAGCATAGTTTTATATTGATAATATGGGGCAGTGTTGAATAAAAAGGATGTCATGGAAAAAAAGAAACAGGCGTTATGTTTTTCTTGTCCATATTGTTGTGACGGGAACGTAGCGTTTTCTGTAATTGATTTAGAAAATTGTCTTGCGTGTGATTGCTGTGAAGCTTCATTTATGTTTGATGCGGAGATGTGTGATGCTATTAGACGATTCTCTGCTCTTTGTTTGAGAATTTATGAAGCTAAGGCTCTCCTCGGGGAGGCTGCAGTCTCGGTCTCTGTTCAAGGCCAAAGTATTGACGTTCCTTTTCAGCTGCTATTTTCTCGATTCCCTGTCTTTTTGAATTTGAATCTAGCGGGTAAGCTTGTGCGAGTTAGATTTATGTTCGATTCTTTGCGAGGAGAAGTCTTGTATCATAGAGGATAGTGTTCCGCTATTTTCCATTTTGCAGATCTTTCAAAGCTTTTTCTAAAATGGCATCACCACGAGCAGCTTCTTCTTTTTCTGAGAGTCTAAAGGAGGAGGCTGCTTTTAGAAGAGCTAAGGAGACGTTGGGATAGTCATCTATGGTAGACGTGCTTGTAAGGACGTAGGCTGTGTGATCAATGACTGTCACACCTTGGAGGCAAAAGACTCGTCCCCAAGAGGTGTTTTTTTCCGTTTTGATAATTGTAAAATTGCTGCTGTGAGCTTGAATGTGCGCAAAGATAGAAGATTCCAGTGTGTTTTCATTCGTGCGATGATAGTCTAAAATCTCCTCAATATAGGCATCTTCAGTTTTATGGATGATTTCGTGTGCGCTGTTGATTGTTGGCGTCAGTCCTCCTGCTCCCTTCCCAATGAAAAGAACATCTAATTTTTCTGGTAGCTGCGTTTTATCATCGATGCACTGCCAAGTATTAGGGATAAGAAAGGAATAGGTAGAATTGGAATAGGTTATCCAGCTAATAGAAGGCTTATTTTTTTTAGCTTCTAAAGCACGTTTTTTCAAAGCATAACGAGGAGAGGGCTTCCCTGATACATGGAGATCTTTTCTTCTTTCTCGTAATTGAGCAGCTCTAGAAAGAGGCTTTCCTTCTACGGCTGCCTTCGAAACTATAGGGAGACTTGCAAATAAAAGAGAGCAGAGGATAACTCTTTTCATAAGGTTTAGTATTTGATTTTAAACGTTGTTATGATCTAACCTTAAGGGCTAACCGGATCATAATTGATCGTTTTTTTAAGATAAACGTTGTTTTTCTTGGTATCAGATATGGCAGATCTCAGCGCTCAAGATAAATTAAAGCAAATATGTGATGCTTTGCGAGAGGAAACTTTAAAACCAGCTGAAGAGGAAGCTGGTTCTATTGTTCATAATGCAAGAGAGCAAGCAAAACGTATTGTTGAGGAGGCCAAGGAAGAGGCGCAAAGGATTATTCGTTCTGCGGAAGAGACAGCTGACCAAACTCTGAAAAAAGGAGAGGCGGCTTTGGTACAGGCAGGAAAGCGTTCTTTGGAAAACTTGAAGCAGGCAGTAGAAACGAAGATCTTCAGAGAGTCTTTGGGTGAATGGTTAGATCATGTGGCTACAGATCCAGAAGTCAGCGCTAAGCTCGTGCAAGCTTTAGTGCAGGCAGTTGATGCACAAGGGATTTCTGGGAATCTTTCTGCCTATATAGGGAAACACGTGTCAGCTCGAGCTGTCAATGAGGCTTTAGGGAAAGAGATAACTTCTAAGCTTAAAGAGAAAGGGGTATCTGTTGGCAATTTTTCTGGAGGTGCTCAGTTAAAAGTTGAAGAGCGCAATTGGGTTTTAGATATGAGCTCAGAGGTTTTGCTAGATTTATTGACTAGATTTTTACAGAAAGATTTTCGGGAAATGATCTTTCAGTCTTGCTAAAGGATCTTTGGCTTAAGGGGCTATGTTGGTTAAATCGTTATTGGGAAAATTCGTTGACGATGGAAGCTCCGCAAACTCGGAGTTTTTTTGTATGCGTTGAGAAAAGAAGAACTATCTCTGGAGGGCTGTCTAGAGAGTTTCTTAGTTGAAGGTGTAAGAGCGGATTATGAATCAGTGTTATTTTTTATCTTCCTTCCTTTCTCCTCAACAACCCGAATCTCCTCCTCTCTATTCATTTCAAGAAATCAATGATTTATTAGCGCTAAACTTTACAGATAAGGATTGGCAGTCCTACGTAATATTGCGGCGTTTTTTTGATTTAGAAAATTTTGCTTTTTTCTGGGCAGGGAAATCGATTCCCTTTTCTTTTGGGACCATTACAAATAGTAATGTAGAGTCTTTGTTGCGGCTTCAAATGTGGTCGGATGAGTGGGAGTTTGAAGATTTTTTTAAAGATTTTCTGTTGCGCTATAAAACTCCTCAGGAGCGTTTAACTCATTTCTCAGAGTTAGTTAGAGATTTTCTCGATCACTATCAAGATTATCCTTCAGAATTTCTTAGAACCTATTTTCGCTTTAAGCAAGATTTACGAATTATTTTGGCAGGGTTTCGAGCTAGAGTAATGCAGAAAGATGTGTCTTTTGTCCTTAGGGATGAAGATAGTTCGAATCCCATTGTCTTGCATGTGTTGATGCAAAAAGATTCTCCTAATTATGAGCTTCCTGATGAATTCTTCGAATTGAGAGATGTTTTAGGAGATTACGGGCGTCTTCCGCACATGTTGAATCAGACTCTCTCTTTCTATGAATTTCATAAGGTAGAAGAGATGTCACGAGACAAATACTTGAACACAGATGCAATTCTTTCTCGGTTAACTACATATTTAATGGCCATTCGTAGTAGTTGGGCGAGTGTTCAGAAGGGGAAAGAACTGATTAATTTGATGGAGAAAGGAATCAGATGGTAGCAACTTCAAAACAAACGACGCAGGGCTATGTCGTAGAAGCTTACGGGAATTTATTGCGGGTGCATGTTGATGGGCATGTGCGTCAGGGAGAAGTGGCCTATGTTAGCGTAGACGATACTTGGTTGAAAGCAGAAATTATTGAAGTCGTAGGAGATGAAGTTAAGATCCAAGTTTTTGAGGAGACTCAAGGAATTTCTCGTGGCGCTTTGGTAACTTTTTCCGGACATTTATTAGAAGCTGAATTAGGGCCCGGTTTACTCCAAGGAATTTTTGATGGGTTACAGAATCGCTTGGAAATATTGGCAGATACAAGCCTATTTTTGAGAAGAGGCGAATACGTTAATGCCATTTGTCGAGAAACAGTATGGGCTTATACGCAAAAAGCTTCGGTAGGATCTGTACTTTCTCGAGGAGATGTACTTGGAACGGTAAAAGAAGGTCGTTTTGATCACAAGATTATGGTGCCTTTCTCTTGTTTTGAGGAAGTAACCATCACATGGGTGATTTCTTCTGGGAATTATACTGTCGATACCGTTGTTGCTAAGGGACGTACTTCAACAGGTGAAGAGCTTGAGTTCACTATGGTTCAGAAATGGCCTATCAAGCAAGCTTTTTTAGAAGGGGAGAAAGTTCCTTCTCACGAGATCATGGA